>JBBARF010000010.1:15033-53485 GCA_040399925.1 Bacteriovoracaceae bacterium
AGTGAATGAAATTTTAAACCGGCAGCTTTGAATACGTCACCAGCTTCTTTGAATCCATACGAGAAAATACTGATCACGGTATCAACCACGAGCGCAGCTTCCTGTAATCTTTGGGCAGCAGCGATAGAACTCTTACCGGTTGAAATAAGATCTTCAATTAAGACCATTTTAGTCCCAGGAGCTGCATAGCCTTCCACGGCATTTTGTCGGCCATGATCCTTAGAAGAACTTCGAACGTAAATCATGGGGAGTTTTAGTTCCATAGCGATAAAAGCTGCCCAGGGAATGCCAGCAGTGGCCGTTCCTGCGATACACTGAACATTCATCGGACGGATGGCATCGGCAAAGGCTTTAACGATGATTTCACGAGACTCAACGGTTGAGATAAGGAGGCGGTTGTCACAGTAAACAGGAGATTTGATTCCTGAAGCCCAAGTAAAGGGATCTTCTGGTCTGAGGAAGACGGCTTTTTCTTTCAGAAGAAGTTTTGCCACCGCAGTTTCAGTATTCATTTATTCTCCCTTCAAGATTTTTTCTAGGGCCGCGCGAGGGTTATCAGATTCAGTAATAGGACGACCAATCACCATAAAATCTGTGCCTAGTCTTAAAGCATCCATTGGAGTTGTAACTCTTTTCTGATCTTGAAGATTGGCCCCTGCTGGGCGAATGCCTGGTGTCACAGTTATAAATTTTGAACCACAGATGAGTTTAATCGCCTGAACTTCAAGAGGGGATGAAACAACACCATCGCAGCCGCTTTCTTTGGCGAGCTTGGCGTAGTTCACTACACTTTCAAGAAGATCACCTGGGATACGTTGCTCAGACTGCATCTGGGCCTCAGTTGTGCTTGTGAGTTGAGTGACCGCAATGAGAAGAGGGGAGTTAGCCTTGGTTTTAAGACCAACTGCCGCTTTTTTCATCATCTCTGATCCACCGGCCGCGTGAACATTCACCATGTCGATAGGAAGGTGATTAAGAGACTTCATTGCCTGCCCAACAGTATTAGGAATATCGTGAAGCTTTAAATCTAAAAAAACCTTGAAGCCATTATCCTTTGCTTCAAGAATCGATTTTGTGCCAATCGAGTAGAAAATCTCCATACCTACCTTAACCCAAACATCGAGGCCCTTAAGACTTTTAAAAAGTCCTGCCAGTTTTATTGGATCTTGGGTATCAAGGGCCACGATGATTTTATGAGCAGGTATCAAGACAGAGGCTCCATTGTGTAAGTGTTTCTTTCAATGGTTTTGAGTAAGGCTTCTGTCGTATCTAAAGATGTAAGACAAAGAAGTCCGCGTTCAACCGCTGTTCTTCTCATCTTAAATCCATCCGACTCAACGTTTTTGCCGCCTGAGATCGTATTAATCACAAGAGAAACTCGGCCAGAGCGGATCTCTTTGATAATATCATTTTCTTCTTGGCCAATTTTGGCCACTGTTCTGACTGAGATTCCTGCATCTTTCAAAAGTTTCGCTGTTCCTTCAGTTGCAATGAAATCAAAGCCAATTCTATGGAAGCGTTTGAAGATTTCTACGGCTTCGGCCTTATCCATATCACTAATCGTTGCAAGGATGGTTCCCGAATTTGGAATAACGACTCCTGCGGCCACAAAGGCTTTATGAAGAGCTTTTTCAAACACCTTATCTTTCCCCATTACTTCACCAGTTGATTTCATCTCTGGACCGAGGGCAATTTCGACGTCAGAGAGTTTGGCAAAAGAGAAGACCGGAGCTTTCACTGCGATATCATCTTTAGCTTTAAGTGTTCCGTGGAAGTAGCCTTGCTTGATTAAGCTCTCACCCATGATGGCCCGTGTGGCGACTTTAGCCATTTGAACCCCGGTAACTTTCGAAAGGAAAGGAATGGTTCTTGATGAACGAGGATTCACTTCAAGAACGAATACATCGCCTTTGAAAATGACGAACTGAATATTAATGAGGCCTTTAATGTTAAGAGCTTTAGAAATCGAAATAGTTGTTGCTGATAAACGGTCTTGGATATCTTGACCCACAGTCTGCGGAGGATAAACCGCAATCGAATCTCCAGAGTGAACTCCGGCCTTTTCAATGTGTTCCATGATTCCTGGGATAAAGACAGTCTCCCCATCACAAATCGCGTCTACTTCCATTTCACGACCAATCATATAACGATCAATTAAAACCGGATGATCATTATTGATTTGAACATTTCGTTTCATATAATCCAAAAGCTCAGCTTCCGAATAGACAATCTCCATCGCGCGCCCACCGATCACATATGATGGTCTGACGATAACTGGGAAACCAAGGTGGGCGGATTTTTCTACGGCTTCGTTCATCGAAGTCACGGTACAACCCAGAGGTTGAGCAATTTCTAATTGGCGAAGGAGGGCCTCAAATTTTCTTCTATCTTCAGCGCGGTCGATATCATCAATGGATGTTCCAAGAATCTTAACACCACGTTTAGAAAGAGGGCCTGCAAGATTAATCGCCGTCTGGCCACCGAACTGAACGATCACACCGATTGGTTGTTCACGATCAATGACGTGGGTTACGTCTTCCAGTGTCAGAGGCTCAAAATAGAGTCTGTCTGAGATATTGAAATCAGTAGAAACCGTTTCAGGGTTGTTGTTAATGACAATCGCCTCATAACCCATTGAGCGGATAGCATCGATAGCGTGAACAGTAGCGTAGTCAAATTCAATCCCCTGACCGATTCTAATCGGGCCAGATCCTAGAACCACCACTTTTTTCTTAGAGGATTCCAGAACTTCATCTTCTGTCTCATATGATGAGTAATAGTAAGGAGTAGAGGATTCAAATTCTCCGGCACAAGTATCAACCATTTTATAAACAGGAGTGATACCGTTTTTCTTTCTGAAGTTATAAATCTCGTCTTCATCAGTATTCCATAAACGCGCGATCATCTTATCAGAGAATCCCATTTTTTTTGAATCCAGAAGAACGGTCGTATCGTTTTTCGCTACGACAAGTTTGTTCTCCATCCCGATGATGTTGGAAATTTTTGACAGGAAGAACATATCAATTTTTGTCTTCTCATTGATCTCTTTGGCAGTCATGCCTTTTCTCATTGCTTCGGAGATGGCAAACAAACGCTCATCATCCTGGCACATGATCTTTGCCACGATTTCTGGAAGAGTCTTGTCTTTGAATGTAGGGAGTTCAAGATGACAGAGTCCGGTTTCAAGGCCACGAACGGCTTTTAAGAGAGATTCTTCATAAGTACGACCGAGGGCCATCACTTCACCTGTTGCCTTCATTTGAGTACCGAGACGGCGATTGGCCGTAACGAATTTATCAAACGGAAAGCGAGGAATTTTTGAAACAACATAATCCAGAGCTGGCTCAAAACAAGCAAAAGTTTTTTTGGTAATCGGGTTAATGATCTCATCGAGAGTAAAACCGATGGCAATCTTCGCTGCTATCTTCGCAATCGGGTATCCCGTTGCTTTTGAAGCGAGCGCCGATGATCTTGAGACACGTGGATTTACTTCAATCACATAATATTGGAATGAATCTGCATCAAGAGCGTATTGAACGTTACATCCACCTTCGATTTTCAGAGAACGGATAATCTTGAGCGCTGAACTTCTCAGCATCTGATACTCTTTATCACTGAGAGTCTGACTTGGAGCAACCACGATAGAGTCACCAGTATGGACTCCTACCGGATCGATATTTTCCATGTTACACACGATGATACAGTTATCGTTGCTGTCGCGGATCACTTCATACTCAACTTCTTTAAATCCAGCGATTGATCTTTCAATCAAGCACTGTTGGATGGGAGAAGCATTAAGACCTGAAGTCGTCGTCGCAATCAGCTCAGACTCCATGAGCGCAATACCGCCGCCCGTTCCGCCTAATGTGTAGGCCGGGCGAACAATCAGGGGATACCCAATCTTATTTGCGAAATCCAAGGCTTCCTGGACGGTCGTTACAATTCTACTTTCAGGAACTGGCTCACCAATTTCCTGCATCAGTTCTTTAAAGAGTTTTCTGTCTTCGGCTTTTTGAATTGTATCCACACGGCATCCGAGTAGTTGAACTCCCAGACGTTTCAAGTGACCTTCTTCTTCAAGTTTAACCGCGAGGTTCAGAGCAGTCTGACCACCGAGAGTAGGAAGAAGACCATCTGGTTTTTCTTTGTGAATAATTTTGAGAATAAATTCGGTCGTGAGGGGTTCGATGTAAACCTTGTGGGCCGTTTCTTTATCCGTCATGATCGTGGCAGGGTTAGAGTTGACCAAAACAACTTCTACACCTTCTTCAATCAGGGATTTCACAGCTTGCGTTCCAGAATAATCAAATTCTGCAGCCTGACCGATAACGATCGGGCCTGAACCAATGACGAGAACTTTTTTTAAATGTTTATGAAGTCCCATGTTAATTCCTTATGCTCGCTAAAAAGTCATCAAACAACCAGTTAGTATCTTCCGGACCTGGACAGGCTTCCGGATGGTATTGCACAGAGAAGGCCGGATATTTTTTATGTTTCAGACCCTCAACAGTGTTGTCGTTGATATTGATCTGAGTCACTTCAAGATCAGAATTCTTAACAGTTGAATCAATCACAGAGTAACCATGGTTCTGAGAACTCATGTAGACTTTGTTTTTTGAAAGATCCTTAACCGGATGGTTTGCTCCGCGGTGACCGAACTTTAATTTTTCAGTGTCCGCACCATTGGCCAGAGCAAAAAGCTGGTGGCCCATGCAGATTGAAAACATCGCATAAGTTTTTTGAAGTTCACGTATGACGGGAAGTACTTCTGGTACGTCTTTAGGATTTCCCGGACCGTTTGAAAGAAGAATTCCGTGTGGGCGGTAACTCTGAATGGATTCAAAACTTGAGTTCCAAGGAACAACCACTACATCGCACTTTCTATTCATCAGTGAGCGCAGAATGTTTTTCTTATATCCGAAATCCATCATCACAATTCTTTTTCCTTCACCCGGGAAGTGAATCGGTCCCTTCGTTGAAACTCGGGCAATCTGATCAGTTCCCATCGGGCGAGAAAGAATTAAAGAAATATTATGAGTGGGGTAATTCTCAGGAGCGAGAACCGCTTTCATCACACCACGCTCACGAATCTTTTTTGTGAGGGCGCGAGTATCAAGGCCTGCAATTCCAGGGATTTTAAATTTAACGAGAAGTTCGCGAAGGGAGTACTCGTTGCGGAAGTTTGAGCCCTCCATTGGACACTCTCTTACGATTAAACCTTTCAGCGCGGGAGAAAGAGATTCAAAATCATCTTTGTTCACGCCGTAGTTTCCAATTAAAGGAAAAGTCATCACAACCATTTGGTCGCAGTACGAAGGATCTGAAAGAATTTCTTGGTAGCCGGTCATACTGGTGTTGAAAACTAATTCACCCAGTGAATAGACATGCTCAAGTTCGTAGCCGATGGATTCACCAATGAACTCCTCACCGGTCTCAAGGACGAGCTTAATTTTTTTCATTTTTGACCCTTTATAACATGTTCGAGGATCGCCATACGGGCGAAGACCCCATTACTCATTTGTTTAAAAATGCGTGACTGAGGATGCTCAACAATTTCATCCGAAAGTTCTACGCCGCGATTAAAAGGACCAGGGTGCAAAATGATGGCGTGCTTTTGAATTCTACTTGCACGTTCAATACTCATTCCAAATTGCTTGTGGTACGAATCCGGATCCAGTTCGAGAGACTCGTGACGCTCAAGCTGGATTCGTAACATCATCACAGCATCGACCATCGGAAGAACATCATCGAGCTTAGCATGTTTAATATAGCTTTCTGAACGTTTTGGGAGAAGACTTTCAGGACCTGTCAGGAAAATTTCCATACCGAATTTTTCTGCGGCCACCATGAGTGAGCCTGCTACACGGGAATGTTTAATATCCCCACAGACAGCAACTTTTAATCCTTCAAGTTTTCCGAATTCCTGCTTAAGAGTCAGCAGATCGAGCAATCCTTGAGAGGGATGTTCAAACTTTCCAGCACCAGCATTCATCAAGGGAACATGAATCTTATCTTTGATTTCTTCAAAAACATGGTCATCGGGATGACGAAGGATAATGGCATGAGTGCCAAGGCTTTCAAGAGTTTTCAGAGTATCGTAGACCGTCTCTCCTTTCTTCACACTGGAGTTTTCCGGTTGAAGATTGAGAACGTGTGCGCCAAGCTTCTTCGCCGCAATTTCAAATGAACAACGTGTACGAGTACTCGGTTCATAAAAAATGTTCGCCACAATCTTGTCTTTAAGGATGGTGTTGGCTTTTTCGGGATTTTGGTTTTGAAGAAAAAAGAATTGGGCACGATCTATAAGGGATGAGATTTCAGTCGACGAGAAATTAGAGAGCGATAGGAAATGCTTGATCATTCTTCTCCTGAGTGAAACTGAATTTATGAGAGTTAAAAATAGGGAAAATAGGATAGACTAGGCGGCTGAGAGCGTGGAAAAATAGTTTGATGCGAAGAAGCATCATATCCATAAATTATCCTAGTGATTTCTAGTTAATTTCATTCATACAGAGCCTTTTGGCAAGAGCAAAAATATGACTAATTCTAAATTCAAATTAGAGTCCCATTTCTCTCCCACCGGGGACCAACCAACTGCGATTGCTCAACTCACCAAGGCTTTCGATAATCACGAGAAATTTCAGACCCTCTTAGGTGTCACGGGATCAGGTAAAACCTTCGCCATGGCCAATATCATTAGGAACTTAGGAAAGAAAACGCTGATCATGGCCCCGAATAAAACACTCGCTGCCCAACTGTTTGCCGAATTTCGGGAGTTCTTCCCGCACAATGCTGTAGAGTACTTTGTTTCTTACTACGACTATTACCAGCCGGAAGCCTATGTCCCTGGTTCAGACACCTATATTGAGAAAGATTCGGCCATTAACGATGAGATTGATAAGCTCCGTCACTCAGCGACGCGCTCACTGTTTGACCGTGAAGACGTGATTGTGGTGGCTTCAGTCAGCTGTATTTACGGAATTGGTGCTCCGGAAGAATATTACAATCAAAGAATAATCCTTTTTACGGGTACCAAGATGGATCGTGATGAGCTGCTCAAACGTTTGGTCGAAGTTCAATATCAGCGCAATGATATGGATTTTCACCGCGGAACATTCCGAGTGCGTGGAGATGTAGTTGAGGTTTTTCCGGCCTATGAGGAATCTCAAGTCGTTCGTATTGAGTTTTTTGATGACGTGATTGATGGTCTGTCTATAGTTGATCCGCTTCGTGGAAAAGTTATGCAGACTCTTAACCGTATCGATATTTATCCTAAATCCCATTATGTGGTTGGGCGTGAGAAAACGAAATCCGCAGTTGAAAATATCAAAATAGAGCTCCGTGAACGCATCAATGAATTGGACGAGCAGGGGAAGCTGGTTGAAAAACAACGCATTCAACAGCGAACTTTGCTTGATCTGGAGATGATGGATGAGATGGGGTTTTGTCCGGGCATTGAAAATTACTCCCGGCATTTAACTGGTGCAGCTCCAGGTTCACCACCACCAACCCTACTTGATTATTTTAAAAAAGATTTTCTTTTGATTGTAGATGAGTCCCACGTAACAATTCCCCAAGTCGGAGGAATGTTTAAAGGTGATAGGGCCAGAAAACAAAACCTTGTAGATTATGGTTTTAGATTACCGAGTGCTCTGGATAACAGGCCTTTAAATTTTCAAGAGTTTGAAACAAAACTTGATCAGGTTCTCTTTGTATCTGCTACTCCAGCCAATTATGAGTTGGAACAAACTCGCGGTGAGTATGCTGAACAGATCATTCGTCCAACGGGACTTTTGGATCCTCTGATTGAATTTAAAGATGCTAAAAATCAGGTTGATGACATGCTGATTGAAGCTAAAAAAGTCATTGCTCAGGGATTTCGTGTTCTCATTACGACGCTGACTAAACGGTTGGCCGAAGAGCTGACCGATTTTTATCGTGGTGTCGGCATGAGAATTAAATATCTTCACTCAGATATTGATACCCTCGAAAGAATGGAGATCCTGAGAGATCTTCGTTTAGGAGAGTTTGATATTCTGGTCGGGATTAACTTATTACGGGAAGGTTTAGATATTCCTGAAGTCGCCTTAGTCGGAATTTTGGATGCGGATAAAGAAGGTTTCCTTCGTTCGACCCGGTCTCTCATTCAAACTATAGGTCGCGCGGCCCGAAATTCCGAGGGCAGAGTTATTCTGTACGGCTTCAGAAAGACTCCTAGTATTCTGGAGGCCATGAAGATTACCGCTGATAGAAGGATCAAGCAGATCGCCTATAATGAGCAGCACGGCATAAGTCCCACGACCATCAACAAGAAGGTGAGCGGAGGGGTGATTGAAGTCTTAAGAGGAACCAAGAAAGCCGACAAGAAAGGTCGGAAGGGCGAATTATCTCAAGAGACTCTTTCTCCTGAAGCAATTGATGCTAAAATTAAAGAGTTAAAGCAAATGATGAAAGAATCGGCGCAGGGCCTTCGATTTGAAGAAGCCGCGAAGATCCGTGATGAAATCAAAAAGCTTTCTGATTTAAGGATCATGCTATGAAATGGTTTTTTTTATTATTAATTTCATTGAATGCAAAGGGGGCCAGTAATGAAGCTTTCATCATTCAAATCAATGACAGAAGTATGAGTGTGATTACACCAGTCACTAAGCGCGCTCTTTTTTCTGTTATTGTTGAGAACCGTTCCCTTTCAGACCAGATCGGGAAGTTCACTGCTAATGGAAAAATTCTTAAATTCGTTTCAGTTAAACCCGGATCGAGTGAAACTGTTGAGTTAGAAAATAAGACGCCTTCGCAGGTAATTTTTATTCCGGTAAGTCCAGCGTTTCAGGAAGTAGAATTGATTTTTGGAAAAAAGGCTTATGAAATCCCATCAAAAGAATAACGTTCAAAAAGTCATTCTTGTCATTTCTGATCTGCATCTATCTGCGGGTAAAATGATTAAAGGGAAAAGAAATTTCCTTGAAGACTTTCATTACGACAATGAGCTTATCGATTTCTTGAAATACTATTGCACCGGTGATTACGGCAATGTTCCGGTAGAACTCGTGATCAATGGCGATTTTCTTGATTTCCTCGCGGTCCCGTATGTTGAGTACTATGATGACGAGTTCTGGAGCGAAAAAGCCGCTATGGAAAAACTCAAGCTTATCATGCAGGCCCACAAGGGTGTGCTCGATGCCATGAAGTTCTTTCTTTCAAAGCAAGATAACAGAGTCGTTTATATTATTGGTAACCATGATGCTGAGTTTGTTTTTGATTCTTTGAAAAAAGAATTTATCAGCTATTTTGGAGATGATGCCTACAAAATCACCCTTACCAATTCTCTTTCTACCCATGTGCCTACTAAAGGCGTAAGTATTCTTCACGGTCATCAGTATGAGCGTGCTCATAATTTTGACCAAGAAGATGCCGTCATTGAAACGCTGAGCGGGGAGAAGTACTTTGTCCCACCTTGGGGTTCTTACTACGTGACCAATGTCATTAATAAGTACAAACAAGAGCGTAGTTTCATTAATGCCGTGAGACCTATTAAACACTTTCTTATTCATGGGATTCTCTTTGATACATTCTTTACACTGAGATTTATCCTCTCGAATATTTACTACTTCATGATGGTGCGATTCTGGCATTTTTACCGAGTGAAGAAGAGTTTAAAACAAGTGATTCAGGATCTCATGCGCGAGCTTGAGCTTTTTCAGGATTTCGAATCAGTTACCCGACAGTTTTTTGAAAAAAATCCCGAGTCACGTGTGCTGATTGTGGGTCATACTCACAATCCTACGCTGAGAATCTTTAATGATGGAACGACCTTCATTAATACCGGTACGTGGACTCGTATGGTAAGCCTTGATCTTGGGCAATGGAATCATGGCAACATGTTGACCTATGCAAAGATTCTGGTGAAAGATACCAATTACACGCTGGAAGAGTTTGATGAGAAGGTTGAAGTTGATTTAAAATCGTGGATGGGAATTAACAATCTTCCGTATTCAGAATATCATTGAGCAATCGCGCTGATTTTATCCAATAGAATGAGAGATGAAAAAGGGAAGTTCAGTATGTGCTTCACTCCTAATCTTGCTGCAAGATTTACTGTCTGCGGCTGATCAGGCTGACCAATAACGATAAAATTCTTTCTTTTAGACAAAATTTCTATCAATTCCCCGTCTAAAACATCCTGCTGAATGAGAATGAAAACAGGCTTTTTTTCCTGTTTAATCGCTTGCAGAGTTTCATCTTCATTAGCGGCTTCAAGAACATGAAAAAAACCATGTTTGGTGAGCATATCTCTAAGAAGTGACCTGAAATCTTCACTTCGGTCGCTTATTAAGATGGGGTTTGAGAGGTTCATTACTTCAACATAGCAGTCGGTCTCTGACTTGTGAAGTCATTAACTACTCGAATTAGTGTAATACTCGCAGTAAAACAGTCGGTTTTTTACTCGAAAATAACTATAAATAATAACAAAATTTATCTTAAGTTCGTTTGTACGCCTCCGATTAGTCAGTTGTCCAACACAAGAGTGTCAGACAATAAACAATGTATCTCTTAAGCACGGAAGCTTATCTAGTCTCTCAGGGTTGAGAACTGATCATCAAGGATTTGATGAGGTGAAAAAACCAAGGAGGATTTCATGGGTTTTCGTATTAACACAAACGTCTCATCTATTTCTGCTCAACGTGCGTTGAGTATTAACAGCAGAGAGTCAGAAGGCAACTTAGCAAAGCTTGCTTCTGGTAACCGAATCACGAAGTCGGCAGACGATGCTGCAGGCCTCGCGATCTCTGAGAAATTAAAAGCCAACATCCGTTCATTAAAACAAGCCGACAGAAACGCCAACGATGGTATTTCAATGGTTCAAACTGCTGAAGGTGGCTTGAATGAAGTGTCTTCAATCCTTACCCGTATGCGTGAACTTGGCATGCAAAGCTCATCTGATACTGTTGGGGATGCTGAACGTAGTATGACTAACATGGAATACCAGAACTTGAAGCTTGAACTTGAACGTATCTCACAAGTAACTGAATTCAACGGTAAAAAGCTGTTGAATGGTGAAGGTGAAAAGTATGACTTCCAGATCGGTACAAACAACGACGACTTCCAAGATAGAATTTCATATGATGCTCAGCAAGTGAATTCTAAAATGGACAACCTGGGTGTATCTGAACTTGATGTATCTACTAAAGGTGGATCACAAGAGTCACTCGCTTCGGTGGATTCTGCGATTGAAAAAGTTTCTGGATTTCGAGCTTTCCTCGGTGGTATTCAGAACCGTTTGGTATCTACATCGAACAACTTGCAAGTAAGTGGCGAGAACATGTCAGCAGCTAACTCACGAATCCGTGATGTTGATTACGCTGAAGCAACTGCTACTAAAGCTAAGAATGATATTCTTAACGCTGCTGGTACTTCGGTTCTTGCTCAAGCGAACATGACTGGACAGGGCGCACTTAAACTTATCGGTTAATTTTAGTCTCTGATTTTCCTTTAGAACAAAGTTAGCCCACCGAAAGGTGGGCTTTCTTATTAGAGTGAGATTTGAGCAGCAAAAAAGTCTCTGAGAAGAACATTCATCGCCGTTAACTGTTGCGGAATGAAAGAAGCTTTCGATAGTCCCGGAAGAGTATTAATCTCAAGCATGAAAGGTCCCTTATCCGTCAAAATCATATCTGTTCGAGAATAACCCTTACATCCCACCAGTTGATGAATTTTAAGAGCAATCTCTTGGCAAGTTTTCGTGTGTTCTGGTCCAATGTCGGCCGGAGTGATTTCTTCGACACCCGATCCAAGATATTTTCCTTCATAATCAAACTGACGGCCTTTAATCACGCGAACTTCAGAACAGGGAAGTGAGACGACTTCACCTTTCTTTTTTTCCCAAACACCAACAGTAATTTCTCTTCCCTCCAGAAAAGGCTCAGCAATATAGTGGAGAGTGCCGGTTTTGATTTTGTTGATGGCCTCAAGAAGTTCAACTTCATTGTGAATAATGAATAGTCCGACGCTTGAACCATTGGCGAGCGGCTTGAGCACAATCTTTTTATGTATTTTATAAAAAGCATCGAGCTTGGCGAGGTTACTCGGGCCAAAGTCTTTAATCACGAGATCTTCGGCTACAGGGATTCCGAATTTCTTGGCGAGTTCTTTGGTGAGAAATTTATCAAAGGCGAGGCTACTCGCCGTTGATCCACTTCCACTAAAGTGAACATTGTGAGTTTCAAAAAATTTCTGAAGTGTTCCATCTTCGCCTTCTGTTCCGTGAAGGGCCAGAATCACAAATTTGTTTTTAAGCTCAGGCAAAGCTTCCGTCATATTAGCAAAAGTGACAGCACCTGCTGGTTTAAACTGATGAGTAAAAGGCTTTTCATGCTGAGCGAGCTCAGCTCCACTGATTTTTGTTACACTTCCGTCTTGTCCCCAGAACCAAAGTTTTGCTTCTGGAATTTTAGAGGCCAGGTTTTGTCCTGAAGCTACGGAAACCATGCGCTCCTCAGAAGTTCCGCCAAATAAGATAATACAGTCATTAAAAGTCATTCGTTTCCCCTAGAATAGTACGTCAAACCATGGCTTCTTAGCTCTTTCATTGCAGTCAGAAACCCAAAGGTGTTTAACTTCGAGATAAGATTTAAGACCCTCTTCTCCCATTTCGCGCCCCACGCCCGATTGCTTGTAGCCACCGAAAGGCATTCCTGGATTGAGAAGGTGGTATTCATTAATCCACACTGTCCCGGTCTCAAGTTGTTTCGCTACTTTTTTAGCGCGCTCTGGATTTTTAGACCACACTGCCCCTGCGAGACCATAGATTGATTTATTTGCGAGCTTGATGGCCTCGGCTTCGTTTTTCACTGGAGTGATAGCAAGAACTGGTCCAAAAATCTCTTCATTGAAAATTGTATTATCAGGCGTCACTTCAAAAAGTGTGGGCTGGACGTAATAGCCTTTATCAAAATCTGCACCCGTCTTTCTTTCGCCACCGTAAAGTAGTTTACCACCTTCTTTTTTAGTGACAGCAATATAATTCATGATCGTATCAAATTGTTTTTGATTGATCACAGGGCCAAAGCCCGTAGTCGCATCCGTAGGGACACCAACTTTAACTTCTGCGATTCGTTTAACCAGAGCTTCTTTAAATTGCAGATAGATTGACTCTTCCACAAAAAGGCGAGTTCCCGAATCACAAGCCTGACCAGAGTGATAAAGGAAAGCGTAGAGGGCACCATCAACCGCAATTGATAGATCAGCATCATCAAGAACAATGTTCGCCGATTTTCCGCCCAGTTCTAGAGAGAGCTTCTGAAGGTTTTTGCTCGCTCCTTGCATGATCTTACGACCAACACTCGTTGAACCTGTGAAGGCGACTTTTTTAATTTTTGGATTAGCGAGAAGATACTCAGCTTCTGTTGCTCCACCGGTGATGATATTGACTACACCTTTAGGAAGGCCCGCATCTTTTAAGATTTCGGCGAGTATGGAAGCCGTTACCGGAGTTTCTTGAGCTGTTTTAAGAACTGTCGTACATCCAGAGGCAATGACTGGTCCTAACTTCCACGCTGCCATAACGAGAGGGAAGTTCCAAGGAATGATCTGAGCGCAAACACCAATTGGCTCATACACTTTGTAGTTAGCCGAAAATCCTGCACGCGAAGCCGACTCATCTTTAACTTCAAATTGAAACTTACGCAGTTGTCCCGCGAGAACTTTGAAATATGAGGCAGCATTACTCACGTCGGCTTTTGCCTTACGGAGAGTTGAGCCAGAATCGGCCACTTCTAAGTCAGTGAGTTCAGCACGTCTTTCTTTTAATTTCTCAGCTACGGCCTCGAGAATTTCAGCACGTTTAATCTGATCCATGCCTCTCCATTCTTGCGAATGGAAAGCAGTTTCGGCAGCGTCCACGGCGGCGTCGATGTCTTTTTCCGTAGGAAGATAAACCTTCGCCACGGCTTCACCGTTAGCTGGGTTCATTGATGTATAATCTTTGGTTGAAGTTTTAAATTCCCCATTAATAAATAATTTAATTTCTTTCATGTATTACCCCTTCACTGCTTGCAGTTTAACTTTGATTTCTATTTTAGATTTCACTCAACTTTAAAGTGAGAATGGTGTTCGGCTGATCTTTCTCACCCTTGGCATAAATATCTTTTGATTTATTCATCTCAAGATCTTCTTTGCCCTTGGTCACTAAAGTCAACGCTGTCCCTTTTTTTTCATGGACCCCATATACGACTGTTTGCTTTTTATCTTTTGAACTGACTGTCATGTTTAAAATAAAAGCGCCCATCGGAAATGAATACTCTTTATCGTGATCAACTTTTTGATTAATCTTATAATCTTCACCATCCACACTGTATTGGCCTTCAACTTTCCAGCAAGCAAAGCTTGAAAGACTGAACGAAAGAAGGAGAAGAGTAAAAGTCTTTCTCAACATTTTTCCACCGATAGGGCAATACCCTGACCAACACCAATGCACATCGACGCTAAACCTTTGCGGGCCTTGGGATCAAGCTGCATTTGATGAATGAGAGTTGTGAGGATCCTTGTTCCCGAAGCACCCAATGGGTGTCCGATCGCAATGGATCCGCCGTTTCTATTAATATGAGAAGCATCCATTTCTAATTCTTTTAGACTTCCGAGAACCTGCATAGCAAAGGCTTCATTCAATTCAACGGTATCAAAGTCGGACACTTTGAAACCAAAGTTCTGGCAAAGTCTCTTCACTGCTCCAACTGGACCAAGTCCCATGATGTTGGGGTGAAGACCATGAACGGCTCCACCGGTAACCATCGCCAGCGGTTTTAAGTTATGACGTTTAACAAACTCCTCAGAACAAACAACCACCATACTGGCGCCATCGTTAATCGAAGAACTATTTCCTGCCGTTACAGTGCCGTCTTTTTTAAACGCTGGTTTTAGTTTAGCGAGTTTTTCAAGTGAAGTATCGGTCCTAGGACCTTCGTCACTATCAATTACAACTGAACCTTTTTTAGAAGTGATCGTTAGAGAAAGAATCTCATTTTTAAATTTGCCTGCGGCTTGAGCTGCTACAGCTTTCTGATGGGAGGCCAGTGCAAACTTATCCTGATCTTCGCGCGAGATATTATGAACCTTCTGAACTTCTTCCGCTGTTTCACCCATCGTCAGGAGTGGAAATCTTTCGGCCAGTTTTGGGTTTTCAAAACGCCAGCCCAAGGCCGTATCCCACATCTTCTGTCCACGATCAAAAGCATTAGTGGCCTTCGACATCACATAAGGAGCCCGCGACATGCTCTCGCCACCACCAGCGATAAAACAATCACCAAAACCCGCTTGAATTCTTCCGTGAGCATCCATTACAGCATCCAGCGAGGATCCACAAAGACGGTTGATGGTAGTTCCTGGAACTTCAAAGGGGTAACCCGCGATCATCAGACTCATGCGTGCGAGGTTTCGATTATCTTCTCCGGCCTGGTTGGCACAACCGATGATGGTATCTGAAATCTCTTTGAGATCATGTTTGGCATTGGCTGCATAATCTTTGAAAAGTTCTGCCAGCATGTCATCAATTCGAAGAGAGGATAAAGCTCCTCCAAATGAACCGACGGGTGTGCGTTTGGCGTGAATGATGTAGCTGATTTTGGCCATGGTGAGTCCTCTTAGTCTGAAAGTGCAATCATGCTAACAAGAAAGCCTCGAAATGAGAAAAAAAGACGACCGATACACCGAGTAAAAGGAATGGTTTGGACCCGTGAAATTACTACATGTTTTTCAAAAACCCTGTAAACATGACGTGATTAAAATCTTTGAGATTGGCTTGGTGCATTATTGGGCTTACAACCAGTATGTTCATATTCTAACAGCGGAGACTCTATGAAAAAAACTGCTTTATTGGCCACACTGGCCTTTGCGTCTGTGGCCCATGCTTACCAAGCAAAATTAACCAAAGGCCAAATGCCGGCGAATATCTCCGCTATGCTTGCAAAAGCAAGTGCTGAAACCAATATCACATTTGATGAAGAGACTTTCCTTCTGGTGGAAGACAGAAATCTCGCGACTTCAAATTTCAAAATGTATGTTCAGACTAATAGTCTCATTCCGGTAGACCAGACTGCAGTGAGAATCTGGACTGACCTTAAAACCGGAGAAATGATTCTCGGTGAAATGCATCTTGATGAAAAGTCTCAAAAAAATGCTAGGAAGCTTGAAGCCAAGTATGACAGAGCTCAGTTCTCACCATCGGCGATAAAATCCAATCAACTTGCAAATTCTATTAACGATATGGTTGAAGCCCAGGTCGCAAAACACGATACCGATAATTCTGTAATTAGTATGAAGTTCAGCGACAAGTGGGTTGACGGAGATTTGGTCCGTCGAGTGGAAGTGCGTGGCCGTCGTGGTATCCATAGTGTCAGCGTCTCTCTTCTTAAAAATTTGATTATCGACTCAACCTATACCGAATTTCCTCAGGCAGAAGCGTTTCATACGATTAAGGCCAACGTTTTTCCAATCTATGAAGAAGTTGAAACAACTCATGAAATTCTTCCTTTCGAAGTTAGAGATCTTAAGTATATCAAGACTGAAATTCCTGATGGAGGCGAAGAACCGTTCGCGGGATTAACTCGCGTTTATAATTCAAACCGCTACCACCCGGTGCTGGCCGATTCAGAAGTGGGGCAGATGTATAGCTTCTTCTCTGAGGCCACTGTTCGTCGTGATATTTACGATTTAGTAAGTAAGTTACCGGTGAAGAGTAACGATGTCTCTTCGGGTATGCTTCTTCAAGGTAAGTTCACTACGATTCAGATTCATCCTGATGCCAAGGCTGCTTTCAGAAATATTAATTTCCCTTTGAAAAACAGCACTAACCACATGTTTAAATGGAATAAAGTAGGGGCTGGATATATTGGAAAACCAACAAGTGGCTTGTTCGGTAAAACGATTACTTCAGAAGATGATCTTCTTAACCGTATTCCGGTTAGACTTGCTGATAACAATCCTACCGAATATATCAATAACGGTTCTGATGAAGCACAGGTTTATTATGCAGTGACAACACTCATGGAATCCCTGGCGAATATGGGTTTCACTGATAAACAGCTTTCAACTGATCCTTTCCATGCCTTCCTTTACAACCCTGATATCGGAATGAAAGATAATGCTTTTTATACTGATAATACGATTAACTTTACGACTTATAGTCCTGAGACACCGAATATGGCCCGTGATAATCCAACAATCTGGCACGAACTTGGTCACGGTGTAATGGATCGTCTAATGGGTCAGCACCTTACCTTCGCTGATACAAAAAGTGGATACGGTGGTCTCTCAGAAGGGATGGCAGATTTCTTAGCTAAAATTATAGTTGAAGAGCAAACTGGTGGAGTTGATTTTCCTGGTAAAGAAGATTTCCGTATCATCAACGAAACCGGTTTCTACCTGACTAACGAATTCCATGACGAAGGTGAGTCTTACGGTGGAGCGATGGGTGATATGCTCAAAGTTGTGGTTGCTCAGACTGGAAAAACAGGACTTTCTGCATTCACGGATCTGACTCTCGAAACGATGCGTTTGACTCGTAACCATCCTATGCTTACGGCACGTGGTTGGTTTGAACATATGATTTACGCTGATGAATTAGGAAGTGCAGTAAGACAATCTGGAGAATTTAAAGCTGTGATCGAAGATTCATTGAGAGCACGTAACTTCTCTTTCGAATCTAGCTTTGCTCCAGCTGAGATGAAAGTAACTTTCGGATCAACTGAACTTACAAACATTTCTCCGGGAAGTCGTGATAACGTTCTTGCTCCATGTAGCCAAACTGGTTCTGTTGAATACGATCTGAGTGTTGCTTTAAGTTCTGGAACTGCTGACTTCATCAAGTTTCCAGCAACAGTTAAAGTTGAATATAAAAAAGGTGCTCTTCAAGGTGCGATCAAGTGGCAAGGCGAAGAGGCTAACCCAACTGTTTACACTGTGAACTCTGCTGCTGATATTCTTAATATTAGCCTTAAGGCTTCAACGACTTGTGAATCTGTTAACCAGCCAGATGGATCTTGTAAGGACTATGCTTACCTCCAGGTTTTCAATCAGGGCGACCTCAAGCCACGAGCTAAGAAACGCTTCTACCTGAAGCTCAAAGAAACTTCGACTTGTAAAAAAATCTAACAATGAGGGCCCCGTAAGGGGCCTTTTTTTTTGATCTGTTTTACCTATCTAGTTCAGAACTAATTTTTACGCATCAATTAAGTCTCAAATTATTCTATGCTGTTAGGAGTTTGAAAGTTGGAATTGTAGTTGCTTAAGAGAGTCCCAAGGAGAGAGGAATTCAGGCTGGAATTCCTCTCGGGTCCTTTGGGGCGTCGTAAGCTTTGAATGAAGCTTACGTCCTTCTAGATAATATTCGAGGGATTCAAAAGAATAAAGCGCCAAAAGGTGCCATGTAGAATTAGATCTTAAGTAAGCTGCAGGCCCTATCTCTCTCATCACCCGTCTTCAATCTTAGCTCTTCCAAAAGTGCCAAAACGAATTTCTCACGACCTTTCACCCACTCGAACGCGCCTTTCGGATAATTCACACCAAACTTCATGGCGCGATCAATCCACAAAGTACAAGATTGATAGCCTGAACAAAAATAGGTGACAACTTTATTGACAAGGCCCGGCGCCGTCGAAGCGTTGCAAAAACCATTCACATAGGAGATCACATGATGAGTAATAGTAAGGCTAAGCGTTTTTTTTCATTTTACCCTTCAGTCGCAAACCGATTTTTACGCAGAAATGAATTCACACATTATTTTAAGATCTTAAGAGTTTGATCGTTGGAATTGTACTTGCTCATGAGGGTCCCATGGAGAGAGGAATTCCTGGCTTGAATTCCCCTCGGGTCCATTGGGCCTCGTAAGCTTTGAATGAAGCTTACGTCCTTCTGTATAATATTCGGGGGATTCAAAAGAATAAAGCGCCAAAAGGTGCCATGTAGAATTAGATCTTAAGTAAGCTGCAGGCCCTATATCTATCGTCCCCAGTCTTAAATCTCAGCTCTTCCAGAAGTGCCAAAACAAACCGTTCGCGTCCTTTGGCCCATTCAAACGGTCCTTTGGGATAATTCACCCCAAACTTCATCGCGCGATCAATATCTTCCTGAGACGCCACTTTCTCTTCTAAAGCGAAGTAAGCCTCGTTGATGATCTGAACGATTGTGCGGGGAAAAATGAAGCCACAGCTCACGATACTCGTCTCAACAGGTGAAAAACCAAGAGAGATGAGCTTATCCAGAACGACCTGGCTCTTATCTTTGAAATGGATTTCCATTTTTTTGGTTTCGTCGCAGAAAAGGGCGGCGAAGCTACCTTTGAGTTGCGGGAACTCGAGGTAGAATTCCTGAGGGTCACAGCAAGTGAGATCCATATAGATTTTCTTATCAGGATTCATCGCCAGAAATTTTTTCTTCTCGAGCTTAGTCCCAAAACCGAACTGGAGGATATATCCATCAAATTCAATATTAGTCATATTTGTAGAATCCTCGCTTGGTCTTTTTGCCAAAGCGCTTTTCTTCTACCATCTGTTTTTGCAGCTTGTGAGGCGCAAACCGAGGCTCTTTATTATAGGCTTCCCAGACGGAAGTGGTGACGGAGTAGTTCACGTCAATTCCGATGAGATCCATCAGTTCAAAAGGGCCCATCTTAAAGCCGCCAACTGTTTTGAGGATGTGGTCAACTTCTTTCATAGGGGACTCTTCGTCCGTGTCGACGATACGAAGGGGTTCGCCGTAGAAATTGCGGGCGACCCGGTTTACGATGAAGCCTGGCGAGTCTTTGCAGAGGGCAGGCTTTTTATCGCGTTTATCAAACCATTCGTAGAGTTCGGCACAGAGCTTTTCATCAGTGTGCTCACCTTTAATTACTTCTACGAGTTTCATGATCGTAGCGGGATTAAAAAAGTGTAGACCTACAAAACGCGGTTTACGTTCAAGCGATACACCCTCACTCAAAAGAGTAATGGGGAAGCTTGAGGTATTGGAAGCGATAATTGTATGATGATTGAACTGTTTATCGAGTTGCTTAAAAAGTTCTTTTTTAATTTGAAGATTTTCGACGATCGCTTCGATAACAAGATCAGCTTTGTCTGAAACTTCGGCCAGCGTTTTTGTCGTGATGAGCTTTTTCATTTGAACGACATCAGAAGCCTTCATCTTTTCTTTTTCGACGAGCCTGTCCCACGAGTGGTGAATGCCCTCTAGTGCGTGATGAAGTTGTGTAACGGAGTTATCTACGAGTTCAACCGAGCAGAGCTGTTGAGCGAACCATTGAGCGATGCCAGAACCCATGGTTCCGGCACCGATGACGACTATGCGGTTTAAATTGATCATTAAGCGATGTTGTATTCGAGAGGCTGCTCAGCTTCTTTGTACTCTGGAACAATAAGTCCCCAAGCACTACACTTCTCATTGATCTCTTTTACAAAAGCATCACGAGCGTCGGAGTTTGAACGGTTCTTAAGACCGAGTTTTTGATAGATGTCATTTCCTTTACCTGTTGATTTACCAAACGTGTTCATAACACGCGGCCACCAGAGGTTCAGACGCTCTTGTAAGAAAGCGCGTTTTTCAGGATCTTCTGCCATGAGACGTACTGTTTTATCACCGTGGGCAAGGTGCATGTTCTCTTCTTTAACAATTGTACCAATTGCATTTTTCCAAGGGATAAAGCTTGATTCAAGGGTATCTTCAAGAACGTGGCCTGCAGCTCTGTCCATGAGAAAGTTGAAAAGACAGAAATCTTCCCAGAAAGTGATGTTGTAGTAAAAGATGTTTACGCGTTTGTCTTTTTTGGCGCGTGAGAAGCCGATCTGAGCTGTATCTTTTGGGATACGCCAGTCAAACTCGTGAGAAAGCATGTGTTCGTGAGTCTTTTCGCCAAGATCATCGAGGATTTTATAAATCACGTGAGCGTGGCGCATTTCATCTTTAACGATTTGGGCAACTAGAACTCTTTCATGTGCGTTTGGTGCTTTCGCGATCCAAGGCATGTAGCCAAGTCCGCCTGCATATTCTGAATCCGCTTGCATCCAGAGAAGGTTCAGAAGGTTTTTACGGTAGATTTCAGGCATCTCTGAATTAGCATCAAAAGTGCGGCCGTTTTTAATTTCTTCGAATAATTTTAAATCTGCATCTGAGTACTCACGCATGAGGTTTCTCCTATCTTTATCTATTGACCTTTAAATACTGGTTTACGTTTTTCTAAGAAAGCACCAACGCCTTCTTTGTAGTCGGCCGAGAAACCAAGGAATCGCTGAACATATTTTTCGCGATCCAGAACTTCACTCAGGCCTTTCTCATTAGCATGTTGAAGATTTTTCTTCACCATTTTCACAGACAGAGGCGCGAGGTTGTTAATGTCAGCCGCGAAGCTGAGTGCTCCTTCCAGCGGATTTTCAGCAATTTTGCTAATCAAATTATACCTCTCCATGTCTTCAGAGAGAAGGGGCTTTCCTAACAATGCGAATTCCATAGCTTTTGTATAACCCATTTGTTTTACAAGCATATAGCTCATCCCGGCGTCTGGAGCGAGTCCGATCTGGCTAAAGCCTGAGATAAATCGCACACCTGGAGCCGCCACTTTCAGGTCACAAGCAAGGGCCACCGAAAGGCCAGCACCGGCGCAGACACCTTGGATGGCACCGATCACGAGTTTTTCAGAACTACGGATGGCATCAATCAGGGGATTCCATTCTGTTTCCAGTGTGTGACCGATATCAACGGGACCCTTGGTCGCGTCGACCGTGCGATCGTTGAGATCTTGTCCTGAACAGAAGGCTTTTCCTTCAGCTGCGAGAACAATGGATCTCACGCTGGCATCTTTATTCGCTTCTCTAATGCCAGAGATAATATCGAGTTTACCTTGCACATTAAGGGCGTTGTAAACTTGCGGACGATTGATCGTGATGATCGCTGTTCCGGTTTTGATTTCAAATTTTATTGTTTCAAATGTTTTCATATTTTAAGTTCGCGGTTTAAAGGAAATAGTTTCTTTCACGTCGGTTGTTTCGCCCTCTTTAGGCAAAGGGAAATGAATCATTCGAATCATACTCAGCACACAGGCATGGAGATTAGCGTCTTTAAAAGGTGACTCGTAAACTTTCCCGTTCGTCGCCGTACCTTTAGCATTAATAGTAAAGCTAACTTGGATCATGGCCGTTGTTTCAGGCGATCTGCGACCTTTGTAAGAATCACTCTCAAGGAAGCATTCTCTGTATTCATCGTTTTTTGTATTAAGGGCTGCCTTAATCGGATCTTTCTCTTTCACTTCAGGTGTAGAGCAAGAAATGATGAAGCCTAGTATGAATAGAAAACTAATTTCCTTCATATTTAGGCTCTCTTTTTTCCATAAACGCTTTCATACCTTCTTTCTGATCTTTGGATGAGAAAGTGAGATAGAAGTTCCGGCGCTCATACTCCATACCGTCTTTGAGTGAACTTTCAAAGGCCATGTTCACAGCTTCCTTGGCGAGTTTTACGGCCACCGGAGCACGGTTTGAAATAATTTTAGCGATCTCAAAAGTTTCCTGAATCAAAGTTTCCGCTGGAACGACTTTGGCCACAAGACCCGCTTTCTCAGCTTCGTAAGCATTCATCGGCTCTCCCGTGAGAACCGCTAGCATCGCTTTGGATTTACCAATAGCACGAGTCAGGCGTTGAGTTCCGCCGGCCCCAGGAATTGTTCCGATTTTAATTTCGGGTTGTCCAAACTTCGCCGAATCACCTGCGATAATAAAATCGCAAGACATAGCGAGCTCACATCCCCCTCCCAAAGCAAAACCATTAACGGCCGCGATGATTGGTTTAGTAATGAGACTTAACTGCTTCCACGTACGGAAGCGGTTATCGTTAATTTGATCGATGGGAGAAGCTTCCATCATCTGGCCAATATCGGCACCAGCGGCGAAAGCGCGATCACTTCCTGTTAGAATCATCACGCGAACATCTTTATCATCTTCGAGGATGAAAAAGGCTTCTACCAGTTCACGCATAAGATCCGTTGAAAGTGCATTTAAGACTTTCGGACGGTTCAGCTGAACTAAAGCTACGTGAGCATGGCCCTGATAATTTTTTGTAACAAGAATATTTTCAAAAGTTTGCATTTTACCCTTTTACATAAATTCTAAAAAAACCTTAGGCTTGAGTGATGATCTCTTCAGCAAAATGAACCGAAACTAGATCGCCCGCAAATTTCATCGCGTCTTTTCCAGATTCCATCATTTCAGGAGTTTTCATCGCAGCTTTCCATGAGTCTTTATTTTCAAAACACATTTCAACAACCATCGAAAGATTTGAGGCACCTGTTGGGCCACCGAAAATTTTATTGGTACGAACTTCTTTAATGCCAGGAATTTTTAAGCAGATAGGGGTATGAACAGTCTTGAAGTGGTCTTCAAATTTTGCTTTCGCCTCTTCAGTTGGAGCACGGTATACAGCGATGACTTTGTACATTTATTACCTCTTGCGTTATGGACGACAATTATATGCAGTTACCATAACGAGAAGGGGGTAAAAATGTCAAAGTTCTTAGCCGAAACGACCCTCAATATACGCCGTAGTGCGTGCGTGTGAAGGAGAACTAAATATTTTCGAGGTCACGTCCATCTCAACCAGCTCGCCCATGTACATGAAAATGGTTTCATCCGATATACGTTTGGCCTGACTCATAGAGTGAGTTACGATCAAAATCGAGTAATCTTTCTTTAAATCACGGATGAGATTTTCGATGGCCTCGATCCCTGAAGGATCCAGAGCTGAGCAAGGCTCATCAAGGAGAATGAGTTTAGGCTTAAGTGGAAGAAGGCGAGCAATACAAAGTCTTTGTTGCTTTTCAAGACTCAAACCTACTGCCGGACGATCAAGTTTATCTTTAAGATCTTCCCAAAGATCAACACGTCTCAAAGCAGACTCAACCATCTCATCGAGCTCAACTTTTTTTACTTTACGTAAATGCGTACGAGCACCAAAAATCACGTTTTCATAAATGGTGAGAGGTAGAGGATTTGGTTTTTGGAAAACCATTCCTACTTGGCGACGAAGCTCAGGAAGAGCAACCGAAGGATGGTAAATATCGTGACCAAATACCTGAATACTTCCGTTGTGGGAAACTTCGGCTCCACGTTCATTGATGCGGTTAAGGCACTTTAAAAAAGTACTTTTTCCACAACCCGACGGACCAATAAGGGCGGTAATTTTAAAAGCTTTAATGTTGAAAGTGAGATCTTTCAGTGCTTGAAAATTACCGTACCAAAAACTAAATTCATTCGTATTTACTGCGTAGTTTTTCATAATTAACCGAATACACCTTCGATATAGTCTTTTGTACGAACGTCTTTCACTACACCTTTAAAGAGTTGTGAGTTCACATCAAGATCAAGGATTTCTCCACCCAGCATCATGGCCGTACGATCACCCAGACGTTTTGCCTGATTGATCACGTTAGTCACCATCACAATCGTCATATTCTTTTTGAGTTCGTGAAGAACGGCTTCAATTTTCATCGTTGTTACGGGATCGATAGCAATTGAGAATTCATCTAGACAAAGAACTTCTGGATGGTGAGAAAGAGCGCGAGCAATAGTTAGACGCTGCTGTTGGCCTCCTGAGAGTTTAGTCGCCAGACCATTCAAACGATCCTTCACTTCATCCCATAGGGCAGCTTTTCTCAAGCAATCTTCCATAATCGAGTTAAGTTCTGCAGGATCTTTGCAACCGGCCATCCGAGGAGCGTAAGTTACGTTTTCTTTAATACTCATAGGAAGACCTACAGGTAGGGGAGAAACCATACCGATACGACGACGAAGGAAGGTTGAATCTTCCTCTGCGTAGATGTTTTCGCCATCGAGAAGGATTTCGCCCCTCACTTTGGCACTCGGATTAAATTCCGTCATACGGTTCAGGCAGCGAAGAAGAGAACTCTTCCCCGAGTTCGCAGGACCAATAATGGCGAGTACTTCATTCTGAAAAATATCCAGATTGATATTTTTAATCACATCTTTTGATCCGTAATTGACCGAAAGATTTTTGATTTCAATTTTCTTTTTCATTACCATTTCCTCCTTGTCCGGAAATAGTACCGAAGCACGACTGCAATCGAGTTTACGGACAAGATGAGAAGAATCAGAACCAGAGCTGTAGCATAGGGGTAAGCTTCAGGAACGCCTACAACCTGAGTTGAAATCGTAAAAAGGTGCATTGAAAGAGACATACACTGATCAAAAACTGACTGTGGCAAAAAAGGTAAATAAAACGCCACTCCAGTAAACAGAATCGCCGCTGTTTCTCCTGCAGATCTTCCTACTGAGAAGACAACTCCTGTCAGAATTCCCGGAATCGAGTTTGGAAGCACGATGTGGCGGATCGTCTGAAGTTTACTGGCCCCTACGTTCCATGAAGCTTCACGGTAAGCGTGAGGTACGGCCTTAAGAGACTCTAAAGTCGAGGTAATAATAACGGGAAGGTTCATCACCGCGAGAGTGAATGAAGCAGCCAAAATACTTGTTCCCATTTTCATGAAAAGAACAAAAGCCCCGAGACCAAAAAGCGCATGCACAATACTTGGAACACCCGCGAGATTCAGAATCGCCAGACGAATCAGACGCGTAATTTTATTGTCAGCAGCATATTCAGAAAGATAGATCGCGGCCAAAACTCCCATAGGGCAAGAAACCAACACACTGATGATCACTAGCCAAAATGTTCCCACGATTGTCGGAAAAATTCCTCCGCCAGTCATCCCATTGATCGGGTCCTGCATGATGAAATCCCACGAAAGAACGGGAGATCCCTTGATGAAGAGCCAGAAAATAATTATCAGCGCCGGTAAGAAGAGAAAGAACGTGATCGTACTGAGTAGATTTGCAAACTTCTCTTCGCGGGCTTCTTTTTTAGTTAAATGTATACTTGGTTGGAACATATTATTTCTTCCTTCCACGAATGAGGTAATCGGCCGACAGGTTCACCACAAATGAGAGGATGAAAAGAACAAGACCGATAGCGAAGAGGGCCTGGTAGTGCTCTCCACCTTTTGGTGATTCCCCGAGTTCTGCTGCAATGGTTGCCGTGAGTGTTCTACCTGGTTCAAAAATACTGTGAGGAATTTGAATCGAGTGACCAGTGGCCATCAGAACGGCCATGGTTTCACCTAGGGCACGACCAACTCCCAAGAGAGCTGCGGCCATCAAACCGTTTTTAGCGGCCGGAAGCAGAATTCGAGTCGCGATTTCCCATTTTGTCGCTCCTAAACCTTCAGCAGCTTCACGGAAAGTTTCTGGAACTGCACGAAGAGCATCTTCACCCACTGAAACAATCAGAGGTAGAGACATCAGAGCGAGAATGATTGAAGCGTTTAAAATATTAAGGCCAACAGGAACATTAAAACCGTGGATGATAGCAGGGTTAATCATCATGATAGCGATGAATCCCCAAACCACTGAGGGGATGGCAGCAAGAAACTCAATAAGAACTTTATAGATCTCTCTTAAGTTTGGAGAGCAGAATTCAGAGATATAAAAAGCACAGGCGAGTCCCAGAGGAACAGCAATTAACATCGAGATAAATGTTACGAGAACGGTACCAACGAAGAGAGCAAGAATACCATAACGAATTTGAACGACCGAAGCCGGATTCCACTGGGTCGAGCTAAAAAATTCCCAATCAAGTTTTGAAATAAGGAAGGGATAAGACTCTTTCAGAATAAAAAAGAGAATCGCCAAAATCAAAAGAATGGAGCTGAAGCCACCGACCTTAATGATACCTTCAATGATTTTCTCACTGGTAGGTTTCTTGCTCTTCTTATGTCGCCAGTCGAGACTGACTTGAACCGATTTTTCTAACTTCATTTCCATATTACCTTTTAGGAGCAGGAACGTAGCCCGCCTTAACAGTGATTTTTGAAGCGATGTCACTCTGAGTCCAGTCCATGTATTCTTTTACTGCAGGCGATGGTTCGCCTGATGTGTACATATAGAGTTCGCGGGCAATCGGATAAGTCTTATCCATCGCCGTTTGGAGATTAGGGAAAATGCACTCTGTATCTGCTTTTTTAGAGATACATGCCGCTTTCACGTGCTTACTGAGATAACCCATACCCGAGTAGCCAATAGCACAGGGAGTTTTCTCAACTAAATCTGTCGCTTCTCTTGATCCGTTAAGATCCATCGATCCGAGTTTGAGATCTTTCTTCTTACCGAGAACGGCTTCACGGAAATACTGATATGTTCCAGAGTTTGACTGACGAGAGACACGGATGATTTTATTTCCCTGACAACCGGGAACGACAGTTCCACGGATATCACTCCAGAGAACACATTTACCTTCCTCACCGTAAATGCAGGCCACCTCTTCCAAGGTAAGACCTACGATGGGATTAGCAGGGTGAATAAAAACCGCAAGAGCATCCATTCCCACAATAAATTCTTTAACTTCTTTACCATTATTTTTTTTAGCTTCTTCGATTTCTTCAGGTTTCATCGCACGAGATGAGTTGGCGATATCAACTGTACCGTTTATGAGAGCGGCAATTCCTGTTCCTGATCCACCACCAGAAACAGCAATGGCGACTGTCGGTTTTATTTTTTTATACTCTTCTGCCCAGGCCTGCGCGAGATTTACAATCGTATCAGAGCCCTTGTTTTGAATAATCAAAACATTGTCTCTTTTTGAGCACGAAGCAAGAATGAAGAGGAGCAATAAAGCTGAGCGCATAATGGGTTTCCTTAATAGGCGCGATAATAGCCAAAAAAGTAGATAATATCGAAGGCGCCAGGCATTCTTAACAGAGTCTTAACGTAGGGAATTTGGTGGACTTTTGTGCACTGTGGAATTAGCCTGATTTTATTATGATTTCAACTGAGTTAATTATTCTTTGTTTGGCCTCATTTGGGGCGGGATTTGTAGATTCTATAGTGGGAGGGGGTGGATTGATCCAACTCCCGGCCTTTATGATGATTCTGCCTCAGTATCCGATCGTGACCTTGCTCGGCACAAACAAACTGGTTTCAATGAGTGGAACGGCAATTTCAGCGTGGAGATTCTCGCGTTCGATTCCGTTTATCAAAACAATCATTGTTCCCGCTATTCTGAGTGCCTTTATTTTTTCTTTTTTTGGCGCCTACGTTGTGACGATCATAAATTCTGACATCATCAAACTCACTTTTACCGTTATGCTTTTTGGAATCTTTCTCGTCACCATCAGAAATAAATCTTTTGGTCTGGTAGATCACGACCCCAATATTGTTATTCCTTTCTGGAAGCCGATGCTGATCGGGGCGTTGGTTGGATTTTATGATGGGTTCTTTGGCCCTGGTACCGGAAGTTTACTCATCATCGCATTTGTTGGAATTTTAGGCATGACCTTTGTGCAAGGCTCGGCCTATGCAAAAATCATTAACCTCACGACGAACATCGCAGCGATTTTATTATTTTCTCTGAAAGGCGAATTTCTCTGGGCCTACGCTTTTCCGATGATGATTTTTAATGTGGGTGGTGCTTTAGTCGGAGTGAAACTCGCCTTACTTAAAGGCAACGAGTTCGTTCGCTATCTCCTGCGAGTAATTGTTTTTCTCACTATAATGAAGCTTGCATGGGACGTTTTGAAGAACGTAATTTAGAGGTAGCCGCGTTTTTCCTGGTCTCTTTCGATCGCATCGAAAAGGGCCTGAAAATTTCCGTTCCCGAATCCCCAGTGATTTTTTCTTTGAATATATTCAAAGAAAAGAGGTCCGACACATGTTTGTGAGAAGATTTGTAACAGGTATCCCTCAGGATCCCCATCCACAAGAATTTTAAGTTCACCCAGAACTTTGAGATCTTCAGTCACTTTGAAAGGGCGACTTGGAATGAGATCGTAGTAAGTTTCAGGCACGTTTAAGAACTCGAGGTTTCTTGAACGTAGCTCGCCCACAGTTGAAATAATATCTGGAGTCATGAGAGCGATATGCTGAACACCAGGACCTTTGTGAACATCCAAAAATTCTTGAATTTGAGACTTTCCGCCTTCTTTTTCTGGTTCATTAATAGGAATAATGATCGAATTGTCAGCAAGCTGAACAACTTTAGAATTTAAACCCGTTTTTGTTCCCTTGATATCGAAGTAACGAGTTTCAATAAATCCATAAGTCCGTTTATAGAATTCTACCCAATGATCCATCTGACCTTTGGGAACATTGTTGGTCAAATGATCGATGCGTGAAACACGTGTTTTAAGTGGTTGAGCTGTTGTATCTTTTTCGACTTTATCAAAACTAGGACGGAATTGAGTTGTAGGTCTTTCTACAAATTCATTAATCACGTCACCAAAACCTTGAATCGAAGCAGTCTTGGTTACGCCATTTGCTGTTTCTTCGATTTTCAAATCATGAACGAGTTTGGCGCCATTTTTTAACGTCGTTTCCAGAGCCTTTTCAACACTTTCTACGAGGAAAGAAATTTTACTAACACCCTCACCGTGAGCTTTCAGATACTGGCGAGAGAGTGCCTGCTCATCATTCGAGGCTTTCACTAAAAAGCGCGCTTGTCCTTGGGTATAAAGGCGAGAATCTTTTGAGCCTTCAGTCTGACTGAATCCCATATCACTAAATAACTTCACTGTAGGTGAAGTCAGAGAATCCACCGTGAATTCTAAATGATCAATACTCTTTAAACCAGCTGGGTTTTGCGACATGTCAGACTCCTGAAATTCTATCTTCTTGGTTTTTTCTTATTGGTTTGAACTTGAGGAAGGGCAAAACAATCTTCTTTCTCGATCGGGAGAAAGTGATCGGCCTCTTCACGTAAAACCTCTGCGGTAGTTGACGCCACTGCACAGATTTCCACCCGAACACCCTCAAACTTCAAATGCCGGACTAATTCTACATAATCAGAGTCACCTGACAAAATAATAATGGCATCGACTTTACTGGCGAGCTGAGTGGCATTGATACTGAGAGGAATATCGGCTGACTTATGGCAGGGACGAACCGAACCAAAGTATTTAGAATGAAGTCTTTCTGCGAGCTTAGAAGAGATATTTTTCCCTTCACGAAAATAAATCAAACGATTGAGTCCGCGACCACGAAGTAGGCGTGGAATAAGCACGTCAAAATTGATCATAAGATTTTCACCCGGATACTGGCCTTCTAGCGATCGTTCGATATTGTTCCCGTCTACTAAGACAGCGACGGATTGTGCGATGTGAACATGTTGATTTAATTCTTTTTCGTCCATATACAAGTCCTTGGCATGAAGCTTTGATAATTGCCCATACGTGTAGGTAGGGGTATAACCAAACAATGAGCTATAAGATTCTCAATGGCAACGAATTACTCATTCAGGGTGCGCTGGAAGCAGGGTTCCAGTTATACACTGGATACCCGGGATCTCCCTTGGCAGATTTCTTCAATATTCTTTACGAAGAAAAAGAAGAAATGCACAAGAAAGGTATTCGTGTTGTCATCGCCAATTCTGAAGCCAATGCTGCTGCTATGGCCTCTGGTGCAAAGATGGCCGGACAAAATGTTTTAGTTGCGATGAAGTCCATGGGACTGCATGTGGCATCAGACGCATTGTCGGTGGGAAATTTCGCTAATCCTGGTAAAGAAGTTAACGGCCAGAAAAGTGGTGTGGTTGTAGTCGTTGGAGACGATCCATGGTCGATCTCAACATCCACTCCAGCTGATTCTCGTTATTTATTTAAACATCTCCATATTCCTTTTTTTGAACCATCGACTCCACAGGAATTAAAAGACTGGATGACGAAAGCTTTGGAGCTCTCGCAAAAAAGTTCAGTTTATAGTGGTCTCATCCTGACGACCTTTATGGCCGAGGGTGGCGGACGAGTTGAAATCTTTGAAGAGAAAAAATTTGCTCACGATCTGGTGACTTTAAATCCAGCCGAATTCAATCTCTCGCAAAACGTTATGGTTCCACCGAATTCACTTTTTGCTGACGTCGAAATGATTCAAAATCGTTTCCCAAAAGTTCTTGAAGCCTTAAAAGAAATGGCGCTCGATAAAACTTTTGGAAATGCTCAATCTGAAATTGGTATTATTAGTTCGGGTGGAGTGTTTGAAACGTTAAAACAAGTATTAGAAGAATCAGAACTTTTAAATTCTGTTCAGCTCTATAAAGCAGCATCGACTTATCCTCTAAATGAATCGCAACTCATTCCATTTCTTAAAGGGATTAAAAATCTCGTGGTGATTGAAGAAAAACGCGGTTTCCTCGAAGCCGAGATTAAACAAGTTATTTCAAAATATAATTTAAGTCTTCAGGTGATGGGGAAAGAATTTAAAACGGATCATGGTTTTGAACCAGGCTTTCCCGCCTATGGTGGACTCTCTTACGAAATCATTTATAAAAAACTGACTCTTGCTCTGGATATTTTTAAGTGGAATAAAAACGGCGAAACTTGTCAGAAGCATTTCGATCCGGCCTTAAAACTTGATCTGGTGGTTCCTAAACGGCTTCCGACTTTCTGTCCGGGTTGTCCGCATAGAGAAACTCTTTCAATCATGAAAGATGTCAGAGCTTCGCTTAAAGAAAAAGATGTGAATCTTATTTCTCACGGAGATGTAGGTTGCTACTCACTCTCATTCCTTGAACCCTTCAAAGAAATGCATGATCTCTCGGCCATGGGTCAGGGCGGATCATTAGGTGCAGGAACTGATCTCTTTACCACCAACCCTTCGGTGGTTTTGATGGGGGATTCAACCTTCTTTCATTCAGGCATGACGTCTATTTCGAACTCTGTTCAGATGGGCCACAACATTACTTATATCCTTCTGGATAATGATAATACGGCCATGACTGGTCATCAGGTGACTCCTAGAACGGGCGTATCTGTTGAAGGTACCGTTCGCCCTCGGCAGAGTATGATGGATGTGGCGAAATCTCTGCGTGCTGACGAAGTCATCGAGATCAATCCATCTGATCGTTATTTTTATAAGAGTTTGCTGCTTGATTACGTTCAAAAGCCAGGTGTTAAAGTCATCATCTCTAATAAAGAGTGTGGTCTGACTTTCCATGGACGCAAAAAGCGTGATGAGAGAAAGATTTTTGCTAAAGGCGAGACTGAAAAAATTCGTGAGTTTTATCAGATCAATACACTGGCGTGTGAAGACTGCCGGGCCTGTGTTGAGATGACTGGTTGTCCGGGACTTTCTCAAACCTTTGATGCATATGGTGCTAAGGTTATGATTGATCCACAGATTTGTGTCTCAGATTCATACTGTACTAAAATTAAGGCCTGCCCAAGTTTTGAACTTGTTCAGGTGGCCGACTATCATCCGACAAAATATAAAGATGCTCGCACGGCGCAAACGAGTTGGGATATTCCGCTTCCGAAAATAAAAAAGACCTTAGAGCAAATTGCTAGAGGTTCTGACTATCGTGGAATTGTTATTGGTGTAGGTGGATCGGGTGTTACAACTATTTCTCGCGTTCTCGCCGAAACTTCTACCACCATGGGTGGGCGTACTGATCTTGAATTCAAATTCATGGATCAAAAAGGTCTTGCTCAAAGAAATGGTTCAGTCATTTCTCACTTGAGTATTTTTAATCATAAAAAATCTCATGGACCAGTGGTACCTCTGGCTACTGCTGATGTTGTTCTTTCTCCCGATCTCTTAGAAGGAGCGCGAGCTCTGGATTACTTATCTCCGGATGGTGTACTCATCATCGATGCTGAATACCAAGTACCACTGTCAATTTTATTAGATCGTGGAATAAATAACGAAGTTATGACAACGGCTGATCTGCAAAAAGAACTGTCCGAAAAATTAGGTTCACGTCTCATTATGGCGCCGATGAAACAGCAATGTTTTGAGCGTCTTGGCCGTCCGGTTTATTCTTCGGCGATGATTTTGGGGATTGCTTTTCAGGCGGGGCGTCTGCCGTTTAGTTTGGAAGATATTGAGAAAGCAATTAAGGTTGCAGTTCCTAAAGCCGAGCTTGCTCCCAATTGGGAAGCCTTCATGATGGGTCGTGATTGGTTTTACCGTCACGCTCTCAGCACGATTGAAAAAGCTACTCAAGACAATGGTCATTCACTGGAACTTATTAAATCCAGTGTCGCTCTTGCAAATTATCCTTGGCAGAGTAAAGACAAGCTGGTGAATCTTTGGTCAACCTACTCGGCGCTACTGGCCGAACACTTTCCACAAATTCAAAAAAATTACCTCGCTCAGTATGTTCATGATCTGATTGTTTTTGATCAGGGACAAAATCTTGGAGCGTTTCTTCAGGATGCCATTGATCTGAAAAAGCACTATCAGAGTGATGAACTCTCAATTGCTCTTCGCACTTTGGCGAAAACTTATTGGATTAAGGATGAAGTCTACGTCTCTCATCTCATGATCTCTCCAATCAAGATCGCTGAGGATCAAAAGAAATACGCTCAATTAGGCACTTCATTTAAAGTTGTTCACATCAATCGTCCGGCTTTTATGCTTGGGAAAAAGAAAATTGAATTCGATTTTTCTCCTCGTCCATGGATGCTTCGAATTATGCGCCATATGCGCCTGCTTCGAATCGTTATGCCTGAATGGCACAAACGCGAACGGGAGATTTCTGGCCGCATCCGCCAGGAGATTCTCAGCGGGAAAGACAAAAAACGTCTAAAAGAACTGGATCAGGTTAAAGGCTATCGTGAAATACGGTACGCCGCTGCTGAAACATATAAAGTATGAGTAAGATAATTGATGCAGTATCGATTGTGATGACTTGTGGGGACGAGATCTTTGCTATCCAACGAGAACTTTTCCTTAAGGCCTTTCCTGGCTATTGGGCCTTTCCTGGTGGCAAGGTGGAACTAGGGGATGAGAGTTTCTCTATTAATCATCCTGTTACTCAAGACCTCGATCACAGGCTTCTCGGGGCGGCAGTGAGAGAAGGGCAAGAAGAGTTGGGAGTTGATCTGCGGGAAGAGATCAAGGCGGGGAGAATTGATCGTATTGATTATCTCGGTCTTGCCGTAACACCAGATTTTAATCCTTATCGATACGCGACTTATTTTTTTCGCTTTCATTTTATAAAGAAATCTCCTTTTGTCATTGATCGCAATGAAGCTAGATTCGCTCATTGGATTAAAAATACTGATTACTTAAGACAATTTAATGAAGGTCAACTTCTTGCTGTTCCACCAGTGGTTAAAGTGATTGAGACACTCGGAACTAATCCGGATACCAGAAATATTCCTGATCTCAATTTCTCCTACGATGCAACTAAGTACGTACCCTTTATAGAGTCAGTTAAATCTGTCCGCCAGATTATGCCTCTTTCACATACGCTTCCTCCTGCCTCTCGAACGAATGCTTTTATTATCGGGGATGGAGAGTTTCCAAAAATCTTAGTAGATCCTTCTCCTATGGACGAAGATGAATATCAGAAATTTAAAAATACCGTAGATCTCTTTGGCTTTCAAAAAATCATGCTTACCCATCATCATCCCGATCACCATGAATTTTCTATGAGGATGGCCAAAGAATATAATGTCCCTGTGATCCTTAGCCAAGACACTCATTCTCGCTTATCTACAAAAATCCCGGGCTACTTTGATGGGGTCTCTACCTCTTTTCTGAAAGAAGGAGATGTTGTGACTTCTTGGCTTGGCCGAAAAGTCGTCATCTATGAAGTCCCAGGACACGATGAAGGTCAACTCGCCCTAGCTCCGGAAGATCTTAGTTGGTTCATCGCAGGAGATCTCTTTCAAGGTGTAGGCACAGTCGTCATTGGTGATGAGGAAGGGGATATGGCCAAGTACTTTACGACCCTTGAGAAAATCATCGTCCTTAATCCCAAAGTCCTTTTTCCTTCACACGGCATTGGCCTAGGTGGTGTGGGAATTATGGAGAGAACTCTAGAACATCGCCGCACTCGAGAGAATCAAGTTTTCGTTATGCACAACGAAGGAATGTCTTCACAGCAAATGTTGGAAGAAATTTATAAAGACGTTAATAAAAAACTTTGGCCCTATGCTTTAAAAAATATCAATAAGCATTTGGAAAAACTTAGAGCTGAAAATAAGATTTTAAAGTAAGGAAAATATTGTGGTTAATTTTATTATTTCAGTATCTTTACTTCTCTTCCTGTCAGCAAAAGCACACGCAGAGAAAGTACTTTTCATCGGTGATTCGCATACGGTTGGCCATTTCGGAACACATTTTGATCAAAACCTAAGATTTGCTGGCCATTCCGTGGTAACGGTCGGTAGCTGCGGATCTATACCTCGCTGGTGGAGCAATGGTCAGGAAACAAACTGCGGTTTTTTCTCCAAGGATCTATCAGGAACGGAGTTTAGAGCAAGTAAGGCACCAACTCCTCTGATGTCAGATCTTTTACTTGAATTAAGTCCTAAAATTGTAGTGATGGAGTTCGGAGGAAATTATCTCAATTATTTAGACGATGAGTTTGTTATCAAGGATATTAAAAAAATTGTTTCACTCGTTACGTCTTCAGGAGCAACTTGCTTTTGGATTACTAATCCAGATTCAAGGAATAATCGCCACGCACTACCAAGAATTTTAAATTTGATTCGTAAAGGAGTAGGGAGTCGCTGCACATTATTCGTTAGCTCGACTGTCACAAGGTATCCCGATGTAGGAGGCGATGGAGTTCATTACTGGGGTACTGAAGGATACACCATAACAAAGAGCTGGGCAGATCTTGCCTTTGAGGCCTTCTTGGATTTTGAAATACTACAAAGAAAGTAAGTTCTGCTTTAAAAACTTAAGGATATCAGGATGTGAAGCTATTCCTCCACGGGCATCACCCTTAAGACCATCTTTTACGAAATAATTTTTATATGCGTTTGAAATAGGGCTTCCGTAAATACCAAATTTTGGATTCATTTTTATGCCTTCTGTATCAGACATTTGATAGACATTAACCCATTTCTTAGTGTTACTCGGCTTGTATAAAGACTTAGGTTGTTGACGTGACCAGAACCGTAAAGGTTTTCTTTCTTTGAGTTCAACGAAAGGAAGAGTCTCAATAAGATTGTGTGCCGCTTGGCCCATTTGCTGTGTTGATACCTCTTCAAATGCATGATGGGCCTCTTTAACGGGATCAATCGAGAAGACTAAGTCTGTTTTGAGACCACTACTTTTAATTTTTTCTAAAAACTTAAATGCAGTTCGTGTACCACTTGAGTGGGTCATAATCACGAGCTTGGGTTTAATCTTCATTACATTAGCTTTCTCACGTTCTGTCGGATGTACCATTCGTAAGTTGAATAAGGTTACGTTTGAAGTGACCACATTAGCTGGAACAAATAACATCTGTTCAAGTGTGACTGATGGTTTAGGGCCAGCTGCGGTTTTTGCTAGTCCTTACAATATTACTACAGATGGAAAATCACTTTATGTCGCAGAGGATACGGTCATACGAAAAATAGAATAATAAGCAAAAAAAGGCCAGCAATGCTGGCCTTTTAAATTTTAGTTCAGATGAGTCTGATGGATGTAGAGGCGAAAGATTTTATCCTTCGTTCTTCTAATCGAAAAATTTCCAGAATCTTTTTGGTCTACCAGGAACTGATAATAGTCCGGGCGGGTGTCAGCAATCTCTAATACTGATTTCCCTTCGAATTCACCGAAATCAATGACAACTCTGTCTTCCTCAATGATACCAGTCAATGGACTTTGCTCCTGCGCCATGATTCCCTCCTTAGAATGCATTAGTTCAGTTTCGCTTAATGAAACATGCTTATACATTTGATTTTGAGGGATATGAGGTCGCTTTGAAAAGTTAGTTCTTGAAAAATTGTTTCATAAACACAACCAGTGCTTTGAATTCCTGAGGGTAGTCATCAGCCATCATCTTCTTAACCACTTCGAGTGATTGATAAAGTGAGATCCCTTTACGATAGGGGCGATCACTCATCATCGCGACCATAATATCAAACACAGCTACTAGGGTACTCTCAATACCGTATATCATTTCCGTATCTTGAAGATATTTACCCTTCTCTTTAGAAAGAAGATCTTTGATTTTATCGTTCAAAAAGTGATGCTGTTTGATGATCGTGAGATAGTTTTTTGAAAGGGGCACTCTTCCTTCAAGTAATTCGAACGAGAAATCGGCATGACCCGCAAAGAGTTCCTGATCACGGGAAGAGAGTACTTTGATGTCGTACTTCTCTGTCGGGATGATGGCGATGCCGATATCCTTGAGATAGCTGGTCAGGAACAGGTTCTCAATTTCCTTGTCGTGGAAAAGATGGATCGCCTGAAGGAATGATAAAAGCATCACCGACGAGAGCATCGGTTGAGCGACCATGAAGTGAAAATTTTCAGAAACAAGATTTTGAAAAAAGAATGATTGATACTTTCTATTCTCAAGTAAAAATTTACTAAGGTTCTGACTACTCTGAAACTGCAGCATCAACAGTTCATCGTTGTGAGGATTTTTATACAGCCCACCCAGATTGAGTGAGAGAAGTTTCATATCCTTGGTTCCGTTCTCGAGGGGATCTCCCACCGAAAGAGAACGCGTGATTTTAACCAGAGCAGTTTCAAGATTTTTTTTAATATCAATAATGTCGTCGTTGTAAACGTAGACTTCTTTATGAGAATTTTTAATGAGGGTACTGATCATTTCTTTTGAAGGAACACTTCCTTCTGTCAGAACGGGTGCAAAGAGGCCGTCTTTGTAAACATACACTGGATGCTTAAGCTTACGACATAGGTAGAGTTCGCCCACAAGAATGGGTTTGAGTTTTAGCTCTAAACGGTGCTGATGTGTATAGGACTCAATAAGGCCGTAGGACATCCGGTTTACCTCACCACTATTTTAGCGTGGAAAGGAAAACCGGAGGAAATATTTTAAAAGTGCCGAAATAGCCTAAATCCGAGTGAGTTAGTCACGTAGAGGAGCTGGAACTTTCTCTAGTTCGAGAGTCGCAAATGTTGTCATAAGCTCAGCCACTGGCATCACTTCTGATTTCATTTCGCCGTATTTTCTGACCGCTACGCTGCCTGCAGCGATTTCCTGGTCACCCAGTACCAGCATGAACGGAATTTTTCCAGTTTGTGCCTGACGGGTTTTAAGTCCCATTGATTCATTTCGGTCATCCACGCGAACCCGGTAACCCTGAACTTTGAGTTTTTTTGCCAGGGCCTGAGCCGCTTCAAGGTGAAGCTCATTTTTAATCGGAACAATTACGGCCTGCTCAGGAGACAACCAGAAAGGGAAGGCCCCTGCCACGTGCTCAAGATACACACCGATAAATCTTTCCAGTGATCCAAGAAGAGCACGGTGAATAACTACCGGTCTTTCCATCTCACCTTTCTCGTTGGTGAATTTTAAATCAAAACGTTCAGGAAGTTGGAAGTCGAGTTGGATTGTTCCAAGCTGGAAATATCGCCCTAGAGCATCTGCTACTTGAATATCAATTTTTGGTCCGTAGAAAGCGCCATCGCCTTCGTTCACAAAATATTCTTTCCCTGAGGCATCGAGGGCC
>JBBARF010000011.1:0-52796 GCA_040399925.1 Bacteriovoracaceae bacterium
GTTAAGTATATGATATTTGGGATAAATTGGCAGGTCGGAAAATTCTTCTGCCTTAATATTTTAAGAGATACTTAATATGATCAAGATGATGAAAATATGTACACTCTTAATTGTTTTAGTCGGGTTATTGGTCAGTGGGTCTGTTTTTTCTAAACCATACGTCTATGGTGGATACGGTTACGCCAATTTCACTGATACCGATAAAGACAAATTAAAATTCACTTCAACTGCCTATCCCTTTAAAGTGGCCGTCGGAAATAGATTTGGTCACCTCGAATTTGAAATTTTTGGAAGATTTGGAAAATTCACGGGAGATATTACTCACGATAATGTTAAGAATTCAATTATCCATGATGAAAAGACATTCGGTGCAGGCATAGGAATTTACACTATTCCTCAACTGAGACTTTCTGTGGGTTACGCATTTTACCAAGTTTCAGAAAAACTAAAAAACAATGTGTCCGACATTCAACTCGCAGATATTCAAGAAAAGTATAATCTCATAGATGAATCAACCAGTGGTTTTTATGCCGGTGTTGATATCCATTTACTAACATTATGGAAAATGAAAGTTCTCTTTTCTGGAAACTATTACGCTTATACTTCTGTTGGTGGGAAAAGCTTAGAGGCCATGATAGGAATTAAAATACCATTTGGAGGAGGAGGTCGTTCTTCAGGCTTTAATCCTCTCAAGTCGATGTCAGAGAGATAATTAATCACATTAACAATTTCAAAGCACTTCTTCCAATTTGATTGGCCTGTGCTAAGACTGCCGAAGAAGCATCCTGCTTCATTTTAGCTCGAAGATTTACGGAGGCCTCATCGGCATAATCAACATCTCTAATTCTGCTGTTCGTTGCTGATGTTGAAAGTTGCTGTTGATCTAGGTTATCAATGGCATGAACGAGTCGTTGCTGATAAGAACCGGCCAAAGCTCTTTGAGAGGAAATTTCCGTCATGGCCTGATCAATTGATTCAAGACTAGTACGAGCATCATCTTTAGACCAAACTGAGGTCCCTATCGTTCCAAGAGAATTTTCATCAGTCATAAAATCAAAAGGATTGCTTGAAATTTTTGAATCATCGTCATCATGAAGTCCAACTTGGAAATCTTTAAAATCTGGAGTGTCGGACATAACCAATAATTGTTTCCCATTAAATCGTGTTGATTCTGCGATTCTTTGTGATTCATCCATGAGTTGATTATATTCTTCGTTCAACATATCTCTTTCACTGTCGCCAATTGAATCAGTAGCGGCCTGAATGGCCAGTTCTCGTAAACGGGTGAGCATATTACTTTGTTCCTGCATTCCCCCCTCAGCAACTTGGAAAAGAGAAACTGCATCGTTAGCGTTCCTATGTGCCTGACGAAGTCCCATTTTTTGTGCGTTTAAATTATTGCTAATTGCGAGTCCGGCAGCATCGTCCTTCGCAGATTGAATTCGACTTCCAGATGCCATTTTTGAAGATGAAGATTGCACCTCTCGGGTAGACTCCGCAAGAGACCTTTGTGCAGCCATAGAACTGATGTTAGTCCGTATTCTCATCCACTACTTGTCATAAGGTCCTCCGTGAAATGTTTCTGCCCTCAACCATAAGGGCAATATTTTCCACTTAACCTATCGGAATAACTTATTAGATCAGTGAGGATTTTCTTAATGTTATAGAGAAAAGAAATTTAGGAAAAAAAAAAGCCAGGGCGCGAGGCCTGGCTTTTTAAAACGCACATATGCTATACAACAATAGCGATGGTGCCCGGTGAGGGACTCGAACCCCCACGCTCGCGCACTAGGTTCTAAGCCTAGCGTGTCTACCAATTCCACCAACCGGGCCTTGATATGTGTGAGGAAATGATTATGATGTAGGAGCAGTGAATTTGGCAAGACGAAATTAGGCTACTTTTCCGCCTGTAGCTTTCTTGGGCGTCGCATTCTTCTCTTTCTCAGCGTCTTTCTTCATTTTATCCATCATATTCTGCAATCCAACTTTCTCCTGCCGAAGTTTGTTGGTTTCTTTTTTCATTTCAGTGAGTTGGTTTCGACTCTCAACCAGATCCTGTGTAAGTTTTTTCACGTTCATTTCAAGCTGAATGGCTTTCCTCGAAGGATCTTCGCTGGTCGATTGAGTTTTAAGCATTCGCGCAGCTTCGCTCAATTTGGCTTCGAGATCTTTGATCTTGAGACCCTGTTCTTTGTGCTGAGATTCTACGAACTGTACATGAGTCTGGAGCTTCTTCAATTCTTGTTCGTGATTATTGGCTACACCAAGAGCTGGACCTTCCTTATTGCTCGCGAGAATTGCTTTCTTAAGAAGTATTTCAAGATTCGCTTTCTCTTTTTTAAGCGTAAGAAGGTTAGTGTTCTCAGAAGAAACTTTTTCCTGATAGCGAGCAATATCTTTCTTACTAACATCGAGCTGGTTTTTAAGTTGAGTATTGATCATGAGAAGTTTTCTATTATCATCCTTCATCACTTCTTCATCAGTTTTAACAGCTTGCTTCTGAAGACTAGTCGCCATACTGGTGACTTTCGCCTTATACATCTCTAGCATCTTATTCAGATTCAAATTCTGCTTTTCCATGTCTTTAATCGTATTCTGCTGAGTTAACAGTTGGGGTCCTACACCGAGCTTAGAAATCTCTTCAACCTTTTGACGAAGCGAACTAATCTCCGAATCTTTCTTTTCGATAGTCTTAGTAAAAACTTCCTTCGTCTTATCTAGGATCATCTCTTTGGCTTTAAGTTGTTTTGACCCTCGCTCTACTTCCTGAGCAAGAAGAGTATCTTTCTGAGCAGCCTCAATTAGAAGACGTTTTGATTTAAGCTCTTCGGCCTTAAGACTATTCAAGAGAATGTTTTCTTTATCTTCTGCAGGGACTTCCAGATTTTTGATTTGTTCACTGGCAACTTCTCCACGAAGTTGTTCTGCCAGAGCATTACGCGACTCTTTAACGATCTTCACTTCAGATATGAGCATTTTGAGCAGCGTCTTCATACGATCATTTTCAGAGTTAAGAGTTTTAACTTTAAGCTCGAGCTGTTTCTCGTTTTCTGATGGTCCACGAGGAACCGCTTGTTCAGCCGTATTAGCAACTTTCTTGTTAGAAGTACTCAGGAGGAATTCTTTCTCTCGGTTCAGATCTAGATTCTTAGGGCCTGCCGGTTTTAAGAGATTAAATGGAGACTTTTGTCCTTCTCCTGAAGGTTCACCTGCAAGTGTCTTAATAGCCATGAAATTATCAGCTTTCTTCTCTGATGAAGGAGCAGCTGAAAGACGGAAATCTTTTTCTTCTTTTTGAGGTGTCGCACCGAATTTGAATACGGTCTTATCTTCTTCTTTCGCCGATCCCTTGATCACTTGAGCGACATTCTTCTCTTTTTCGTTAGACCCATTGATCACTTGAATAAACTCTTCTTCTGGAGTCGAGCCTTTGATCGTCTGAGAAAATTCTTCTTCCTTCTCGCCACCTGATATAACGATGGGCCCATCTTCATGGGCCTCAGCTGTCTCAACGTTCATATCGAGAAAATCAATCAGTTCTGGTTCTTCCGCAATAAATGACTGCACCCCTTGCTCTGGAATAGAAGCAATCGCCTGCGAGGATTTTAATGTCGAGAAGAGATATCCTCTATTTTCGAAATCAATTCTCTCCCCTTTCATCCAAAGAGAGGTGATAAACACTTTTTCAAGAGATTCAAGATAAGTAAAATCAAAGAATCCTGTCGAATGAACAGCGTGATAGAGAAGATATTCTTCATTTTTTCTAGACGGATTGGTTTTAAGCTTACGAGAGACATCTTCAACTTTGAAGTTTTGAGAATTGAACTGCATCTGAATACCAAAGATATCCTGAGAGGCTCCATAACTCACTTCGATTGGCATTCCCATCTTGCCCTGATCTCTCAGAGAAGCGAGGAACATAACCATATTATCGAAATATGAACGAATAGCGATGGCACCATGATCTGAAGAAAAAGCGTGGTAAACAAGGCGATCTAGATAATCACCCGTTCCAAACGGATTGCTTACAATAAACGATCCCTGCTGCTGAAAACTTGGGAATTTTTCACTGAGATTAATCCCACCATTTTCCTGGAAGAACTTATCTAGAACAAAAGGACCCACGTCATTTTTCAGCCATGACTTATCAACGACGAGACTTCCACCCAATTTATAAAATTCGGCAACGTCTACCGGCTGCGAAAGAGAAATCAGAAGTGCACCCTTGTACTTAAGTGCTATTTCTTTAAGATTGGTTGAAGCATCAACGAGAATATGAGTTGGAGACAATGAAGAACCGCTGGCCAGAAAGTTAACCTTTCTGGTCTCAAAGTAGCTCTTGAGTTCTAGAGGGAACTCTGAGGCCAAGTTAAGAATGGCGATGTCTTTCATCTTTTCCATTAAGTTCCAGTGTCCTTTATTTCATCAAAATACCGCAAAGCCTGGGTTAGCTTCTGGAAAGCCTTATTCACCGGTAGTTCCTGCAATTTTTTATTTTGATAGTTATGGATATAATCCAGTACAGTTGTTTCAAACTGATACTCATCACGAATATCAACCAAAGAATCGGCTAAAAGTACAACCGCTTCCCAGCTTGATACCAGACCTTTGGGAATTCCACGGGGAAAACCATTCCCTGCAGAGAGCTCATGCTGATACATGACGATTTCTGCGAGTTCTGGATGAGAAAGGATATCTTTATTCATCTTGATAAATTCATAACTCTTCTCAGGATGCTTACTGAAAACGTTAAGCTCTTGAGCAGAGGCTTTCTGAGCAACTAACCAATCTCTGCCTGAACCAGGATTCAAATTTTCCTGATTACACGCTTGGGCTACAAAATAACTATAATTGTTGTCACAGATTCCATAGTCCAGCATCATGGTGATGTTGTAGAAATCCTTGATCATCGGGTAATGATAAAAATCATTGGAAAGTCCGAGTAGGATTGAAAACGCTGCTGAGTATGTTGTCTTTCTGAAATAATGAATTTCAGTATCATGCATTTTTAAAAGAGTTTCCTGAGGGATATTACAGAATTCCTGATAGCACGCCAGAACAAAACTGAGGAAGTGTCCGCCGTTACCATGAACACTTAAAAAGTACTGGAGGATTTCGCCACTCTTTAAGCGGAGATCTTTTTCAAATTGCAGGTATTTTAATTCTCTAAAAAGAGAAATGTATCTTTGAATAACGGCCTGATCTGCAAGAGGTTCATATTCAAAAACAGAATTTAGTGATGCATGCTTTTTTACAAACGCTGGATCAATTAAAATTCCTGGTTTCAAAACATAAAAGCGTCGGCCTTCTTTTGTTTTTAAAAAAAGATGTCCATCGCAAATTTTTTTCTTTGCAAAATCTTTGATAGCAATTGTGATCATGTTTCCACTTTTTAAGTTCATTCTAATAAACCAGTACTTCTAATGACCTATCGGTCTCTTTCGAGCTTCATTTGATGCTTCTTTAACATAATTTAGTAAGAGATTTAGTGGCCTAAAGATAGACGTCTTAGCTCGGGTAAAGTAACCTAAATACTCTAGGAGAATTCATGGATATTCAGTTAGTTGATTGGCTATTTATCGTCGGTTACCTTGTCGTGGTTTTCGGTATTGCCATCTGGTCCCGAGAAAGCATGCATGAAAAAGACTCTAAGACACCTGACGAAATCGCTCAAGAAAAGTACATGGCCAACAAGTCATTGAGCTTTCTTGAGACCATTTGCTCAATTATCGCTACTGAAGTTTCGGCGCTGACCTTTATTGGAATCCCCGCTTTTGCCTTCAAAAATGATTTTTCTTTTATTCAAATTTACATGGGTGCAATCGCTGCCCGTTTTGTCATCGCGACTGTTTTCCTTCCTCGTGTTTACGGAAAAGGTCTGACTATTTACGAAGTCATGGCCCAGCACACGGGTCTTCCATCGGGCCGCCAAACAGTGGCTGTCCTCTATTCGCTAAGTAAAATGATTGGAGTCGGTGTTCGACTCTTCTCTGGTTCCATCATGGTCGCCAGTTTCATGGGTGTGAATATCTATTGGGGTCTAGCTTCGGTAACTTTCATTACTCTCATCTACATTCAGATTGGTGGTCTTAAGGCCGTGGTTCGAACAGATATGCTTCAGATGGCGATGTTCATCACGGGCGGAATTCTTGCTCACTATATCATTCCAAAGACCGCAGGGGCTTCTTGGGGTGATATGATGACTATGGCGCAAGCTGCGGGTAAAACTTCATTCGTGAATTTTGAAAATCCATGGCCATTTGTGATTGGTCTTTTAGGTGGATTTCTTTTTGATATGTCGACTCATGGAGTGGATCAGGATTACGCTCAACGAATGACTGCGAACAGAACTCTTCGTGGCGGACAGATGGCGATTTTCTTCTCGTCCTTTATTTCAATTACTGTCGGACTTCTGTTTTTAAGTATTGGTGCACTTCTGTGGTCTTTCTATCAGACTCATCCAATGCCGGCATCGGTGCCGAATGCCGATCACCTTTTTCCTCACTTCATTATTACTTACTTCCCAGTGGGACTTAAGGGCATCATGGTAGCAGGAGTTGTCGCTGCGACGATGAGTGTTCTCGATTCAACGATTAATGCTCTCTGTGCAACATCATACAATGATATTTTTCCCAACCGTGATCCAAAGAAAATGGAATTCTGGGGTTTCATTGATTCGATTATTATCGGAGTGATGATTCTCGGTGTAGCGATCGTAGCTTCAAGAAACGATGGGTTACTCCTTCTGGGTCTCAAAGCGCAATCATGGACAGGGGGATCCCTCTTGGCCTTGTTTGCGACCAAACTTATCTTTAAAAAGTATTTTGCATACAAACTGACACCCACAACAGTTATTTGCGCCTACGCTGTGGGGATAGCTGGAGTCTACGTTAATACGCAGATCCTTGGATGGGATTGGAACCTCAATGTCTATTGGGGATTTGTAATGAGTATTATCTTTCTAAAACTGCACAGTATGATTATACCAATGCCGAAAGCGGGGACTTAGTAATACCCTTCGGAATCGCAGAGAGGAGTGCACGTGTGTACTCTTCTTTCGGATTCTGATAGATCTGACTCGCTTTCCCCATCTCAATAATTTTCCCACCATTCATCACACCAACTTCATCAGCTATGAAATTCACCACTGAAAGGTCATGCGAAATGAAAATATAGGTCAATCCAAATTCTTGTTGAAGATCTAAGAGTAGATTCAATACCTGCGCTTGAATCGAAACATCCAAGGCCGAAACTGACTCATCACAGATCACAAATTCAGGATTAAGCATCAGAGCACGGGCAATACAAATACGCTGACGTTGACCACCAGAAAATTCGTGAGGGTAACGACTCATCAGATTTGCTTTAAGACCTACTCTTTCAAAGAGGGCCTTCGCCGTATCAAGACGTTCCTTCTTAGAGTTACCTACTTTGTGGATGTTCAAAGGCTCGGTTAGAATTTCAGCAATAGTCATTCTTGGGTTAAGTGAGGAGTAAGGATCCTGGAAAATAATCTGCATCTTACGACGAAGAAGCCTTAGCTCTTCAGCGTAAACATGAGTGATATCTTTTCCGTCATAGATAATATTTCCCGCCGAAGGTTCAACTAAGCGTAGAATCGAGCGACCAAGAGTGGTTTTTCCACATCCTGACTCCCCTACAATTCCTAGAGTTTTACCTTTTTTAAGAGAGAAGCTCACATCATTGACTGCCTTAAAATGGTCAACTGTGCGACCGAAGAGCCCACCTTTAATAGGGAATTGAGTGACGAGGTTTTTAACTTCCAGAAGAATTTTATCTGATTTCTCAGGTTGCGCTTCTTTATCAAAGACCTGAATTTTCTCAACGTTGATTTCTCTTTCTTTCCCGTCTTCAGTCATGAAGTCACTAACAGTAAGGAGTCTACGCGGATTAGCTCCAAGCTTAGGACGACACGCCAACAATCCCTTGGTGTAAGGGTGGTGAGCCGTTGTAAAAATATGTTTGGCATTATTTTTTTCAACAACGTTTGAGCGATACATAACAACAACATCATCAGCAATATCACCAATCACACCCAAATCATGGGTAATGAACATCATACTCATCTTGTATTCTTGCTGAAGCTTGAAAAGAAGATCTAGTACTTGCTTTTGAATGGTCACATCAAGTGCCGTTGTCGGTTCATCAGCAATCAGAAGCTTAGGTGAGCAGGCAATCGCCATAGCGATCATCACACGTTGCTTTTGACCACCTGACATTTCATGAGGGTATTTATGAGCTGAAACCGAAGGATTAGGAATACCAACTTGATTCATGAGCCCAACAGCTCTTTCCCAAGCTTCTTTCTTTGAAATATTATTATGAATGCGAAGTGTTTCTGCGATCTGATCAGCAACTTTAAAAACGGGATTCAAACTTGTCATCGGTTCCTGGAAAATCATGGCGATTTCTTTTCCACGAATAGCACGCATCTGAGTGTCGTTGTATTTCAAAAGGTCCTGACCTTCCAGAAGGATTTGTCCCTGAGGAATGGTCGCGGCAGGTTTTTGAAGAAGTCCCATCACGGCCAATGAAGTCACACTCTTTCCAGAGCCCGACTCTCCAACAATCCCAATGGTCTTCCCATGAGGAATATCAAAAGAGACATTATTAACTGCCCGAGTAACTCCTTCGCCAGTTTGAAACTCAACGATGAGATCTTTAACAGATAGTATTGGTGAACTTGTCATAGCTATTTTCCTTTGAGCTTGGGATCTAGTGCATCTCTCAATGCGTCCCCGAGTAAGTTGAAAGCGAGAACAATAAGGAACATGGCAATCGTAGCTCCTGCTAACTGCCACCAGACCCCACGAGCGAGTTCAAGCTTAGCATCATCAATCATGACACCCCAACTTGGTTCACCCTGAACGCCTAATCCTAAAAATGAGAGCAGAACTTCAGACTTGATCGCAAATTGAAACTGTAATGACGTATTGATAATCACGATATGTGTAACGTTTGGTAAAATGTGCTTAAAGAGTTTTCTCATATGCCCACCACCGATCGCTTCGGCGGCCTGAACATATTCACGATTTTTATGCTTCATCACTTCACCACGAATAAGGCGGCAAAGAGTTACCCAGCTGGTAGCACCAAGGGCCACATACACAGCAAAGATTCCTTTTCCAAGAATCATCGTGATTGAAATCAAAAGCATAATATTTGGAATCGAAGAAAACGTCGTATAAAGCCAAGTAATAAAATCATCAACCCATCCACCAAAATAACCGGCCAGTGCCCCAAGAATCACTCCGATAGGAATGGCAATCAGTGAAGTCACCAGACCAACAGACATGGCAATCTGAGTGCCACGAATAATTTTAGCGAAAACACTGCGACCAAAAATATCAGTCCCGAAGATGTGCTCGGCACTTGGAGGCAGATTCGAAGCTCCAACTTCCTGGGCCCAGTCCCCACCGATGGCCCCCACGAAAACAAGCAAAGCAACCAGCGAATAAAGACAAATAATGATGAGTGAAGCGAAGGCCCACTTATCTTTGGTAATACGAATTAAAGCATCATGCCAGAGTGACTTATGTTCCATAACGGCTAACTCAATTTCACTCTAGGATCGGCCAGAGTATAAAGAATGTCGGTTAATAAGCTCATCAGCATATAAAGGACGCTGGAAAGAATCGCCATCGCCTTGATCACTGGAAAGTCCGATGAGTTCAAAGCATTGAGCGTAATTCCACCAAGGCCAGGAATACTAAAAAAATTCTCCAGGAGTAGAGCCCCTAGAATTAATGAAGGAATTTGAATCACAACATAAGTAATGATCGGAATCATGGCATTTCTTAAAACATGTTTTAAAAGAATGCTGACTTCTCCCAGACCTTTTGCTCGAGCAGTACGAACATAGTCCTGATAAATCTCATCCAGAATAACTGTTCTGAAGAAACGAACATCCGGACCAAGACTTAAAAGAATCCAAATAATAGCAGGCAAGGCAACATACGGAACAAATTCCGGAAAGCCATATTCAAAACCTGAAATTTCAAACCAACCAAGTTTGTAAGCAAAGAAATATTGAAAGAAGAGGATGTAGGCCAGAGCAGAAATACTCACACCTGCAATACAAAGGAATCGGATAAATAAATCGATCCCCTTACCGCGGTAAAAGGCTACAACCAGAGAAATAATAAGCGAGAGAACAGTAGAAATAACAAAGGCTGGAATAGTCAGACACATCGACGGGTATGCACCCTGCCTGATCATGTGTGTAATTTCCTGCTTCGTTGCCCACGATCTTCCGAAATCAAAAGTAAAAGCCGATTTAACCACATCCAGATATTGATCAAAGAGCGGCTTGTTTAATCCGAGCTGCTCTCTGAGTTCGTTCATCTGTCTGACAGTAGCATTCTTCCCTAGCAATACGGCAGTCGGATCTCCTGCCACAAGGTTAAAGAGAACGAAGATAATAAGACTCACACCAAGAAGAACTGGAATCAGGTATAAGAGTCTTCGAATAATATACTTAATCATGCGATCCTAATTAAAACTTCTTACCTAATTCTTTCTTCACTTCAAGATCCAGACTCAAGTATTGGAACTGAGTATAAGTAAACTCAGTAAACTTGAAATTCTTTAACCAAGCATGAGAAAGATAAAATTTCGTTCTGTTGAAACTGAAAACCCATGGCACTTCAGCAGCTACCATTTCATTCATTTTCTCGTACATCGCCGTTCTCTCTGGAGAATCCTGCATAATGGTCGCTACTTTATAAAGATTATCGAAATCAGGATTACAGTAGTTCGCACCATTTGAACCAGGTGACTGGTTCGGGCAGTAAAGAAGTCCAAGGAAGTTTTCAGCATCCGGATAATCAGCACCCCAGGCCATGGTGTACATCTGGTGCTGTTTCTTTGTTACTTTATTCACGAGTTCAGGCCAAGTGTTCATTCCAACATTAATTTTAATTCCAATTTTATCCATACACTTGGCGAAGTGCTCTAAGATCTGACGAGCAACTGTTTCATTTCTTGTTTGAACAGTTACAGGGGGAAGACCTTTACCACCTGGGTAGCCAGCTTCAGCGAGAAGCTTCTTCGCCTGCTCAAGATCAAGTTTCGTGAATGGATTTTTAAATTCTTTTCTGTAACCAGCAAGTCCCGGAGGAATAACTGATTGAGCCTCAACTGATGAACCATTGTAGAAGAGCTTGTTAGCATCATCTCTATCATAGGCCATCGACATTGCTTGTCTTAGTTTTTTGTTTTTAAAGATTGGATCTTCATAGTTGAAAGCGATGAACGTCACATCCAGCATCGGACTCGCGATGAGACGGATGCCTTTGCTTTTCATTTCAGCATTCAATTCTTTGCCACCAACAACGGCCTGGTCAAAGTTATCTTTTGGAAGTTCCAGGAGATCTGCTTTCGCTTTTTGGAATGACAACCATTTCGGCTGAGCTTCAACTTGGATATCTACGATGATTTTATCAACGAGAGGAAGTTTTTTGCCGGCATCAGCAAGAAGACCTAATTTATCATCGCCTTCTTCGCCTTCAGAAGGGAAAAACTTTTCGCGAAATTTTGGATTCTTGTTATAAACGATTCGATTAGTCTGATCAAAAACAGGAAGAACAAAAGCACCTGTTCCAACCGGATGATTCAAGAACTCTTTGCCAAATTTATCAACGGCTTCTTGGGCCACAATATAAGTGTATGGCATAGCAAGTGCGTAAAGGAATTGGGGATAAGGCTTTCTTAGCTTAATAGCGAAAGAATAATCATCGATCTTTTTAAGACCTTCAATCTCTTCAGTATAGTTGGTGACTTCAATTGGAGCATTTTTTATTTTCCACTCGTTAAGACCTACAATTTTTTCATCAAACAACCACCAGCCCTTGGCCTGAAGCTTAGGATCGGCCAGACGCTTGATAGAATAGATAACATCATCAATCTTCATCTCGCGACCGATGCCATCTTTGAAAGCAACGCTGTCGTGAAAGAGAACACCTTTTTTAATTTTGAAAGTATATGTGAGACCATCCTCACTTACAACTGGAAGGGACTCAGCAAGGTTAGGCATAAGTTCATAAGGACGTTTAAACGGATGAAACTCGTACAGACCTTCGTAAACCTTCCCTACTTCATTTCCCGAATATAGATCAGAGGCCTGAATAGGATCATAACCCGCGAATTTTTCCGGAGTAATAAGGTGAAGCTCACGCTCGTCAAAATTTCTTTCTTTGCTACAGCTGATGCCAAGTAGTAACAATCCGCTCAATAGAAAACCAAACTTCTTCATATCAAAATGCTCCTAAGCTGATAAATATCAATATTGTAAGCGATCCCTTCATTTAATCACTATAAAAACAAAGCGTTCCTGACAAGAGGTGCAATTTGTCACCGAAATGATCAGGTATTAAAAAAATCTACTTCCAGAAGAGTTCAAAAGTCATCGCGGCAGGTGCTGTGATTGGTGCTTTTGGAGAGCGAAAAGTGAAGGTCGTTTTCATGAAGAAAGGTGCAGTAAGATTCTCTGCGACAAGTTCCAGATTCAAGACTCCGGAGCTTGCTTTTTTTATCCGAATTGATTTATCAGACAAGGTTACAAGGAAACTTTCGACGCCCAAAACGCAAGAATATTCAGTATCAAAGGCCTTGGCACAAACTCTTGGGAGTCCTAATTCAACTGACAAAATAAAACGAATCATGGAACGAAGCTCAGGCAGTACTTTATTTTTAAGATTGGGATCAATCTGATTGTTGATGCGGGATTCAAAAGACTCTACGCTCGAAGCCGGATTTTTTTCGTCCTTAATATTTTTAAGAGTCATTACTTCTTCGCCGTGAAGAGGAATCTCAATGGCCAAAAGCCAGTCTGCTGAATCTTTGATGAGAGCATCAAAACTAAAAAGATAAGACTGCTGCTTGAAGCCTAAACGACCCTTGCCTTCCCCAATCACTTTAACGGAAGTCAGGACTTTATCAACGGTTTCATTTTTAAGCGAGGGCTGAGCCTTAAATAGACTACAAGAGCTAAGAATCAGAAGAGTTGTAATAGAAAAAAGCGCTCTCAACATATTTCCATATTGTGGCGCTTTGAATTAAAAGACAAGTTTTTAGTCCAGATCTTTAGAAGCAGGAAGACGCTCAGCTTCTATCGCTTCGATTGAAGACTGAATCTCTTCACGGTCCGACTGATAGCGCGCTTGCTTCATGGCCGACTGAAGAAATGTTCTGGCCTTGGAATAATCCTTTAATTCAACATGGATGATCGCCAGATGTTTTAAAATCTCAAGATCATTAGGAACTTTTTTAAGAGCTAATTCTAATTCAGTCAGGGCCTTTTTCATGTCCCCTTTTTTGAAATAATACCAGCCAAGTGAATCACGGATATAACCATCATCCGGACTGATTTCCATAGCTGTATTGATGTACTTGAAGGCGGCATCCATTTGTTCACCGCGAACTAGCAGTGAGTATCCAAGGAAGTTCCATGCGTGTGCATTTTTAGGTTCTTTCTCGATAATCCCCATAATCAGCGCAGTCGATTCTTCGAACTTTTTTTCTTTTTCATAGAGGTTAGCGAGGTAGTATTTGTGCTGGATCGAAAAGTTCTTCTCGTCCTGAACAACCATCATTGTTTCCATCGCCGACTTGTACTGACCAGTGCCTTCGTAAAAGCCCGCCTTAACCACACTAAACTCAGTTCTCATCTCGGGAGTCGTTTCAATTTTTTTATTGATAAAACTCAGGAAGCTCTTGGTGGCAGTCCCTTCGGCTTTTGTATCAGTGAATTCATTCTGGGCAAGAGTTGAAAGCATATTGGCCATCTGAACTGAGCTGTCAGTATAAAGTCCGCTGGTTGAAGGGATCTGATTGAAGTATTCAATCGATTCCTGCAGCTGATTCATTTCTTGGTGGATAGCACCCATATAATAGAGAATCTTGTCTGACTGAGGAGCTGCCACCAACAAATCTTTAAAAACCGAGATGGCCTCTCCGTATCGTTTAGCATCCGTGTACAAAATACCTAGCTTAACTTTGAGGTTCAGATTTTCCGGCTCAAGGTCACTCAAACGTTCTGTATAAGAGACAACCTCATCATACTTCTCTCTTAAAAAGAGAACCTGAACAATGCGGCCAAGAATCGTACTATCTGATGGCTGAACTTTTAAATGAGCTCGGTAGATATTCGAAGCTTCTTCAAACTTCTCTTTATCTTCAAAAATAATCCCGAGAGCATTTACTGACTGGCCATGACTTCCAGGCTTGGCAGCAGCTTTTTTAAATGAGGTGATCGCTTCAGGAATTTTTCCTGCTTCAACATGGATCTTTCCAACATAGTAATCGTAAATAGGATTCGTTTTATCACCGGCCGCACATTTATTAAGTAGAGCGAGGGCCTTTTTGGTTTCTTTTTCAAGAGCGTAAGACTTTCCTAGAAAGATACAGGCATCTTCATTTTTAGGGTTAATCTTAAGCAACTGCTCATAAACAACGCGGGCCTGAGTTTCTTTATCGATGCCGGTGTAAACTCCCGCCAGAATCAGGCCGACCTTATCATCTTTAGATTTTTTCCACAAAGTTTCCAAAACCTCGCGTGACGTTTCGAGATCTCCTACACGAATGAGACTAATAGCGTATTTTTTCTGAAGGAAATCATCTTCAGGAACAAGATCCGTAGCGTGCTTAAAAAGAACTGCAGCCGTCGCATAGTCCCCTTCCATCAGAGACATATTCGCTTTCAAAAAAAGATCAGTCGCTAGATATGTTACAGAGTCTTTTGAATTGGCTTTGGCCTGAGTCACCATCTGCCCCAATCGATCAGAAGCAATCGAGAGTGCTTGGCGATTAAGATCATCCATCTGCTCTGGGGAGAGATCAGAGAGCTGAATCGGCTTCTGATGATGAGAACAACTCAGCAAGAAGAGCGAAACAAAGAGTGAAGGAACAAAACCGGGAAATACTTTCATAGGCTTCCTGTCTTTGGCGAAGGTCAATCAATAGACCTCTTTGAGTTCCTATCGGTTTTTATGGGGGGGATTTGAGGAAATTGAAAAAATGACGCACAAAACGGCAAGCACAAGACTCTAGCCACAAGTAACTGAAAACAAAGGCTTAGCCGCAAGGTTCATAGGAAGAATTTACCCTCTTTTGAAAGAATTTGGGCAACCTTGAAACTTTTTTGATGACTCAAGTTGACATGCGACGGGGGTCTAGGTAGAAATGCCGCAGATTTGATCATGAAGCGACGGCGCGCAAAAACAAAAGTTCTTTGCACCATAGCCAAATGATCGGGCAATAAACGAATTAACGAATGTACCTTTTGAATGATTTAAAAGGGTATAAACAAATAGGGGATTAACATGAAAGACGTACGTATCATCAAGCGTTACCAAAACCGTAAGCTCTACGATACTTTCCAAAGCTGCTATGTAACTCTGGAAGAAATCGCGCAAATTATCCGTGAAGGTCACGAAATTCAAGTGATCGACAACAAATCTAAAAACGACATCACTTATATGACTCAGATCCAACTTTTGTTTGATCAAGAGAGAAAGTCTCTTAAGCCAGGTAACACTGAACTTCTTAAGCGCGTAATCCGTTCTGAAGAAGGCACTCTTACTGGTTATATCGGTGGACTTGAAGGTAAATTAAACCTTACTTTCGATATGCCTGCTGCAACTGAAGAGTTCAAGCCAGCTTTCGTAACAAACCTTAATTCTTCTATGGAAAATTTAGCTACTCTGAACTAATCTTAGTTCATGAGTAACAACAAATTCTGTTCTATACTCATGGCCCTTGTGGCCATGAGTTTTTTTGGCCCTAGTCTCTCTTTCGCCCAAGGCACCCAGCCTAAAGCTTTTTCTTCCAAAATCAAAACTCCGAACACTAGCCAAGAGCTGATGAACGACAATAAACCGTCGGCTAAGCACGAGAAAGTTGAAGTTAAAGAGATTAATGAAGATGGCGAAGAAAAAGAAGCTTCTACCAATTTCTCTAGTCCATCTTCTTCGCAAAGACGTCTGCGCCAACATGGAATTGGTTTAGGTCTGGGCCAAACCTTCCTGCTCGGAAACTACGCTAAGTACGGTCAGGATAAAATCACGGCTGACCTCCTCTATTCATACGCTGCCAGCTATTCATTTGATCTTTTAGTAGACCTTCATATGTCTGAGTCAAAAGACCAGAGTGAAAAAATGAAAGTCATGGGGCTTGCAACTTCGATCAAAGGTCGGGTTGTTGAGTATGATAATTTTTCTCCTTACGTTCTCGGTGGTCTGGGTTTTTATGCTCCAACTGCTCGTAGAAAAATCAACGGCACTTATAAAAACACTGATCAGAAAATGACTTTCGGTGTGAATTTCGGTGGTGGTTTGGATCTACGTTTGAATGATGAATTTGTTGTAGGGGTTATGGGGCAAATGCACTGGCCTTTCGTGACTAAACAAGATGATCAACCTGATCTGCGTGGTTACTACTTCAAACTTCTCATCACAGGTATGTACCTTTTCCAATGAGCGCTCAACCTCGCCGCCTGTATATCTTCACCGGTAAAGGCGGCGTGGGAAAAACCACTCTCAGCAAAGCATTCGTTCAATATTTCAAACAGAATAATCAAGAAGCCCTTTATTTAACTTTTAGAAATCAGGCCATCGGCGATAAGCACGAAGGAAATTCTGAAGTTACTAAAAATGGAATTAAAGAAATTTATCTCGATCTGGAAGAGTGCGCGAAAGATTATATTGAAAAAAAATTGAATTCAAAACTTGTGGGATCATGGATTGTTAAAACACCGTTCTTCAAGTCTTTAGTGAATATGGTTCCCGGTTTTAGTTATGTTATCTACATGGGAAGAATTCTAGAGATGGGTAAAGAGAATCCCAATCTCATCATCGTGCTCGATGCTCCGGCATCAGGTCATGCGTTGACCATGGTAGAATCTACAACAAATTTTCAGCAGATTTTTGGGAGCGGCGTTATTTTTGATGATACCGCTAAGATGCTCTCAAAATTGAATGATCCGGCCTATACAAAAATCAATGTCATTAGCTTAGCGAGTGTCATGTCTTGGCAAGAGGCCGTGGAGCTTAAAACAGGGCTTAATGAGCGAACACCCGTGCAAGTTGATATAACGGTGAACAATGCTCTTGCTCCGCTTCTAGAGGGAAATACAGAAGAATTGCCAGTGGGCATTCGCGAAAAAATATTGAACGAAAAAAGTCTTTTAGATGAACACGCGTCAGAAATGCGCTGCGTTCTCAGTCACTCTCTCGGTACAAACTACGCGGCTATCGAATCGGATTTAGTTGGGTCTCTCTCAAAACTCATATAGAATAATGTCACTTTCAAAGGAACATGAACTTGACCCTACCGGTTAAATCGTTTGAGATTTTCTGTGGTACTGGCGGCGTGGGAAAAACCACCCTTGCCACCTCACGCGCACTTTGCCTGGCCGATCTTGGACACAGGGTTTTGTTGATTACAATCGATCCGGCCCGACGCCTAAAAGATCTTCTGGGATTGAATCTAGATTCAGTAGGTGAAGTGACAGAAGTTAATTTTGAAGGCAAAAAACTTCATGCTCTTTTAATGTCTCCTGAAAAAACCATTCTCCGCATGGCCGCAAAATTTAAGACTCCGGACCTGGCTTCAAATCGGATCGTTCAGATTCTTTCTCGTCCATATGGTGGAATGAATGAAATTCTTTCACTTGTGGAAGTTGAGATGCAGTTTGAAAGCGGCAATTTTGATATCGTCGTTCTTGATACGCCTCCAGGGGCGCACTTCCTCGATTTCCTCGAGGGCTTAGGCAAAATTCGTTCATTCTTTGATCAAAGTTTTGTGGAAATTTTTACCTACCTAGGTTCAAAAACAGCGAAGGCCGGTAAACGGGTTTTCGGTCTGGGTATTATTAATCGCGTGATCTCGGGCGGTCTAAAAAAACTCTTGAGTTACTTACAAAACGTCACAGGAACTCAATTTATCGAAGATTTCGTTGAAGCTGTTCAGATTATTTATCAGTCGAAAGATGCCTTCATGAAAGGACTCGCGGTTCAGGATAAACTCAAAGATAGAAAATACTGTAACTGGTTTCTAGTTACTTCGGTTGAGCAAGGCAAAGCTCAGGAAGCCATCGAAATGAAGTCTCATGCAATTCACTTTATTCATGAAGATCATTTTTTGGTGCTGAATAAATGTCTGGAACAAGAGATGAAAGCTTGGCACCCAACTAAAGATAAACTTATTCAAATTAAAGACTCTTTTCAAGGTCGGGAAATAGAACTTAAAAAACAATTGAAAGCGTCGTTTTCAAATGTACTTGAGTTCCCGGAAATTATCAGTCTCTCGCCCTCAGAGCATATCAAACAATTAACTCTACGGTGGAACGCCCATGTCTTACAAAATTAATACCAAGCAAGAGCTTGAACAGTATTTCTGTCACAACTGGAACAGCATTAACCAGTGGATCGATTCGGAACAGTCAAAACTTCCTCAGCCGATTACTTCAAGTGTTGACGTCAGAGAGAGCAAAACAAAATTTGCTCCCGTCGATCACAATATGTACCCGGCAGGTTTTAATAATATTTGCAGTAAAGATCTTCTTCATTGTGCTGATCGCTTTCGCGAAGCTTTTGATGCTCTTAAACCTGGGATTCGCAGGATCGGTCTTTTACCTGAGTCACATACGAAAAATAAATACTATCTAGATCATCTCTATAAGTTAAAATCGACCATTGAGATGTCGGATGCCGAAGTCATGATTTTTTCTCCGGATCTCACATTATTTGAAGAATCAGGGGCCAACGTTATCGAACTTGAATCACATTCTGGATTTAAACTCGAAATCCACAAGGCACAGGTTCAGGATGGTCAGTTTTTAAGTTTTGATCCGAAAGTTAAATTTAATTTTGAAGTGGTAATCCTCAATAACGATCAATCCAATCCCCTTCCCATTGACTGGAAGTCGATTAAAAATCCGGTTCTCCCTACTCCCTTTGTAGGTTGGTACCGTCGCCAAAAAATTCTTCATTTTAAACATTACCGAGATGTGGCCAATAACTTTGCCAAGCACTTCGACATCAATCCTGATCTGATTCAGGCGCATTTCTCTCAGGCCGAAGGTGTAGACTACAACACTAAAGAAGGTCTGGATGAACTCGCTAATGAAGTGGATAAATTCTTAGCAACTCTCCCACCGGCTTCATCAGTTTTTGTGAAAGCTTCACAAGGAACTTACGGTATGGGAATTTCAGTTGTGGCCTCAGGTGATGAAGTCAGAAATATGAACCGTAAGGTTCGGAATAAAATGGACGTTGGTAAGAATAATCTGAAATTCACTTCTGTTTTGATTCAAGAAGGTGTTGAAACGATTGTAAAATACGACGATGCTCCTGCCGAGGTGACCATCTACCTAATCAATGGTAGAAGTTCTGGCGGCTTCATGAGAACTAATCCTTTGAAAGGAACTCAGGCCAATCTCAACTCACAGGGAATGATTTATCAGAAGCTCTGCCTCTCTGATGTAAAACAGGACTGTGATCACAAGATTAAAGAAGCTGTGTATTCAGTTATTGCTAGACTTTCAACTCTCGCAGCGTCTCATGAAATGAAAGAGTTAATGGAGTAAATATGAAAGAGATGAAATTTGAAACAAGAGTTATCCATGTTGGTGGCGAACCTGATCCTACGACGGGTGCGATTATGCCGCCAATTTATCAAACCTCAACCTACGTACAGAGCTCCCCTGGCGAGCACCGTGGTTATGAGTATACACGCTCACACAATCCTACACGATCTAGACTTGAAGAGTGTCTCGCCTCTCTGGAAAATGCCAAGCACTGTTTAGTAACGGCAAGTGGTCTCTCGGCTTCATCACTCATCATGCATATGCTACCGAAAGGCAGTAAAGTGCTCTGCGGTGATGATGTTTACGGGGGGACTTATCGCTTATTCTCAAAAGTTTTCCCAGAGATTCACGACTTCAAATTTGTGGATACAACCGATCTGGTTAAACTAGAACAGATTGCAAAAGCTGAGAAACCAGCACTGATCTGGATTGAAACACCAACCAATCCTCTGCTTAAAATTTCTGACATCAAGGGTATTTCTAAGATTGCAAAATCTGCGGGTGCTCTTCTGGTTGTGGATAATACGTTCATGTCTCCTTACTTTCAGCAACCGCTTGACCTGGGCGCAGACATTGTTCTTCATTCGATGACAAAATTCATCAATGGTCACTCCGATGTTGTCGGCGGTGCCATGATGTTTAACTCTGATGCTCTTTTAGAAAAACTCTTCTATCTGCAAAATGCGATTGGCCCATGTCACTCGCCGTTTGATAGCTGGCTGGTTCTTCGAGGAATTAAAACCCTCGCAGTTCGTATGAAAGCGCATCAGGAAAATGCTAAGAAGATTGCTACTTGGCTTGAAAATCACCCCAAGGTAGACCGTGTGGTTTACCCTGGACTTGAGTCTCATCCACAGCACGCTCTGGCGAAATCTCAAATGAAAGGTTTTGGCGGGATGATTACATTCTTCCTTCGTGGAGAATTGGCGGAATCACGTCGCTTCCTTGAAAACGTTAAACTCTTTGCTTTGGCCGAAAGTCTTGGTGGAGTTGAGAGCTTAGTAGATCATCCGGCGATCATGACCCATGCTTCAATCCCTAAAGAAGTAAGAACTCAATTAGGTATCTTTGATAACCTTATTCGTCTCTCAGTAGGAATTGAAGATTGTGATGATCTGATCGCAGATCTTGAAAGAGCATTTAGTAAGGTATAAAAAACAAACTAAAACGTCGCTGTTGTCTGATCAGGAGCCTTCATTGATTTGGATTCCTGATCTCCCTTCTTCACTTCAGGCGCAGTACCTTCAGGAACAACTGGTGGCATAGGCTCGACGGGCCTATGCTCTAGAAAGATATCCGGTACTTCTGTATAACGACTGAATACTACTGAATCATTGAGATATTTTTTGAGTAATAGATAACTGCAATATGTTTTCCCATGGTCAGTCGTTAGATGATCCCGATCACCTTCGGCGAAAATTAAACCATCATCCTGAATCACATCCATAAGATCAAAGTACTGAGAGCAGAAGTCCGAAGTATCCTTGCTCTTATCCTTGTTGATACATTCAGCTTCTTTTTTTGCAACATCAACACCAGTCGCAGAAGTTACCTTGATGTGAACCGGTTCACGACAAACATCGACGATCCATTCTTTCGGTAAGTATTTTTTGTAAGAGAAATGAATGATACAGCCTTTCTTATAAATGACGAATTCATGAGTCAGAAGACCAAAAAGTGGGCCTTTCTGAGTCATCTTCATTTTGTAAGAGGCATCTAAGCAACTCTTAGGGCTGAAGCGAGTTTGAGCGTGAGCAAAACTCAAAATAAAGAGAAATAAAAAACTAAACTTGATGCATGCCATGACGGTTGACCTCCATCATCACCACCGTTGCGTCCCGTTTTAAAAATTCAGTTTTGTTATGACTGATTTTAAAGAACAGTTCCATGAGGAGCTCTTGCTGCCCTAAGTGTTGATGACTATTTAAATATTTCGTAACGTCTTCTTTCAATTCACTTTCTTTCCAATTAAATAGAAATCCCGGAGAGAACACAATGATTTTCTCGCCTCTTTCTAATTGGTACTCAGTCTCCAGCGAGACCTTGCCATGAGACCGACTGAAGAGCTCTGACTTGGAAGATCCATACGACTTGAGGGTCAAATGACCCTGATCCATTTCGATCACCATGACTTCGGCTTCAGACTTATTCTTTTTTGCACTGTTGATGGTCGCGATTTCATTCTTACTTTCGGCCACAAAAGCTGCCGGAGAAAAATCTTTTTGCTTATGAAGATTAAGCAGTCCCATCAGGGAGCTTGAAATCAGATAGGACTGGCTTGATACCAAGATTTGATAAACCTTACCTTGTCCCTGAAAAAGATCATAAAATTCGCCGCCGCCGCCGTCTCCAGCTGCGTACTTATTAATAAAGTTAACGCCTTTAATCTCATCAGTTCTTTTTGGAATGAGAGTCTCGTGAATTTTTTTGGCCTTGGCCATTTCCCATTCAGCGGTCTGAAGAACCTGATCCAACTCAAGGCTGAATTTTGTCATACTTTTTTGAAGAGACTTTTGCTCTTCAAGGACAGTCCAGAAAAACTGTAGCTGATTTGAAAGCATGGTCCACTGAAGTTGCGCCATCGGCAGAGAGCACTCACCTAAGATTTTTGTTAGGAAAGCTGCCTGGTCCTGGACCCAGGTTTGAGCCGCTTGATTTTGATGCTCATGAAAAAAAACAACACCGAGAAAAGTATTGAGAACAGTTTTAAAACTTTCTTGGAGTTCGGGTCTGGCCAGCACAGAAGAAGTATCAACCAACAAAACATCGGCACGACGTTGGAGAGGAAGCTTACAAAACTCGGCCATGGACATGACTTCATGACCTTCATAGAAATCATGAAGGTGAAGACCCTTGTCTTCCAATTGGCCAGTTAGCACATTTCTATCGTCAACAATGACCATGCGGTGTCCCTTAAAACCTTAGTATTTTCGGATGGTTAGAGAATAAACAAACTTCCCTCTATTTTACCGTTTATTTTTCCGCAAAACAACCGAAGAGAATTCATCGGGAGGGTTTATCCCGCCTTGATTTGGATTTAACCATTATGAAAAAAAACAACGTCTTCCAGCTACCTGCTATGAGCACAGCGCTCTCTTTATTAGGGATGGCCGCTGTCGTGGAAGACCTAAAAACTAAAAATAAGAAAATCAGCGAGCAGGCCGCACGGACTATTCTCCGTGCTCTGGATGCTAAAGATAGTTATACGTTTGGTCACAGTATGCGTGTGGCGTACTTTTCAATAGTAACAGGTCTCGAGGCAGGTCTCAACGCTGATGAAATGTATGAGCTTGAACTATCTGCTATCTTTCATGATATCGGAAAAATCGGAACTCCGGATGCCGTGTTAAATAAGCCTTCTCGCCTGTCTGAAGAAGAATTTGCCGTTATGAAACAACATCCTGATCAAACTTTCCAGATTCTTCAGGATTTTCCAGGTTTCGAGAAGATCGCTAACAACGCTCGTTTTCACCACGAAAGATTTGATGGCAAAGGTTATCCATTGGGTCTTAAAGGTAATGATATTCCATTCGCAGCAAGAATTATTTTAATTGCAGATACTTTTGATGCCATGACGTCGACTCGTCCTTATCGCAAGGGTCTTTCTTACGAAGTCGCCTTTGATGAACTTCTTCAATTTTCTGGAACTCAATTTGATCCGCATCTTGTGAAAATGTTTATTCAAGGTATGGAAAAAGAAGCGTTGAAAGGCGAAGAAGAATTTTTCATTCCACTTATGGACAAACGTTTTAATAAAAACGCCGCTTAATTATTCTTTACAAAAATTAGTTTTAGCACCCGAAGAGACCATACGGTTTTGGATTTTTTCACATCCACTCTGTGTTTGATAAACATTGAATGGATAACACTCATGACTTCTCTTTAAGTGCTTTGTACCGGAAGCATTATCTTCGCAAACTCGGTAGCTCGGACCATCAATACACGCCCAGTGTTTACCAACACAATTATAAACAAGTCCACGACCGCGGTATTCATAATCAGGTGGAGAAACATAAGTCATAACGGCGGCCCTTGGAGTAGCTTGTTTGACCTGTTTTTCAAGATCTTCCAGAATTTTATCCGTCATATTCTCATCGCTAGTCGATGTACTGGTATCGGAATCAATCACATCTGTTGTCGCCGTATCAACTGGTGGATTATCTGTTGTTGGTTCCGTGATCTCAGGTTCTGTAACCGGAAGATCAGTCGTCACAGGCTCAGTTGGTTCAGTCGGCGTAAGGTCCGGAACAGTCGTTGTCATATCCACAGGAGGAGTCTCGGTCGTTGTATCTGTCGTTGGAGTTTCACCTGGTATGGTGGGATCTATTATTGGTTCTGTTAGTGGGGTTGTAGGATCAGTCACTACAACATCAGTACCAGTCCCCGGTGCAGCGGCTGATGCGGCGGCGGCTGCTTTTTTGTCAGCTGCTCTTTGTTTTTTTGTAGCTTCAATTTTTGCAATTTGTGGATCAACAGCAGGAACATCAGGTTCAGGTGGAAAAAGCTGATCACCATAGAGATAAGCAACTATTCCAATAAACAGAATAGCCGCTATCGGTTTTGAGATGATCGATTTTTTTGCACCAGCTTTGCCAGGAGCTGCTGCTGATTTTTTTGCGAGGAGTGCTTTTAATTTATCAACAATAGAAACAGGGCCCTTAGATTTTTTTTCATCATCTTCATCTTCATCTATATCCAGATCACCGATTTGAGTGACACCCGTTTTATCTGCTTTAAAATCTGAATCGGTTATATCAACACTCTCTGCTTCCAGATTTTCAGACGTGTCATCGCCTTCAAGTTCTTCGACTTGTTTTTTCTTTCCGGGAATACGAGCTTTTATGTCACTAATCAGTTTATCGAGGATAACCCTCTCCTTGATGATTAAGGTCTTGAACTAACCCTATGTTATCCAGTAATCTAATTATAAGGGCTCTTGCGCCGTTTGCAATCAAAACACCGCGAGATCAAGGACTTATCTGTGAACTCACCTAGAGATGAAGGCGTAATCAAGTTCAAGCTGACACTTAAACGTGCACCAGCTCCAGAAATGGCCCAAGTTATTGCGCTCGAAAAGTGGCGAGCACTCTTTTTTAAGCTCGGTTTGATCGGCGAGTACCCGAATGAAAAAATCGGGTATGGGAATCTTTCTTCCCGTCTCTTCAAAAAGACCTTCCTCATCACTGGCAGTCAGACGGGCCACCTCGCCCATCTTCAGGCCCACCATTACACTAAAGTTATCGACTGCGATTTGAAGAAAGGATTCGTCACAGCTGAAGGACTTATACCTCCCTCTAGTGAATCACTTACTCACTTTGGTATCTACGAAGCTAATCCCGCGATCCAATATGTTTTCCATGTTCATCATACGAAGTTATGGGAAATGCTCAGTCAGGGTCCTTACGATTTCATCCGCGACGATGTTGCTTATGGAACTCAGGAAATGGCCGAAGCAGCTCATAACCTTCTGGCCGATAAATCAAATGGTTTATTTGTGATGAAGGGACATGAAGACGGGATAATCTCTTACGGAACTTCAGCCGAAGAAGCCGGGCGTATTATTCTCGAGCTTTACCGGAAACTCTCCACTAGGCAGTAAGAAATTTAGTTTTTCAATCAAGGCATTTCCAGCAGGTGAATTCTCTTCTACTAAGTACAACATGCTAAATCTTGAATCACCAGGTGAGAGGATGATAACTCCTTTTTTATTTTCAGGAGTCCAAAGCAGGGATTCAAGTTTATTTTTCAGATCAATAAATTTCTGAGGCTTCATCAAAAGAAAAAGAGTCCAGCCATTCTCTGGAGCGAATCGAGTAGCAAGATCAAAGGCTACTCTACCCATTGTTCGTCGATAATTCACTTCACTCATTGGGCGAATTTTTAGAAGACCATCTTCTCTGTAGGTAAATGAATCAATGGAGAATCCCCCACTGGCACCCCTTTCTCTGTAATCTGCCATAATGGTTTCAAGTTGAGCTTGAAACTTTTTCCAAGATTCAGTATTAATCTCAGAATAAAAAGATAGGTTTGGGGCGGTCGCTTCTGATCGATTCGGATAAAAGCTACCTTTGTATTGGAATCGAGAATCAACAAAGTTCTGATAAGCGATCGTTTGCCCATCTGGAAAAATATAATGAGAAAAATCATGGATTCGATTAAAGAGTGGCTCCAGAATAACTGGACCTTTTTTAACCAGAGCCTTAACACTCTTAGGTCCAGAGAGAATTTCGAATTTCTGTCCCGACATACCAAAGGGATCTTTAACTATATAATGTCTATCCCACTTGATCCGGCTTTCATCAAAATGTTCATCAATGACGAAGGTGTGTTCACACCACTGATGTTTGACTAACACTTCCGTAGAAGTAATTTTTGAGTTGAGTTTTTTCTCAAGACTCAAATTCTTCAAATCCCCCCACCAATTTTCTGAATCCCCTCTGGACTGTGTCACCGGGAGCTGACCTGTCAGTTGGTCGATATAAGAAAGAAATTCAGGGGCGTAGTTTTTTGAGGAGAGAACAGGCCGGTTCTCTAGAAAAAAAGGAAGAAATTCGATGGCTTCATTTAATTGTTTTGGTGCAAGCTGGCCGGTGAAAAGAACAACTTCATAGTCAGCGTTAACCTTGATCGGTTTCACTTTGACTGTCTTTTGGTGATGAGAAAATTATCATCAAAGGTCGTTAGGTTCTGGATAAAATCTTTATCATTAATAGCTCGGGCATGAATGTTCACATCAAAACCAAGTCCTCTGCTTCGCGCAGGTGTCATGGGAAAGGGCAGACATTCCCGATAGTAATTCCACAAGCTTTTATCCTGACGCCATTTCTTAAGCCAGAAAGCACCAAGTGCCACATGAGAAATTTCATCCTCTAAAACAATGTCGAGAACATCAGCGGTCTTGGTATCGCCCAGATCACGAAAAATCTTTGAGTAATATTGAGCAAAATCTAAATTGGCCGCTTCAAAAGTCAGCGCCATGAGTGCGAGGTACTGATCGGGGGTCTTCAGACTTTTCATCTGACGCCAAAAAAAGTCGTTCAGAGGAAAATCTCCAAAGGCATAACCAAGTTCATTAATACGATTGATATAAAGTTGCAGATGCTTCTGCTCATCTTTAAGAGCGGTCAGAATACCTTTTTTCATACGGACGGATTCATCTGTGTTGTGGGGATAAATGAGCAGGGCCGCTGCCATCATCTCGATGGCGAGGAGCTCATGATTGGCAAAGCTATGAATAGCCGCAGCTTTTTTGTCGTCTTCGTTTAAACGACCAACTTTAGGAAATTTATTTACCTTATCAGTAAAGCCAAGCTTGCCCGCCCGACCTGGAACTTCAGGTAGTTCGTATTCTTTCCACTCACTCCATTCAAACGATATATCGAGTAGTTTATCTTCTAGATGAACTCCCTCAAGAATCTGTCTGGAGAAATCAGAATAATTGGTCATGTTTAACGGAATTTACGGAATGACTTTGCAGGATCCTTGCTTTTAGATCCAGAAGAACTTCCACTTGGTTTCATGCTACTGCCTCCAGGACGAGTAATTCCTTTACTCTCTTGAGGCTTACCTGAGCTAGAACTAGAACTAGATGAGTTAGTCTGTGGCTTCTTACCACCGCCGCCACCTTTTCTATGCTTACCGCCGTCGCGTCCACCATCACGACCTTCATCACGACCACCGGAACGCTTGCGCTTGAATGAGCCCTGGTCTCGTTTCTCGCCCTCAGTACGTGGAGATTCAGCTTCGCTCGACCGCCCTGGAGGACCACGGCGAGTGAAGCGACGTTTATTGAAACACTCATCGCAGATATTAAAGCGCGCATTGACCGGCATTTTACATCCGCAGCTTGAACAAGTTTTCCCGATTTTTTCAGACAGAAGTTCGTTAAGGCGTTCAATCGCCTTCGTTTTATTTTCGAGGAGTGACTTTTCATCAAACTGAAAGTTTTTCATATTGAAGTGACGTGAAAGCCATTGGAAAAGTTCAACACACTTAATCGCCGTCTCGAGATAATCAATATTATCTGAACGGTCATCGATGTTTTCATTCTGGATAAGTTGGTTATCAACATAGTGGCTTAAGATCCACATGTAGTACTGAACGTGCTCAATCAAACCTAAGTTAACTGGAGCACAAGCAAATCCAAAAATTTCAGAGTAAGAAAGAGTTCTGTTTTCATCAGCGGCTTCAACCATCTCGGCCAACTCGATCATCTCTTTCATATCCACGCAGTAGAATGGCTTTTGGAATATCATAGTGTTGAACAAACGCAGAAATTCAGAAAGTGAGAGACTCGTGAGAGAGTTTTGTTCGAGGGCAAGGTTTACGCTCTTGAAAATTTCAAGATCCGGACCCACCATAGCTTTATCACTTTGACCTAAGTGATGGGCCAGAGCATTTTTAAGTGTTCTGAGACCGTCTTCAACTTTATTTAAGGTCGTTACTGCACCCACCGGGAAACGTTTAAATCGACCAGCACGACCAGCAATCTGCTTAATCTCACTGAAGGTCAGGGGCTTTTCTTCATTATCAACAAATTTGGCCAGTGCCGAGAAGACAATACGTTTAACAGGAAGGTTCATTCCCATCGCAATAGCATCGGTACTCACCATAATATCAGTTTCACCCACATCAAATTTGCGGGCCATTTCGCGACGTACTTCAGGAGAAAGACGTCCATAAACGATAGAAACTTTAAAATCGAGTTCTTCCAGATCGGCTTTGTATTTCAAAGCATTTCTTCTTGAAAATACGATGAGAGCATCATTTTTTTCAAGTTGAGATAAAGGAATTTGGTTTTCCATTACGTTGAGTTCAGTCATTCGGTTGTATTCACGAATTTCTAATTCATCACCGCAAAGAACGAGAATCTTTTTAACTAGTTCAAGAACCGAGTGATCTCCACAGATGTGAACTTCATCGGCCTGGATATTAACCAGAGCTCTGGTCCATGCCCATCCACGTTGAGAATCCGTGAGCATTTGAATTTCATCAATAACAGCACATTCAAAACGCTCATGGAGTTTCGCCATTTCAATAGTCGAAGAAAAGTGAGTTGAATCTGGAATCTCGATGACTTCTTCACCGGTCAGGAGTGTTGTGCGCACACCTTTTGAGTTCATCGTATCATAAAGCTCCGAAGCAAGTAATCTTAGTGGAGCTAAGTAGCAACCTTTCTTCGCAGCACAGAGAGCTTCAATGGCATGATAAGTCTTACCAGAGTTGGTCGGGCCCATGTGATACACAATTTTTCTCTTAATTCTTCGGGCCTCGGTGTGAAGCCAGAATTGTCCGAGATAATCACGAAGAATCGTAGCCGAGATATCTTTACGTTTGAAGGCAAGGATCGCACCTGTGAAACGTTCAAATTCTTTTTTGAGAAAGGCATCACCCTTCCAAATATTGGTTTCGAGTTGAGTGTAGAAACGGTCATACTCTTCAGCTGAAACGAGCTCAGGCTTTAACCCTTGCTCAACTAAAATGGTATTAAAGAAAACAGTAAGTCTTTCTTTGTAGACCTTTCCTAGCTCTGATTTTGCACCAAACTTTATGCGATAGTGTTGTTTCACTTCGTTTTCAAGTTTGTTAACAGAAGAACGTTTAAGTTTGTTCCTCATATTATGGAAGTTTTTATCGAGATCTTTTTTTAGATTAAATACAGCAGCAGAAACATCACTGATTCTGCGTTCAAGAACTAAGTCGTGGAGGCGCTCTTCCGTTTTGTCAATGAGACTTGTCTGCATTTCAAAAACATATTCACGAACCTGAGTTCTATAATCACCAAGACACTGAATACACTGACAAGATAGATCCTTGTCGTTCAGTTTAATATCAAAATTTGTTTTAACCTGTTCCTGAGTTTCAACATGTTTGGCAGTTTTATCATCTACCCATGCTTTATAAATCTCTTTGTAGGATTCAGTAACTTCGGGGCTAAACTCGCCATCAACGTTAAGTGCACATTGAGTGGTTATTGGAAAAAGAAAGTCTTCAATCAGACTCGTCTCTACAATCGCTTCGCGGTCGTAAACTTCTCTAACCTTGCCATAGCTCTTTTCAAAAAGAGACTCTAGGGATGCATGAACATCTAAAAGTTTTTTGGTTTCGAGGGCGATGAATTCCAGAGTTCCAAGAACTATTTCTGCATCTGTTAATGACCGTATCCCCGAAGACTCTTGGTCTTCGGAGATAGTGGTTGTCATTAAAGCATTTCGTGATGTTTCAAGATTAGCGCGGATGTCCTGGTAAAGGGACTCAATTTCATTACTCAACTTTTACCTTTAATTAGCTAGCTCCACTACAAACGAGGTCGCTAATTTTGCGAATTTAGCAGAATGTTTAGCATCTCCACCAGCTGTTTGCAAAGTATCATTAGCTGTGTGGATCTTCTTGTTTATGTCTTCCATTGTAGATTCAAATGGCATTGACGCTGGGTAACCAGCACCTGTCCAAGATGCGTGATCTGAACAACCGTATCCACAACGAGAATACCCCCAAGATACTTTTACATATTGATCAATAAGTTTCCCTAAGAAATCATTCTGAGCAGCATTTGTGAAGTCAGACATCATAACGATATCTTTATCAGCAGTACCTTTGTTTAGAGTCATATCTAACTGCATAACACCGACAACTTTTTTGCCATCAGCTTTGTACTTGTTTGCAATTTCTTTTGAACCTAAAAGACCGACTTCCTCTGCAGAATACCCCATGAACTGAACTGTTCTTCTTGGTTTATAGTTTTGCGCCATAAGAACTTTGATCACTTCAGTAATTGTTGCAATTCCTGAAGCATTGTCATCAGCACCCGGAGAGCGAGCTGTTGGACTTCCGCCGCCGAAGATGCCGGCAGTAATTGAATCTGCGTGACCACCAACGATAACTATTTCATCAGATTTTTCTGATCCTTCGATTGTCATGATGATTGAAGATTGAGGCCATTTTGGATGGCTAAAAAGTTCAACTTTAACATCCGATCTGTGCTTAGAAAGATCGGCCCAAGTATCACGAATGAATTCAGATGATTTAACACCCGTCTCAGATTTGTAATGACGAGAATTAAAGTTTGAAAGACTAACAATCATATCCCTAATGGAAATTTCCGAAACCGCGGCTACTGCAGGAACAACGATCGAACCTTGATCAATTGAGTAATCAGCAAAGATTGCTTTTTGAGCAAATACTGAATCACTTTGGTGATCAAGAGTCGCACGTGCTTCTTCGTATGAATCATGAGTCATAAATCCACCACAACGGTGAAGTTCATCATGGATTGCACCTGAAAGAGCTTCAACTTCATCTTGATTCATTTTAACCACTGTTGCCCCATGAGCTGAGTAAAGTGATTGAACTGACTTATTAAGTTTTGGCTGAATTTGTGCGAGAACGTCGTTATCTACAGTAAGCCATTGGGTAGGTGCAGCGAAAGTTGCTGCCGATGCAGTGAGGGCAAGCATCGTGATTATTTTTTTCATTTTTTCCATCCTTGATAATAAAATGATTCTAATCATTAGCTCATGAATGAAACTTGTTTGAAAAGCAAAGTTCTATGACTTTGCCTTACAGAATACTGCACGTTTTTAGTCTGGATTTATTTGCCCCCTCGAATGAATGAATACAGGTAAAATAGAGCATCTATCGTAACGAGGAATGAATATGAAAACAGCTTTGACTGAACTTTTGAACATTGAACTCCCGATTATCATGGCGCCCATGTTTCTGGTGACCAATAACGACATGATGGTGGCGGCAGCTGAAGCGGGCATTGCGGCCTGTATTCCTGGCCTTAATTACCGAACGGTCGAAGATCTCGAAGCTGGTCTGAAGGACATCAAGTCACGTACGAAAAAAACGATTGGAGTGAATCTGATTGTTAATAAATCAAATCCCTACGCCAAAAAGCAGCTCTATAAATGCCTCGATGTGGGAATTAATTTTTTCATCACTTCTCTTGGAACTCCTGAAGAAGTGATCCGGGAAGCCCACAAGCAGGGAGCGAAAGTGTTCTGTGATGTGATCTCTGAAGATTATGCAAAGAAAGTAGAAGGTCTGGGTGCCGATGGAATTATCGCCGTTAACTCAGGCGCCGGTGGACACTTAGGAAATATTCCTGGATCGGTTCTAGTTCCGGCCTTAAAAAGTGTCTGCAAAATTCCAGTCATCTCAGCGGGTGGCGTAGGAAGTGGAGCTGGAATTGTTTCCATGCTTGCCTTAGGGGCCGATGGCCTTTCGATTGGGTCACCTTTCATCGCAACCCGAGAGTCAGGCGTTTCTGATGATTACAAAAATGGCTGCCTTCAGTATGGGGCCGACGATATCGTGACGACGACAAAACTTTCCGGCAGCCGATGTACGGTGATCAATACTCCCTACATGGAAAAAATGGGAACGGAGCAAAATATTATTGAAAGTGTGCTTAATAAAAACAAACAGCTTAAAAAATACGCCAAGATGCTCACCTACTACAAAGGCATGAAGGTTCTGGATAAAGCGGCCTTCGGTGCAACTTATAAATCAGTCTGGGTGGCCGGAACTTCTATTGAGTTCACTCATAAAATTGAAGGGGTCGGCGAGATCGTTGCCCGTTACAAAGCAGAAATGAAAGAGGCGGCCACAAAACTAAATCAGACGATAGGTACACTATGAAAATGTTTAATTGGATTGATAAACTTTTAGCTAATCCTTCTAAAACCAATATCATGATTCTGAACAAAGTTCTGACTCTAGGAATTCCTTTCAATGCTCCTCATGGTTTTAAAATAAAAGAGATGAGTGAAGACAACACCAGAATTACCCTGCCTAATCGTAAGTTGAATCACAATCATCTCGGAGGTGTCCACGCATGTGCGATGGCCACTGTTGGTGAGTATTGTGCGGGAATGACCTTGCTCAAATTTTTTGGAGCGAGCAAGTATCGTTTTATTTTGTCTGAGCTTAATGTGAAATATACCTATCAGGGACGAACCGACCTTGAGGGAACTTGCTCCCCTAAACAAGTGGACCGAACGGTCGTCCAATCGTCTTTAGAAACCGACGGTAAGTTTCTTCAGCCGATGATCACGATGATTCGGGATAAGGCCGGCAAAGATGTGGCAATTGTTACAACCACTTGGCAGATCAAGGCTTGGGATAAGGTAAAAACGAAAGCCTAAATTAATTACAGGTTCTGCTCCCCTGCAGCTATTCGGCTGTATGATCCCCTTCTATCAAGGAGATCATATGCTAAAAACGACTATCGGGCTGATGCTCATTATTCCTTCACTTACTTTTGCTCAAGAGACAAAACTTCCCAACATCAAAATCAAAGACGTAAAGGCGTGGATCAAAAACACAGATAGTAATGAGACTTGTGCTGATGAATACTTAAAACGCAGAAAACAACTTGGTTGGAGTATGGCACTTACACCTATTACGGTTGCAGGCTCTACTGTTGTCGGGGCCCTAGGAGGAGGTCTTTTAGGACGTGCAGCTTATGCTGCCGCTAGACCAACGGAAGCATGGGCCGATCTTGGCTACATTCTCGGTGGAGTGGCCCTAGGAACATTCGCTAGTTTTGGGATGAGCACTACCAGTGCTACCATCAGCACAGTAAATTTTTTTAACAACCAACGCCTACTTAAGCTTATCGTTGAGAGCCATACCGAGCTTGGCCATGCCGCCGAAGTCTTACACCGTAAGTATGAAGATCGATACCCTGAAGATCAGTTATCTATCCAAGACTTTACAGCAAAAATCGCTGATTTAGACCTTACAGGCAAGCTCTGCGATGGAAGCATTGTGGCGCCGAAAAGGCACAAAAAAGGGCGTAAGTTAAAACAAAATCTCGCTACTAAAAAAGAGATTTTTACTTATATCCATAATGGTCTAGGTAAAACCTAAAACTTAGCTGGCGCATTGGTTTGATCTTGGGTAAATCATGATCAAACCGGAGGATTTATGAAGCACATCACCCTATGGATTCTGTTCCTATGTTTTTCTCTCCAGCTCCATGCCTATACCAAGGGCAAGACTTACAAGCTTACTATTCTTCACACTAACGATCATCACGGCAGGTTCTGGCCAAACAAAGATGGCGAATATGGTCTTGCTGCGAGAGCAACATTGATCAGTTCAATTCGCGAAGAAGTAGCAAAGAATGGCGGAAATGTTTTATTGATTGATGCCGGTGATATTAATACAGGTGTTCCACAATCAGATCTGCTAGATGCTGAACCAGACTTCAAAGGTATGGCGCAACTTGGTTATGATGTAATGGCCGTAGGTAATCACGAATTTGATAAAAAGCTTTCAGTTATTATGAAGCAGCAACAATGGGCCGGCTTCCCTTTCATTAGTGCCAACATTTATCACGAGGCAACTGGCGAAAGAGTCTTCCCTTCTCATATCGAAAAAGAAGTCGAAGATCTCAAAGTAACAATCTTCGGTTTAACAACGGAAGACACTCCCCTTAAATCAAATCCTTTAAACTCAAAAGGTTTGAAGTTTGTCCCTGTTATTGATGAAGCAAAAAAACTTATTCCAACTCTTCGTCCGAATACTGATGTCTTGATTGGTCTGACTCATATTGGTCACTACCCTAACGAAAATAACGGGGCAGATGCTCCTGGTGACGTAACTCTTGCTCGCCAGGTTAATGGCATAGATTTGATCGTTGGTGGTCATACTCAGCTTCCACTTTTTCAACCAGATATTCAAAACGGTACGATCATTGTTCAGGCCTACGAATGGGGTAAATACCTCGGACGTGTGGATCTTGAAGTCTTAGATGGCAAAGTTAAGCTGGTTGATTACAAACTGATACCAGTAAATTTAAAAGACTCTACGGTGAAAATTGAATCAGATGCTGTGGTTCAAGAATTCCTCAGACCTTTCTACGAGAAAGGTAATGCTTCACTTCAGGTTGAACTTGGTTCTGCCGAAGTAGATTTCATTGGAAAAAGAGAACTGGTTCGCTTTCAGGAAACAAATCTTGGAAATCTTGTGGCCCGTTCATATCAGGCGAAATTCAAAGCTGACTTAGGTATTCTTAACTCTGGTGGATTAAGAGATTCTATCTACTCTGGTAAAGTGACTTACGAAAGCGTTCTCATGGTTCTTCCTTTTGGCGGAGAAGTTGTCAAAGCTGAGCTCACAGGTGCTGAGCTTAAAACTTATCTTGAAACTGTTATCTTCACTCTTCTCCCAGGTTCTGGAAGCTTCCCACAGATGAGTGGTGTTCAGATTACTGCCAATAAAGACAGTAAGAAAATTACTGAACTTCTCATTGGTGGAAAGAAAGTTTGTTCATCGAAAAAATACGTCCTGGCCCTTCCTGATTTCATTGCAGGGGGCGGAGATAAGTATCCTAAAATTGATTTTAAGAAGACCGGATATGTTGATGCTGATGTTTTAAAAGATTATGTTCTGACGGTAAAGGATCTTAAGGCTGCAGACTACGCACCAACAAATTACATTAAATACGAATAGTTATTCTTTGATTTTGGGCAGCTCAATCACGAACGTCGTGTTTGGGCTATCTTCTTGATAGTACAATCGCCCTTCATGCTCCTCTATAATACTTCGAGAAATACTTAATCCTAGACCTGTTCCTACACCCACATCCTTGGTCGTAAAGAAGGGTTGGAAAAGCTTTTGGCTAACAATTAATGGGATTCCATCTCCAGAATCTACAATTCGAACTGTGTAGTGATCACCCACTTCTTCGCACAAGATCTTGATCACTGGCCTAGTTTGAGAGGCAATCGCCTGATAAGAGTTATTTATCAAGTTCAGAAGAACCTGAGAAATCTCCACCGGACGACAAAAAACATGTGGGTTACTGGGAAGATAAACAACCTCGGTCACAATACCATTATTATTGATTCGTTCCTGACAAATATCTAAAGTTTCTTCAATAATCTTATTCAGCGGGTACTCAACTTTATCATCCATAGATGATTCCCGTGAGAAACGTCTCATTCCATTAACAATCTTAGAAATACGGCCAACAGTTGAATCCATTTTATCGATATACTGGAGGAGAATGTCTTGTTTAAGCGCTCCTCGACTAGAGAGACGTTTCAAAAGATCTACGTAACCTTTAATAATACTCAAAGGATTATTGATCTCGTGAGCAATTCCTCCGGCCATTTCACCCAGAGCAGTAAGTTTTGAAGCTTGAGTCAGTTTAATTTCGGCTTCTTTTCTTGCTGTAATATTCTCGGCCATAACAATAACGCCACTAATTTCTTCGTTGGAGTTTTTCCATGGCTGCATTCCCCATCTTAGCCAAACGCCAGCGCCCTCTTGAAAATGAACCAGATCTTCATCTTTTTTGAGAGTTTCGCCTTTAAGTGCCTGTTGCAGATAACCGATCCACTGATTTTTAAAATCTTCATTTAGGTCAAGATTCATTTTCCAATCAGTAGGTGAACCGAATTCCTTCCATTCACTTTTCCATCGAGAACTGTAAGCGAGATAATTAAAATTTCGATCAAACATCGCGACCGGTGCAGGTAGAGATTGAATCATTGATTTAAGCTGCTGCTCAGAAATAATTAAACTCTGCTCAAATTTGACAATGGGAGTAATGTTGATGTTCACGCCAATGACTCTTTGAGGATTTCCATCAACATCACGGAAAACAATACAACCCCGATCCAGAACCCATTGAATATCTCCCGTTTTCGTAATCATCCGAAAACGAGCTTCATATAAGTTTGTTTTTCCTTCTAGATGGAGTTTCAATTCTTCAAAGACATTTGCGATATCATCCGGATGAATAACACTTTTAAATGTCTCGAGGTTCTGTGGAAGTTCATTGAATTCATAACCAAGTTTAGTGTACCAGGTTTTGTTAAGTGCGAGCTTACCAGTTGGAATATCCCAGTCCCATTTACCGGCCTGAGCGCCTTCCAGTGCCATATCCAGACTCAGTTTAGCTTCGTTCAAATCTTCAAGTTTTTTTCTTAAATCATTTTCCAGATAGTTAATCCGGTGGCGGAGTTCTTTTTCGTAGGTATGTCTTTTTTCAGCTTCGATGATTCGGCCAATAGAGTCTGCGGCACTTGCCACAAAATGTATGTCAGCTGCATCCCAATCTCTGTTTGTAGATGATTGCTCGGTACAAAGAACTCCCAGCATCTCCCCATCAGAAAAAATCGGAGCATCAAGAGAAGAAATAATTTGATTGGGCTTGTAATAAGTTTCATAAAGTTCAGAAACAGATGAGTCAAACTGAGTATTGGAAACCTGGAGAACTCTTTCTTGATCAATCCGTCTGAAATAAATGGGATAATCTTTTTTAAGCAGCAGAATTCCTTTAGAATTAACCCCGCCGTCTAATAAGGTAAGATCTTCCTGGAGAGCTTCTTTATTAAGTGTATAAAACCAAATCCCAACCCGATTTACTCCGAGAACATCCGCAATCTTTTTGCACATCATTTCTAACGCCAGAGGCTTAGGACTTCGATGCAGCTCTTTATCCTTGGCAAACCAACTTTGTGCTAAATAGTATTTTTCGTACTTTTCGAACATCAATTCCCCTAAAGGGATATTGTACTTGAAGCAGAATAGAAAATATCGAAATTTTACCCTAAGAAATCTTAAGTTAATATGAGTCGCTCCGTGACAGGAGCGGCAAAGAAAATTTTAGTGCAGCCCTGCTCGTCTTAACAAAGCGCCAACGTCAGGTTCTTGGCCACGGAACTTCTTGTATAGTTCCATTGGGTGCTCTGTTCCACCTTTTTCCAGAATGTTTTCACGGAACTTAAGTGCGACCTCTTTATTAAAAATTCCCGAGGTCAGGAAAAATTCGAAGGCGTCAGCGTCCAGCACTTCGGCCCATTTATAGGAATAGTATCCCGCCGAATAACCGCCAGAGAAGATATGGGAGAAAGCCGTTGAGACCGCAGTTCCAGGTAATTTAGGAATAAATCGGGTCTTGGCCAGAACCTTATCCTCAGTTCCCTCAATGCTCGTAATCGTTTTTGGATCGACCATATGGTAATTCATATCAAGATAAGAAAAAGAGAGCTGTCTCATCGTTCCGATACCTTCCTGGAACTTGCCACTCTGCTTAATCTTCTTAACCAAATCCGCTGGAATTTTTTCACCTGTTTCATAATGTACAGCAAAGAGATCGAGGCATTCTTTCTCCATCACCCAGTTTTCCATAATCTGAGATGGTAGCTCCACAAAATCCCAGAAGACACTTGTACCAGCGAGGTCGCGATACTTAACATTCGACAGAAGACCATGAAGGGCGTGGCCGAATTCATGGTAAAGAGTGAGTACTTCATCCAGAGTCAAAAGAGATGGTTTTGTTTTAGTTGGTTTTGTAAAATTACACACAATCATGATGTGTGGTCTTTCTACTCTTCCGTTATACAACCCCTGAGGTTTTATATCGCTCATCCAAGCACCTGGGCGTTTTGTCGTTCTTGGAAAGAAGTCAGTATAAAAAAGACCGATGAAGGATTTTTTCTCTTCATCGTAAACTTCAAAAGTGCGGACATCTTCATGGTATTTAGGAACATTGAAAACTTCTTTAAAATCAAGTCCGTAAAGAAGCTTAGCTACTTTAAAAACACCATCCACTACGTTTTCAAGTTTAAAAAATGGGCGAAGCATTTCATCATCCATGCTGAGTTCACGTTTTTTTAGAATCTCAGAATAATAGGCATTATCATAACTTTGAAAATCTTTTATTCCGTCCATCTCAAGAGCTAAATCTTTGACCTTTGCTACATCTTTTTCAGCATATGGTTTAGCTTTAATAAAAAGTTCATCCAAGAAATCAATCACCTTTTTAGGCGACATGGCCATACGCTCTTCCAAAACAAAATCTGCATGGGTATTAAATCCCAGAACTTTAGCTCTTTCTGTCCGTAAATTAAGAATCTCTTTTAGATTTTTTTGGTTATCAAACTGATCGTTAAAACATTTTGATGAATGAGCGAGCATCATCTTTTTACGAAGCTCACGTTTTTTTGAATATGTAAGGAATGGCATAAGAGATGGAGCATTCAATCCAAAGCACCAGCTCCCAGTCTTGCCTTTGACTGTTGCAAGTTCCGCGGCAGCTTCAATAACGGTATCAGGTAATCCATCGAGATCTTTTTTATCAGTTATCTCCATCAAAAATTCATTGGTCGCCTTAAGAACGTTTTGAGAAAAAGCTAACGTAAGTTTAGCTAGCTTTTCATCCATCTCACGCATGCGATCTTTTTCGCTGTCTGCAAGTTGGGCGCCATTTCTTACGAAAGACTTGTAGCTCTTTTCGATAATGGTCGTTTCTTCAGGCGAAAGCTTTTGCTCAAAACGCGTTTCATAACAGGCCTTGAATTTCGCAAAGATCTTAGGATCTAAAGAGATGTCATTTCCAAAACGAGTCAGTGTTTCAGTCATCTCGGGAGAAATCTTTTCAAGCTCATCCGAGCATTCAGCCGAATGAAGATTAAAGAAAATACCTGCGATGTAATCAACTTGTTCTGTAATGTCGCCTTTTTCAACCACGACATGTTGAAAATCAGTGCGAGGAGAATTTTTATAGGCTTCAAGTTTTGTCTTCGCCGTATCAATCGCAGCTTTCAGTGCCGGAAGATAATGTTCAGGTTTAACAACGTCAAAGGGATAGGCCCCATGAACGGCTTTTGGTTTTTCGAGTAACGGGTTTGTCATAAGATCCTCAACGAAAGAGTTTGTGCTGAATTTTGAAAAGTTTGATGATGAGAATCAACCAAATAATAAGGAAGGAAATCATCATCATGTTAAGAATGGTGGAGGATTGGAGATAAATCAAGACGGCAGCAATCAAAGCTTTAGAAAAGCGATACACGAGCATATCAGTGAGATATTTGGCTCCATACTTCTGAGAACTTGTCAGAGGCTGGTACAAAATCTCTTTACCCGCACTGAAAATTGAATAATCAGCAGACTTAAAATAGATAAACAACGCGGCTACCGGAAGTAATCCAACGCCTGATCCCATGATTAGGGCGAGCACGCAAACAAAGTAAGATAGCGGTATAAAGAGGTGATAATTTTTTTCTGAAACTCGAGGCAAAACGAAAGGCAAAAGCAGGAACTGAAACAGAAAAGTTAAGAGGTTGGTCAGAGAATAAACATGACCTAGGTAAGCCGTTCTTTGAGCTGATTCCGAGATGCTCGTTTCAAAAACCAGATTGAACTTAAAATCAGCGATATTAATAATGAATTGAGTAAGAGCTACGATGGCGGCAATGTAAAAAACGTACTTTCTCACATTCGGGGTATCGAGACTCGCCAAAGGCGATTTTTTCTTTTCCTCACCGGGCGCCAGAGCAACAGTTGGTGTGAAGAAAAAAGTTAGCGCAGGGATAAAAACTAGGACAATTCCAACCCACATAACAGAGTTAGTTCCGAAGTTCAGACTCAGATAACTTGTTAGTAATCCCCCACCAATTCCACCGAGACTCCCGATGGCACCAAAAGGTCCGATGATGAGCTTAAAATCTTCTTTCTTAAAAAAAGTATTAGCGTAAGCGAGAAGCAGATGAACCTGAACGACGATATAAATTTCTTTCCAGATGAAGGCCGCATAGGAAAGAAATTTATTCCCAGATAAATAGCCGAGTGTTCCTCCAATAAAGACGAGTGTTGAAAAGACACTCGCAATCATGAAGACTTTTTGCACAGAGAATTTTGACTGAAGTTTATTGCATGCCCAAATGGTGACTGCGAGAAAACCTACCGCCCACAACCAAGCAACTGGTGATGATTTAGCTCCGAAAGCTTCAAAAAATATTGTCGTACTGGCGGCTCGAACAAAGGGATAATTAAAAATAACGAGGAAATAAGAAACGGTGAAGAACAAAAAACTTTTTTTGAAAGCATTATCACTTTGCTTAAAAAACTGAACGATTCTCATTCAGTTTTTAAATAAGTGTCACCTTTTTGGATTTCTTCAAAATCATGCTGGTGATCGAACTTTGAAAAATCAAAAGATGTCGAAAAATTCATCTTTTTGATTTCTTCGTTCGAAAGACTCTTCATGAAATTGAAAAGTTTTTCGCGAGTTTCTGAACTCATTAAATGTTCCATGAGACATGAATCCTTGTGGGCCACGTCTTCATTTACACCGATGATATCTTTTAAGAAATAAAACAGAAGAGTGCGAGATGAGAGGATTCCGTGAACTGCTTCATGACCAGTTGGTGAAAGAGAAAGAAACTTACTTTCATCTTCAATCACGAGTTCGCGTTTTTTTAAATTCGTCAGAGCTGTTGAAACAGAACCTTTCGTCAGTCCCATTTCAAGAGCAATATCAGTCACACGAGCATAACCTTTGGCTTCTTTCAGTTTATGAATAGCGAGAAGGTAGTGAACCATCGAATGAGTAAGGTCGTTATCATGGGTGTGCTGGATGGCAATTTTTTTGTCTGACATGCCTATAAGGTACTTATCCCCTAAAAACCCGTCAAACGATAAATATTCTTTGCAGCTCCTGTGGGGCCAGCCGAGCAAGTCATACGCTCAACTATATGAAATCACTAAACTCAAGAGAGAGACAATCTTACCTAGGAGAACCAAAATGATGGGTCATGGTAAAATGAGTGAACTCAAGGACGTTTTATGACTATGAAAAAAAGCTTAATCGCTACCCTTTGCTCACTCTTCATCATCTTGGATGCTGGTGCTCAAACTCTGGATAGCGTCTTCTCTACAGCAACGACCATGACGGACGAAGAGGCGAAACGCGCAGAAACCTGGAATCATGAAGGAAGAAAAGCAGCAATTGTAAAAGAAAATTGTGCGACCGAAAACAAATACTTTGGGGAAGCTGGCTGTGATGAAAATAAGATCGACGAAAACGGAGCTATCATCAAAGGGAATTTAGGAAATACTCTTGAAAATAATCTTGGGAAACTTTACGGAGTGCTTTTCGGTTCAGGCTTTCTTACTGGTGGTGGACCAAAAGTAAACGTAGCGGAAGATAAAAAAGGTGCAGATGGTAAAGTCATTAAATCCAAAGAAAAAATCGAACTCACTAAAGCAGATAAGAAAACTCTCGGTAAAACGGGGGAAGTAACGGACGCCAAAGGTAACAAGGTTGAACAAAAAAATGATTACTGTATTTATGCAGCCCTAGGATATGAGCTTGTGGCCGGTATGATGCAAATGGCGGGACAAAAACAAGATGCTACAAGTGCCGCTGGCGATCCTCAGCTTCAGGCCCTTCTCTCTCTTAAGCAGGCCCATAAAACTCGTAAACGAACAGCTACCTATCAAGCAGCTATTTATACAGCAACAACTGCATGTTATGTAGCTCGTTTAACAGGAGTTCTCGGTGGAGGTAAAGTCGTAGCTGATTTTAATTACTGGGCGAAAATGTCAGCAGCTGGTGTAATTGCAGCTGTGTATATAAAGAAAGCATCTAAGCACAAAGATGCTGAAAGAGCAGTTGAGAGAGTTATAGCTAGTCTTCCTAAAACCGGTGACTGTAACCCTTGGACTGGTACTGCTTGTTTTTGTAAAGAACCTAGTTCTAAGACTCTTTACGCTCCTGAATACGAAGAAGTATGTGTCGCCAACGGCGGAGATAACACGACCCCTAAAGGTCAGTTGGGTTGTGGAGTTCTCACCAATGGTAAGATGACTTTTGATCAAAACTGCGAATGTAAAAAAACTAATACTTGCTTCAAAGCTTCAATGAGTGCCTATAGCCCAAGCTTTAGTCTTGGTGCCAATTTCATGAATGATGCCAACAAAGGTTACACCCTTCTCTCCGATGGATCTTTTGATCAAGGTGCATTTGACGGCTATTCAGCAGGCACTTTCGCAAAAATTAATAAAGTCGGTTCAAAAATCGTTCCAAGTGCTGCTCCCAATCTAAACCTTAACTCGAAACAGGCAAAACTCGCCAATAACCTGAAAGGTCTCGGCGCTCTCGGAACAGCGATGGCAGCTTCTGATGACTACACCCCGGCCGGTGGTGGTCTTATGAACTCTGGAACTGCAAGTCTGGCAGCCCTCTCTCCAGAAATTAAGAAAAAACTAGAAGCAGAAACTGCTTCTGCCTACAAACAAAGTGGCCCTGGTTTTGATGCAAATTCTAATGATGAAGAACCCCAAATCGTCATGCCATCATTGGGTGGGGAATCTAAAACAGAGAATGGAACAGAGATAGTAAGTTTTGCTGAGCAGGCCGTTAGTCAGGCCGACGTTACCAAAGCCCCTGAAACGCCTATCTTTGATATTATTTCTCACCGCTACCGCGCTTCTGGCTGGAATAAACTCCAAGCAGACGAGAAGAAATAATTACTCTCCGAGATTGTCAAAAAGATCAATTCTCGTTTGATGTCTGCCGCCTTCGAATTCAGTGGCAAGAAAGACATCTGCAATTTTTTTAATTTGCTCAATGGGTGTTCTTCGTCCTGCAAGGCAGAGAACATTCGCATTGTTGTGAAGTCGCGACATCTTCGCTGCTTCTTCATCGTAACAAAGGGCCGCACGAATGCCTTGAAAACGATTGGCGGTCATTGAGACACCAATGCCTGAACCACAAAGTAAAATCCCAATAGACTTATCCTCGCGCACTTTAAGCACTAATTTTTTTGCCCAGTCAGGGTAGTTAGTAGACTCGGCACTATGTGTTCCAAGATCCACAACCTCGTGCTTGGTTTTGAGGTATTCAATGAGAATTTGTTTTTCGTTAAAAGCTGCGTGATCAGAGGCGATGGTGATTTTCATAGGGAAAGTTTAGCGTAGTTTTTGGACAAAAAAAAGCGAGGTCTGTTATATAACAGACCTCGCTGATTAAAAGTTCTTAGTAACGGTAGTATTCAGGCTTGTATGGACCAGAAGCTGAAAGACCAAGGTATTCAGACTGAACCGGAGTCAAAGTATCGAGTTCTACACCAATTTTAGCAAGGTGAAGACGAGCCACTTTCTCATCAAGGTGTTTTGGAAGCATATAAACTTTCTTCTCGTAAGCAGAAGTGTTGTTCCAAAGTTCTAACTGGGCCAGAACCTGATTAGTGAATGAAGCACTCATCACGAAACTTGGGTGACCTGTAGCGCATCCAAGATTCACAAGACGGCCTTCGGCCAGAACGATCACTTGCTTGTTGTTTTTGAGAGTATAAAGATCAACTTGTGGCTTCACTGTATCTTTAGTGTGACCGTAAGTTTTGTTAAGCCAAGACATATCGATTTCGATATCAAAGTGACCGATGTTACAGAGGATCGCTTTATCTTTCATTGCCTCAAAGTGACGACCAACGATGATGTCTTTGCAACCAGAAGCTGTGACGATGATGTCAGCTTCAGGAATTGCATCGTCCATCTTCTTCACTTCATAACCCTCCATCGCTGCCTGAAGAGCACAGATAGGATCGATTTCAGTTACGATAACACGAGCGCCGGCACCTTTGAGTGAGTCGGCAGAACCCTTACCAACATCACCAAAACCTGCTACGACAGCAACTTTACCTGCCATCATAACGTCAGTTGCACGGCGGATAGCATCCACACATGATTCACGACATCCGTACTTGTTATCGAATTTTGATTTAGTTACTGAATCGTTTACGTTGATACATGGAACAGGAAGTTTTCCAGCTTTTTCAAGTTCGTAAAGTCTGTGAACACCTGTAGTTGTTTCTTCAGAAATTCCTTTGATGCCTTTATAAAGCTCAGGATATTTTGAAAGAACGAGTTCAGTCAAATCTCCACCATCATCAAGAATCATATTGAGTGGCTCTTTCTTCTCACCGAAGAAAACAGTTTGATCAATACACCAGTTGAACTCTTCTTCGTTCATACCTTTCCAAGCATAAACAGGGATTCCTGCAGCAGCGATAGCAGCAGCAGCATGGTCCTGAGTTGAGAAGATGTTACAAGATGACCAAGTGACATCAGCACCAAGCTCAACCAAAGTTTCGATCAATACTGCAGTTTGGATTGTCATATGGAGACAACCAGCAATCCGAGAGCCTTTAAGAGGCTTAGTCTTACCGAATTCAGTACGAAGGGCCATAAGTCCTGGCATTTCAGCTTCTGCTAGGCGGATTTCTTTTCTTCCCCATTCAGCGAGAGTGATATCTTTAACTTTGTACTTAAGACGATTAGTGTTCCCGTAAGAACCCTGTGAAAAACTTGCTTTCATGGATAAATCCTTTTGCTTAACCTAAGAGGTCTGGTAATAAAGCGAACATTAACATTATATGGGGATTAACCTAGCATTCTTTGACCTGGTTCTCAAGGGCGTCTAGGAGTTATATAAGGCCGATTATGAAAAAATATAAGTTCGAATATTTTGCCTCTTGCCCAGGTGGTCTAGAAGACCTTCTGGCACAAGAAATCCTAGACTTAGGCGCTCAGACAGCTAAAAAAGTCAGAGGCGGAGTCCAGTTCGAATGTTTTCATGAGATTGCTCTCAAAGTCATCCTTTACTCTCGTCTTGCTAGCCGTGTCTTCAAATACCTCTATGCCTTTGAATGTATCAACGAAAAAGATTACTACCTTGAAGCCACTGACGTTAAGTGGAAAACCCTCATGGATGTTGAGCATACCTTTCGCTTAACAACCATTTTTGGTGATTTGCCTTTCGAGCGTGAAGAATTTAGAAACTCACAATTTGCGACTCTTAAACTTAAAGACGCTATCGTTGATTACTTCCGTCACTTTGAAGGAACACGTCCAAGTGTTGCTAAAGATTTTCCGGATATTTCATTTCTTGCCCGAGTTGATCGTGGGATTGAAAAACCAGATCTCGTAACCCTCATGTACGATCTTTGTGGAGACCCTCTCCATCAGCGTGGCTACCGTTTAGCCAAAACAGAAGCTCCGGTGAAAGAAAACGTTGCTGCAGGAATTTTAAAACTCGCTGGATATAATCCTGAAACTGAATCACTTCTGGATGCTATGTGCGGATCTGGAACCTTCATCATTGAAGGTGCTTTAATGGCGGGAAATATCCCTCCAAGTTACCTCAAAGTTGAACGTTACCTTCGTCAGCCTGAATACAAATTATGGACCTTCCAGAACTATCCTTGGTTCACTCAGGATCAGGAACTGATGGGTCACTTCAAGCAATACGTGGCCGACATTACAGCAGCTACAGAGAAAGGGATCGCCTACCTTAACTCTCGCCCAAATACTCTGGCCGGAAATGAATTGTCAGAAATGGTTTTGATCTCTGCCACTGAGAACGTAAGAAAGGCTAAGCTTGAAAATGCCATCAAACTCACCCGTGGTGATGCTCTCAAAACAACTCCTCTGGAAGGTAAGACACTCTTCATCTGTAACCCGCCTTATGGTGAACGTTTAGATCATGGTGAAGATGAAAAACTTAAGACCCTCTATAAAGGACTTGGGGATCATTGGAAAAATCAATTTAAAGGCAATCGTGCGGCCCTGTTCACAGGAAATCTCGAAATGCTTAAAGTAGTTGGATTAAAAACAGCGAAACGACATATTCTTTATAACGGGGATATTGAGTGCCGTCTGGCAGAGTACAGTCTCTACTAAGCTTCTTCTTTCATTTCAGTTTTTTGAACGGTGATGAGCTCTTCCTTAACCTTAAGAGTATGAGACCATCCACCAATTTTAGATCTCAAATTTGTCAGATGAGTGTTGATAGTGCCGGATTTAACAGCATCATCGCCCCAAATTTGCTTCAGAATCTGTTTCTTTGAAATCGCTTCAGGGAAAGTTCTGAGAAGCACGGAAAGCATTCTCATTTCAATCAACGTGAGATCGATCAATGTATTATTCAGAAAGACTTTAAAAGTTTGAGCGTCAATTTTTAAATTCCCTAATTCCAGAATGGTACTCATTTTGAGAAATAGTTGGATTTTATTAGTAAGTCTTAAAACCATCTCTTCTTCCGAAATTGTTCTTGGAAGGAAATCAATACCACCCTGCTCATACGAACGGATCTTATTCAGGTCAGACTGATCTCCTGAGATAAAAAAAATCGGACAGCCATTATAGCGTTGGTGAGCAATAATTTTTTTATAGAGACTAAAGCCATCAATGATCGGCATGTGAACATCAATGAGAAAGGCATGAGAAAAAACAGCTTCCATTATTTCGAGATGTTGATTTCCATCCTGAAGTCCAATAATGTTAAATTTTTCCTGAAGCATGAGTTTGTAGGCATCAATGTTTAAAGCATCATCATCAAAATAGATAATATTCCATTTCATACTGCAGATTCTTTTTTAGAAATTTTGAAGCCGCGATTTTTAATCCCTAAAACTTCATGATCCCATCTACTGAGTTTCCCATTGAGATTTGAAATGTGAGTGTAAATGGTAGCATCAAGAACTTTACCTGCTCCCCAAACGTGCTCAATAATCTGCTCTTTGGGAAGAATTTCAGGGTATCCAGAAATGAGCTGCCAGAGGATCTTAAATTCAATGAATGTTAATCCTATTTCTTTTTGATCCACGTAAGTTTTTAAAAGAGTCAAATTCACTTTCAGATTTCCAAATTCAACAATGCTTCTGAGCTTTTTGAAAAATTGGATTTTCGAATTCAATCTCGCCATCATTTCATCAGCTTTCATGTGACGGTTGAGGAAATCAACAGCTCCTAACGAAAAAGATTTAATCCGGATGGCATCAGTCTCATCAGCTGAAATGAAAAGTATCTACGTCAAAATGATGCTCAAAAACGAGTTTGATACAATCAAGGTTTGCAGTGTTGTCGTTAATATAGGCAATCCGGCTTTTCACAAAATCCCCAAGCTAGTCGGAAAGTTATTTCAGCCGGTCCTCTAGTTTCATCGCCAAGGTTGGAGTTGCAAATCGCAGTAAAGCGTTTTTGTTAACCACTTTATCGAAATGCTTATCTGACTTGCTGAAGAAGTAGCCGGCCACATCCTGATCCTTAAGGAAGATTGTATGCCCCTTAGTATCAAATTTCCTGAGAATGAACTCTGAGTCCAAAAACAGGATATCCCGAATCGTAAAATTCTTAGATATGTACATAATAATGCAATAATCCGAAAGTTCAGCTAAAGATTTCTTGATCTTTACACCCTTGGGCGAAGTAGCATCGTGCCAATGAACTTTGACCTCAACGGTCTTACCGATTTCAGTTTTAAAATCAAATCCTCTCTGGGAAGAACTCTTGATTTGATGAAGACCAAAAATGATTTTTGAGTACCATTCTCCGAGCTGAATCGGGAGATTTTTTCCATTCATCAAAACCTTGTGGTCTTTCAAAATCTGGAAAGTTTGGTGAACGACTTCCACTGTATCAAAAATTGCTTTTTGATCTGGCAAATGAAGGATTCCAAGATTCTTCATCGTTTTGCTGGATAATCTTTTATTGAATTGGGCCTGATACCACTGATCAAACTCGTTGAGTTCGAGAAAATCATAAGAACTGAAAACGAAACCTTCCGCTTTCAATTTACTGATCTCTTCTAATTCAGGCATTTCTTTTTGGAGAAAAGTCAGAGGGATATATTCCCTATCACTATTTCCCCTGACATAGATTTGATCTTTGTCATAATCGGAACTGCCATGAGTTGCTTCAGAAAACTTCTGAGCTAACTCAAAGACTCTATCTTTTAACACGGTATAACCTTTTAAACTTAAATTACCATCATCCTAGCACGTCAGGCCTTAAATCGAAAGCTGAGTTACGTCATCCACAAATTCTGTGATGGTCTTAGCCGTTGATAGGTTGTGTACAAGATAATGTCCGCAGTAAACCTTGAAATCAGCGATTTTTGAATCGTAAAAAGCCTTATCATCGCCGGCAGCAGTGGCCAGTTTTTGATCTGCTAGAACTGCCGATTCAAGGAGTTTCCAGCCCACTACCATCTGAGAAGCAAAGTGGAGAAAATCACTACAGTTTTGCAAAATGAGATTGTACTGATTATTTTTCGCATAACCTGAAATATGCTGCATCATGCTCTGAGCACTGAGAAGAACTTTATTGAAGAGGTCTTTCTCTTTTTTAAATTTCGATTCGTCTAATGCCTGAACCGAAGCCACGATTTCGTTAGTCAAAGCACCGAGAGCTTTTCCGCCGTCTTTAAGAATTTTTCTCATCACAAAATCGATCGCCTGAATACCATTGGTCCCTTCATAGATCATCGCAATTTGCGTATCACGAACGAACTGCTCAACACCATACTCAGTACAGTAGCCGTAACCACCGTGAGCTTGTAATGCTGTTGAAGAAACCAAGAAGCCTTGTTCCGAACAATAGGCCTTACAAATAGGAGTCAGAAGACCAATCATGCTTTCAAACTGATGATCTTTGTGAGCTTTATTAAAAAGGTTTGCCGTGTGAAGGCAAAGCGCTCTCATCCCACGAGACATTGCACGCATCTTTAAAAGATTGCGGGCCACATCCGGATGATGAATAATTTCTTTTCCAAACTGGGCGCGTTCTTTAACATATTTATTCGCCATCTGGTAAGCGAGATTCGCCTGAGATTCACCTTGGATTCCACAATACAAACGAGCTTCGTTCATCATGATGAACATCGTCGCCATACCGTCGAACTCTTCACCAATTAACCAACCTTGAGTCTCTCCATCCACACCGAATTGAAGTTCACAAGTGGCAGATGCGTGAATCCCCATTTTATGTTCAATCTTCGAGCAAACAACGTTGTTAGCTTCTCCGTTAGTTCCATCTTCTTTAATTTTAAATCTTGGAACAACAAAGAGTGAAATCCCCTTGGAACCTTCGCCACCTTTTGGCGTACGAGCAAGCACCAAGTGCATATTATTTGCATAAAGATCTGACTCTCCAGAAGAGATGAAAATCTTTGTTCCTTTTATCGAGTACATTCCATTATCAAGAGGCTTAGCTGTTGACCTTAAAGAACCAACATCTGAACCAGCTCCTGCTTCAGTCAAGCACATCGTTCCGCCCCACTCACCTGACATCATCTTAGGCACGATGTGAGTTTTCATGAACTCACTTCCTTTAAGATTGATCACGTTCATAGCGGCTCGAGAAAGACCCGGGTACATCATCCAAGCAACGTTAGCTCCGGTTGCAAGTGACATACACGCCACATACAAACCTTCCGGCACAGGTGTTCCACCAATATCTTCCGGAAGTCCGAGAGCAAACCATCCATTTTCATAAAAACTTTTTTGAACACCTTTGATCGATTCCGGTGCCAGAACTTTTTTGTTCACATGCTTCACACCCTGCTGATCAGAAGGCTCGCGGGTTGGAAAGATTTCGTTTTCTACAAACTTATTATACTCGGCCAGAATGCCTTTAATGTCCTGCTCACCTAAACCATAATCCGTCCATTCCTGAACTTTCAAAAGCTCGGTCAGGTTGAATTCAATGTCACGGATGTCTGCTTTGTAATAACCCATAGAAAACCTCTTTCATGAAGATAATTTAGATGGGTATAGAATAACTGATTTTTGCGATGTGAGAGAGGGAAAATGTTGAACAAAAATATCCGACTAAACAAATTGGAAAAGGGCGACCGTAGGTCGCCCGGTTATAGAAGAAGCTTAAAAACGTCTTACGTAAGTTACAACGATGTCAGATCTCGAGGTTTGGGTCTCTTCAGTCACGATCACTGGGTTAAGTAGTGAGTGATAAGATTTATCAATAGTGTACGTCACTACTGCATTATCTGCTGTACGAAGAAAAGTGAGTGTTATGACATTGGCTGATAATACTCTACCTTCAATCAATGTACCGATTGAGCCAGAAAAGACGTTATTTAATTCTGCATTTCCTTTAGCACTGATAATTTGTCCTGCCGTATTTGCAAAAATAATTGTTGTAGTAGAGACTTCCGTTCCATTGTTTTGAGATGTAGAACTTGATGAAGAACACCATTGTGCTAATCCACCAAGAATTGGTTTACAGTTTGAACTTGCAGCTGAAGAAACATATTTTTTTCTTGTTACATCTCCACCGTTGCCTTGTGCTGATGTGCCTTCTACAGAATTAAGATACCAAGCGTTTCCTTCGGCTAATGCTTGAGCTGAAGTTGCTGATAGATTTACATTTGAAAGATTACTTGCGTATGGGTTTGCTGCTGCGCTTTTACTCCCACCCTTACTTCCACCACAACTTACTGCTAAAACTGATAATCCTGCAATGAGTACCAATTGTGTAAAAAATGATTTCATAAAATCTCCCCTAGAAATAAATAATGTACTTATCCACATCCAAGATTGGTGCCAACGAGGTCATTGTCTTTTTGGTAGTTTGGCCAGACTTACAGAGGAGGTTTTGTTTATACCCAAACAGGGTGTCTAACGTGTAGACACTTTTTTGAGAGACTTCACGTAGTTCTTTCACAGTCTGCCCGGCTTTACCTTTAATAAACTATACTGGGCCCAATTACCTTTAAAACGTTCTGGAGCCTTTAATGAAAAGCTTACTGCTAATCTCGTTCCTATTGCTGGTTATCTCTTATTCTACGCTTAGCTAATCGCTCCATTTAAAGGGCTTTTCAACCTCTGGGTGCCGGTTCTACAATCAAGGCCATCTTGGAGGATCTCATGGCCTATGTTCTTTATGGTTCCCAAACTTCGCCTTTCGTTAGAAAACTAAGAATACTTCTTCACTCCATTCAGTATGACTTTAGAGAGATGGCCATCTTTGAAAAAGAGGATGCGGAGAAACTTAATAAAATAAATCCTATTAATCAGGTTCCTGTTTTGACTGATGGAGAGCAGACCATCTGGGATTCGCGCCAGATTTTCAATTATCTCAATGCCATTCATCGTTTCCAAAATATGACTTGGGAAGATGAAAATCTTCTGACCGCCATTGATGGGATGATTGGAGCCTCGCTGAATTTGGTTTTACTTAAACGGTCTGGTTTTGATACTAACGAAGATAAACTCTTCTTCAATCGTCAGCGGGACCGGATCAAGTCAATTGAGAATTACTTGAAAGATTATCTTTCTGACAAAGGTCTCAAGGAATGGAACTATCACTCTATTTCTCTTTACTGTTATTTTGACTGGGCCATGTATCGAGGATTAGTGAAGGCTTCGGAAAATCCTAGTGCTGTGAAATTCCTCGATGCCCATAAAGATCGAGAAGAAGTTAAGGCGACATTCATCCCGGAAGGAAAATAATGAAACTCAATCAATACATAGATCATACTCTCTTAAGGCCAGAAGCCACTTCAGCACAAATTGAAAAACTTTGTCTGGAAGCTATAGAGCATGAGTTCTTTTCCGTTTGTATCAATTCTTACTATGTAAAGCGTGCTGTAGCGATGCTGGGAAACACATCGGTCAAGGTGTGCACGGTTGTGGGCTTTCCCTTAGGAGCTTCAACCATGGAAACCAAACGTTTTGAAGCCATGAAGGCCTGTGCTGAAGGTGCTCGCGAAATTGATATGGTTATGAATAACTCAGCGGTGAAGTCTGGCGAATGGCAGTATGTACTGGATGATATGTCCTCTCTCGCCCAGGTTTGTCATCAGCAGGGAGCGATTCTTAAAGTGATCCTTGAAACTTGTCTTCTGACTCAGGAAGAAAAAATTAAGGCCTGCGAACTTGCGGTCAAAGCGAAAGTTGATTTTGTAAAAACATCAACGGGTTTTTCTACCAGCGGTGCTACCGTCGAAGATATCAAACTTATGCGTTCATTAGTAGGAAGTATGGGAGTTAAGGCCAGTGGTGGAATCAGAGACACTGAGACGGCCAAAAAGATGATTGAAGCGGGAGCGACCCGCTTAGGCACAAGTTCTAGTGTGGAAATTGTTAAGGGACTGGTGTCTAACTCTTCTTATTAGACGCTATTTCACGGTCAAAGTCTTCGAGGGCATGGAAGAAGTCGCGGTCGCGGCTTCTAAACTCCCCTTTCATCACTCCATCATTTCTCTTTAAGTAATTCAGGAATCCAAAGACCGGACCCGCAAGTTTGTGACTGAAGAAAATACAGAAAATGAAAAACATCAGTGAAAGAGCAAACGTCACACCAATGTGAAGGAAGATATATTTTTTAAGCAGGAGATGTCCATTAAGTTGGTAATCCACAAAGTGAATGTTTAAAAACATCGCTCCAAAAATTCCCAAGATGAGACCCGCCGCGAGTACAAGGAGTGAAAAAATAAGGGAAAGACGAACCTGATCTTTCGGAAGGATCAACATATTAGATCGATTATTCTGATGCTTACTAAAAAAACGATCCTTGATAAATAAATAGAGGAACAAGAGAAGTCCCGCCCAAAAAGAAAGATCAGCGAGATTTATAGAAA
>JBBARF010000012.1:0-47662 GCA_040399925.1 Bacteriovoracaceae bacterium
AGTCGCGACTTGCGCCAAAAACTTGTCTGGCATCTTTAGGTGCTAAATCTTGTTCTATCTTGTTCACTGATTTAAGTACCACTTGTGGTTTTTCTTCAGCTTTGGCGAGATTCTGGACTTCTTTTGGTTCCTCTACAAAAATCTCCACTTCATAAGTTTCCTTGGAAGTGAATTTGATTAGAGTTAACGCAAAGAAGACCACCACGAGACTGAGATGAATGAGAAGGGATGATTGCCAAGGTTTAAAGATGGAAGAAGGCATAATTACTTAATCTTCTCCACTTGTAGGGCGAAACGGTTAAGATTGTTTCTCTTTAAAAGATCAATCATTTTAACCACATCTCCATGTCGCGAGTCTGTGTCGGCCGAAATAAGAAAGTTTGTTTCAGGAGCATCTCTGGAAATTCTTTTCAATTCTTTTTCAAGCGACTCGGGCCCCATCAGATTTCCTTCTAGAAAAACCTGACCTTCTTTACTGATAGCAACTCCAATAGAAGCCGCTTTCGTTGTTATATCAGAGGTAAGTGTTTTAGGTAAATTAACTTTGAGACTTTCTTTGATCATAACAGGTGCTGTCACCATGAAAATAACCAGAAGAACTAAAACCACATCTACAAAAGGAGTGATGTTGATTTCATTAATGCCTTCACCAATATCATTAGGATCAAAATTTCTGCCGGCCATAAACTAGTCCTTATAAGCGATGTAAAGATCTTTAAGGCTCGCCACTTCGTTCATAATGCCTCGGGCTTTACGGGAAAGCACATTGAATCCAATTACTGCAGGGATCGCTACAATCAAACCGACAGCGGTCAGAATAAGGGCCTCAGCCAGGGAAAACATAACGGTATTTGTTGACCCAGTACCTTGAGATAATTCTCCAAAACTTACAATAATTCCGAGAATCGTTCCGAGGAGACCAATAAAAGGAGAGGTTGATCCCAATGTTCCTAGTATAGGTAAACCTTTTTCGAGTTCTTTTCGTTTATCTCCAATGAAAACATCGAAAGCTTTTTCGATTTGTTCTGTGCTTTTAAGAGATGAAATTTCATGAAACATTTCCGAAGCCATATTAGCATCTTTGGGCAAAGCTTTCTTGGCCTTAAGAAACTTTCTATATTCATCAAGTGGAATATTGAGATTTTTAAAAAAGCGACGTCGTTCAATAATAATTGTAATAGACCAAACTGAAAGCCCTACAAGAAGAACCAAAACGACTCTTGCTAACCACCCAATGACTGTCATCCAAAGCATTCAAAACTCCCGGAAACTTATTAATTAATACGAATATTTTTTGAATCTAAAATCATAAAGAAGAGCAAACTCTTCAATCGCTGCATCCTTATCTGTAATGGCGAAGACCAGATTCTCTAACTCTTGCCAATCAAGATTTTCTAAAACAACATCTGTTACGACGTGAAGGTCCCGACACCGCTTAAATTTTTCTTTGGCCTTGTAGATCATCCCACGAGCACCAATGACATTATTATCACGATAGTGAATACATGCAGCCGCTACTTGAATAACCGCCCAGTAAACATTTCGGGCAGAATCATTTCGGTCTTCCATCCATACATCTTCCAGGGCCTCATGGCACTCCCAGTACATCTGTTGGTTGAAAAGCTCTACTCCCTCTTTCATCCTATGAAGATGATCGGGAGAGAATTGACCGAACTTATAATCCACTAGAATCCGCCGAGAATATTTAACCCTGAATCAACGTAAAGAATTTGTCCTGTCACTCCACCAGAAAGTGAAGAGGCAAGATAAAGGGCTGCTCCTCCACAGTCTTCTGGGGTTACATTTTTTCGCATTGGAGCGATCTCTTCAACTTGATTGAGAAGTCCTCTGAAACCAGAAATTCCCGATGCAGCGAGGGTTTTGATGGGTCCAGCAGAAATACAGTTTACTTTAATCCCACGCGGGCCAAGATCGTAAGCAAGATATCGAGTCGAAGCTTCAAGAGCTGCCTTGGCCACACCCATGACATTATAATTTTTAATAACTTTCTGAGAGCCGTAATATGTCATGCTGATAATAGAACCATTATCGTTCATAATATCTTGCAGAGAATCAGTTAATCCGACGAGTGAGAAGGCAGAAATATCACAGGCCATCGCAAAACCTTTACGGCTCGTATGAACGAAGGGCCTAGCGAGATCTTCTTTATCGGCAAATGCCAACGAGTGAACAAGAATATCGAACTTGCCCCATTTCTCTTCAATTTTTTTTCTCATCGCCAGATAGTGAGCATCGTTAGTTACGTCCATTTCAAAAATAAAGTCAGCTCCAATTTCCTGCGCTAGTGGCTCTACACGTTTATGAATGGCCTCATTCATATAAGAAAGAGCAATAGAAGCCCCTTGTTCTTTAAATGTTTTAGTTATTCCCCAAGCAATAGAACGGTCATTTGCCAGACCAAGAATTAGTGCTTTTTTACCTTCGAGTAGTTTCATAGGATCCTCACTTTTGAATGGGGATACTCTAGCCCTGACAGAGGCAAAAACCAATAGTTTCTTGGATTCGGTTAACGCGCAGCATGAGATATTTTATGGTCCAAGCTGGGAATTCAGACAGCCATTATTGATTAGATCTAATCCGACATTCTTTAAGAATCATCGATCTACTCTTCCTGTGCCTGTCTTAGAGGTTCAAGAATAATGTCTTTATTGAAGAAATCAGTAGCTGAATTTACCACCACCGTCATCTGCGCAGATCGATCGTAAAAATCTTCGTGCTCTGCCTTTACCGTTTTTAACTCAGGTTTGATTCTTAGTTGTGAAATAAATCTTTTCACCCCGACTGAGTCCAAACCATCAGCCGAGTCTATCAATAAAGTTGGTACCCTGATTTGAGCTGCTGCAGGAGTGGCATCAAACCCCGTCCATGACTTAAGTGTGGCGGCTGTAAGCTGAGTATGAGCTTGTGGCATATCTCCTCTGTCAGAATTTACATAGTAATCAGTTAAGAGAATATCAACTTTGTCTTCTCCAATAAATGTCGGTGCAACCAGAACTAATCGGGAGATTCTTGGATCAGCGGCTGCTTCATGGGCAGTATAACCAGCCGAAGCATCAATCCCAATCAGATTTATTTTTGAATGCTCGTACTCTGTTCTCGCCGTCAGATAATCAACCGAGGCTAACAAGTCTTTAATTTTGGAGATGGGAGTTTCTTGATTTCTCACTGCCCCCTCACTTTCTCCAAAACCAGTAGAGTCAAAAACGAAAACGGGAAATCCCTTCTCTACAAATTTCTTCGCATAAGGATAGGCCACTTGCTCTTTAACTGTCATAAGTGGACCGCCAATAACAATGACATCACGAGATTTAGGATTGAGTGGTTTTAAAAGCCATCCCGACAATTTGTTTTCTTTACTCATAAAGTTCACAGTCTCTGTCGTATATGAGTATTTTTCCGGAGGACTGACTTTTCTTGCTTGGCGAAGAAGTGCTTCATCACCAATTGCACTTCCAGGTATCATGGTGATCCTCAGGATTCTTAGTTGATTCTCTTTATTTCTCGTGAACTCAAAACTGTACTGGCCTCTCAAAGTCACATCTGATTTTCTTTCATGATATTGTGTAAAATTGGCTGATCCCAAAATACGACCTTGAGTTTCACTGAATTGAAAATTAGAAATATCTTGATTGGTTCTCGTAAAATAACTTAAGACCGGTTTCCAGCGGTCAACAATTTGAGTGGGAGTAAGTATTTCGGGAGTACCGTAGTTGTAAACAGTATGAGTGGCAAACACTTGCTCCAGATCAAACCATGCTCGTTGATCTGAGAGTGTTGCCATTTTTTCCACCAATTCCTTGGCTTCATTGAATAGAATCTCACGTGACGATTTTGCGGTCGCCTTATCCACATGAAACCTATCTTTCATATTGGCGCAGGCACCGAGTAAGAAGATCAACACACAACCGAGGAACGTTAAAATCCGTTTCATAGAACCTCCGATGAACTCATCAAATGCTAAGGCCGATTAGTCATATGAGTACAGTCGTGGAGGTCACAATAAAGGTTAAATTAAGTGCTGCGAGAGCTCAAATCATGTCTTTTTTAATCAATTAAGGATGGGGATTTTATTGATGTCGAACAGAAGAGAAAAAAGGCACTTCCCACCTATACCGGGAAGATACCAAGAAAAGAGACCCGAGTTTTAAGACTCGGGTCCTCGTAAAGAATATTAGTTCTTCGGACGAGCTTCAGTCACGTTAAGTGCGCGACCGTCAAGATCAGTTCCGTTAAGGCTTGAAATTGCTTTAGCTGCTTCAGCACCAGTTCCCATTTCTACGAAACCGAAGCCTTTGCTTCTGTTTGTATCACGGTCTGTGATGATTTTTGCTGAACGGACTTGGCCGAATTTAGCAAAAGCGTTAGTCAAAGCTTCATTTGTTACATTGAAACCAATGTTGCCGACGTAAATTTTAGAATTTTCCACTAGTAACTCCGATGGAATGTCATCACGTGTTTGCGATGTTCATTCTTGTCTTTAAATTTGTTTTTGATAATTAAAATAGAGGGCGAAATTGATCAGGTTTTGCGGTCGTAGCTAAGTATCTTGGGTGCAGTCTATAGGACTTATCAATTGCCCACAAGCTTTATCTCGTTAAAATGAGAACAAGGTCACAAGTTGTTGTTTCTATAGATTCAAACTGAAGATAAAATATGAGCATGAAGGTTTTGATCTCTGGTTTTCAAATATTCGGAACTCACTCTCTCAATCCCACCTCACTTTTGGTGGAGGCACTCCAACAAAATAAAGTTCAGATTCCAAAGAATATCATGGTCGAAGGTTTAATTCTTCCAGTCACCTTTGATACTTCTTTTGACGAACTTAATCACAGAATAAAACAGTTTGGGCCGGATATTGTTTTAAGTTTTGGATTAGCAGGGAGAAGAGATTCTATCGAGTTGGAAAGAGTGGCGATTAACTGTATGGATGCCTATATTCCAGATAATGAGGGTGAACAACCGCGAGATGAAGAGATTGATCCTCATGGTGATAAGGCGTATTTTTCGACACTTCCTTTAAGGGATCTGGAAGCTGCTCTTAAAAAAGAAAAAATACCTGCTCGTATTTCTAATTCTGCAGGAACTTATGTTTGTAATTATGTTTTCTACCAGATGATGAAAAGTCAGCTGGGCTCAAAAGTTAAATGTGGATTCATTCATGTCCCATCAATTCCAGAACAAAATGAAAAAGGTGCTTCCATGCCCTTTGAAACGATTGTTAAGGGATTAGAAATCATTCTCAAGACACTAAGTGCTCAAGGATCTCTTTCAGAAGTGTAAGTTTCTCGGTTAGGATTTTTAGACTGATTGATCTCGCCGTAGATAACATAACCAATCAATACAAAACAGAGCAGAAGAATGAGGGATACGATTTTCGTGATAGACATGAGAGCGATTATGCCATTTTCACTGCTCCGAAGCAACCTCGACCTGATAAGACTGGCCTCATAAAAATGCTCGTTTCATAATCTCAGGCTATCTCAGGACAATCCCAAGCTTGCTACATTCAGTGCGGATCTCATCAATGGTTTTTTGCTCATTTGGGAGTATATGCAAACTATATTGATTTTTAACGCTAACCCATTTCTTCACATACTTACAGGCGAAATCTTTTTTCACTGGTAACCACTGATCAATTCCCTTGGCCCCCTTCTTTCGGTTGTAGGCACGATTCGTTATCACCAGATTCTCTGGATCGTTAGCGAATTCTTCTTTACTACGTGTAGACCAGTTGGCCCCTCCGCTTAAATGCGCATTCTTAAGGGCCACCACATGATCAATATCAACCTGTGCGGCAGTAGTGTGGATCTGAGTGTGATAAAAGTCTTCCCATTTACCATGAATGACTCTGCATCCTCGCTTGTTGAATTCAATTGGCCCTAAAGATCTTTTTTTTAAAATCTCTCCACGGGTATCAAGACAGTTTCGATCCTGGTCAATCCAGTGATTCCAATCCTTGCGAACATATTTCTTTATTTCCCCGTCTTCTGGGAGGGAGTGGTCTGTGGGACCCTGAGCACATGAGATGAAAACAAAAAGTAGGAGGAGGTATTTCATAGAGGTATATTCTACAGTAAAAACCGATAATAGTTTCAAGCAAACTAGTAAGTTATTGCGCTTTCTTCTTAAGGCCGTCTTTTTCGTAGAGATAAATCCCTACACACATTTTTCGCCCATACTTTCTTCCTACTTCATCCATAAGTGGAGTTTCGTATTGGGCGGTATTCTTTTCAAGGCTGACCCGTATATATCCACCACCGGCATTCCGGAGATTTCCGATACCATTTTTATCTTTTCCCCCCTTTAGCTGTTCCAAACCAATCTTCTTTTGAGAACTAGGATCGAAAGACTCACAAGTGTAATTCATGAGATCAGAATCTTGAGTCTTACAGTGAAGATCAAAAGCATCAACTTGAACCTCTGTGAGAGTTCCGGCATTGAGATCAACATTCAGTGTTTTGCATTTTTCAAAAGCAAAAAGAATATTGTCTCCAAAAGGAATCTCTGCCGCATAGACAGAGGTCACGAGCAAAAAGAGTAAATTAAGCACGGGCCAATTCTTTTTCAATCGCCTTGAGGATAAGAGTATCTTGCGGATCTAATTCTGGAGAGAATCTTTCCACGACTTCACCTTTTTTATTCACCAAAAACTTTTCAAAGTTCCATTTGATATCGTTAGGTTTACCTGAGATTAAATTTTTAGATTTGAGCCTTTCAATTAAAGTTCCGTTGGGCTTCATTGTCGCTTCAGGCTTAGTTTCAGTAAGGTATTTATAAAGTGGGTGCTGACCTTCGCCTTTAACGACAATTTTTTCAAAAAGTGGAAACTGAACACCAAAATTCATTCGGCAAAATTCCTGAATCTCAGCATTACTACCCGGTTCTTGAGCTAGAAATTCATTTGCAGGAAATCCTAAAACCATCAGGCCTTTAGATTCGAAGTTTTTGTAAAGAGATTCCAATCCTTCATACTGGGGAGTGAGTCCACACTTAGAAGCAACGTTAACGACTAAGAGGACTTTACCTTTATAGTCTCCAAGCTTTGATTGAGTACCATCAATTTTGTTAACCAAAATATCGTAGAGATTTTGTGACATAAAGATCCTCCATTGGAATAAGGGTGATCTTACAAGTCATGAAGATTAATCGTCGACTTCTTTATTTCTTTTTACACAGTGCCCGAAACTCTTTCTCATGCCTTAAAATTGTTTTCATGCACTTAGAAGGCGGAGTCACGGAGATCTTTTTCGGTGGCCGGTTTTTTTTGAGCTTCAATCGGTTAAGCGATGTTTGATGATTAAAATCTTTTTTCTTTTTTAATAGTTCTTCATTCTTCCATTCTTGCTTACCTAATTCTTCAGCAAAATAAGCGAGATCTTTTTCTAATCTTTTTTGATAAGAAGGCCTCACAATTTTTGCCGGAATTGAAGTTGCGGCAATCGTCACAAAATATTGATTCATCTTAAGGCAATCCGTTTTCCCAATCGCCTTAGGTGCAAGCCTGGCCCGCATGATTAACGCCTGAAGATCGTAGGCAATTTTAAGACAAACTTCTGGTTTCAAACTTTTGGGAGATGTTTTTTTTTCCAAATTCTTAGTTAGTTCAATTTGTTTTAACCGATAAAGACTTTCACGATAATTTTTAAATGAAAGGATGAGATCTTGTTGTAATTGTCTATTGTTTGAAATCAACACAGGTGTATCGTCGGTCATTTTTTTTAGATAAATGATCAAAGCAATCACAATCGATAAAATGGCCAAACCAGGGATTAAAAATTTCTTCATCAGACAATTTTAAGCTAAGCAAACTTTTCTTTCAAGTGTGGGTACTCTAGGTAACAGGGGATTGTTTGAAGTCTGTGGCAAAAAAAATGGTTACCCGAAGGTAACCATTACGTCGACGATCTTAAGTATATTGGTACTAGTGAGCGCCGAACTAAATCAACTATATCCTTATTTAGAGAGAGATTACCAGACCTAAATCTGAATTTGTTATGAAGAAATGGCGACCGGTAAATACTGGGTCATAGGTAACTCTACGATAAATGTAGACCCCTTCCCTACCTCACTCTCAACCCAAATTTTCCAATCATGGGAAGACACTATTTCTCTAGAAATATAGAGACCAAGGCCACTGGCTTCATTTTTATGAATAGCGCGTTCAAATCATCCAAAAACTCTATTTTGATCGCTAGGACTGTTCTGATCAGTCACGTCATAAACGATCGCCAAAAATCCTTTGACCTCTCCGTCAGGAGCGATATCAGGATGATAAATCTGCTCTGTATTCCGCATGCCTATCATAGAGGCAGGATCAGCTCCGAACCAATGAGAGTATTGCTGACTGGCAAACTTGAATTTGTAGTCCGGTCCGACATAACAGATCACACCGGGGTAAGCTTCGGACAACAGTCCTATAAGATAATTTGAATCGAGAGTTTGCATGAAACGTGTTTTGCCAGCATTTAAAAATCATATCGAGAGAACATTAGACAGAACTAATTTAATTTTGTGTGGCTACAGGTTTGGATGAAAAAAATATTTATTCAATTTATCTGAAAAATCTCTTGGGGTTATTTTGTCTCGTTTAAAAACGATCGTTTTATTCTCAACACCATTGAGCTCGTATACCAACCAGTACACCAACCTGATTAATTTCCTTTACCATATTTTTGTCCCAAACGACCTCAGAATAAAATCACAATCGATGAATTTCGCTCGGGAATGTAGCATTTTTGGACTTGGCGTTCAAAGTCCAGTGACTATGATGGGAGGACATCTTTAGTTTACCTATAGTTTAGAAAAGCGAGGTCTTCATGCTTAAAACTTCATTCCTACTTTTTTGCTTTATGCTACTTGTGTCGTGTGGAAAAAGTGGAGGTAGTGGGTCAAATCAACCTGCTAGTACCGTTTCACTGAGTGAGATTTCAACCGACTCTCCTGTGCCTACAGCTGCCTTAAATTTTGAGGTCAATGTAAAAATGTACAGTTTCAATGCCACACAAGAAGATAAAATTTATGCAGCGGCTGACCTCATAAAAAAAGTAGTCGCCACTGATGAATTCAAAAACAAAATTTTAAACCATGTTTTCAAAGGTAAAAAAACTTTTGCCAACAATGGTCGCCTTTCAAACGCTCAAATTTATAAAAAGATTCTGGAAGGATCAGAAAAGCTCAACCCAGGAAATAACAATGCGATGGATTTAGAACTAGAACTCTATTCAGACCAATCAACTGTTGTTGGTTACACACTACCCAGTACTCTTCGCGTCTGGATGAACACCAAGTATTTCAACGCTAACAATGCTTATAAAGTTACGGATAATATGATGCATGAGTGGTTGCACAAGATCGGATTCGACCACGATTTTGACTCAACTGCCGCACGTCCCTATTCAGTTCCCTATGCTGTAGGCTATATCGTTCGCGATCTTGCTAAAACAATGCTGTGATTTCAAACTGTTTCAGCATTCTACCGTCGAGGAAGTGACTTTTCTTCCACTTCCTCTGTATGGTACTTTTGTCGGGAATATAACCCTACTGAGACACCATGCAAAAGAAACTTGTTCCGGATTACATAGAAAAACTCCAGGTCTATCAGGCCGGAAAACCGATTGAAGAATTAGCGCGAGAAAAAAATCTCACCAAGATTTCAAAACTTGCGAGTAATGAAAACCCACTGGGCCCATCTCCTTTTGCTATTCGTGAGATGACCAATGCCCTATGGGATGTTCATCGCTATCCGGACATGTTTGCTCATCAACTCAAAAATTCACTTTGTGAACTCTATAAACTCAAACCTCAGAACATTATTTTAGGTAATGGTTCTGAAGGGATTATGGGGTATATCGTACGCGCTTTCTTGCAACCAGATGAAGAAGTTGTTACCAGCGAAAACACTTTCATTGGTTTTTTGATCCTCGCCCGCTCAGTAGGTGCCAATCTCATTCAAGTACCTCGTAAAGCCGATTACAAATACGATGTTGAGGCCATGGCAAAAAAAATCACTCAGAATACCAAGATTGTTTATATCGCCAATCCAGATAATCCGACTGGGACCTACATAACGAAAAAAGAATTCGATTTTCTTATGGAACATGTCCCTGGCCATACTATTGTGATTCTGGACGAAGCCTATTTTGAATTTTCTCAGAGTCAGTGGGATTACCCGGATTCTATGCACTATCGTTACGATAACGTGATCACACTTAGAACATTCTCCAAAGCCTATGGAATTTCAGGAGTTCGTTGTGGTTATGGATTTGGTCACGAGTACCTCATTGGCAATCTTCACAAAGTGAAACTACCTTTTGAACCAGGTTTGATCGCTCAGAAAGGTGCCTACGGCGCACTCAAAGACTACCCCCATCTTCTTCGTACTCTTGAAAACAATAAAGAATGTTATGAAGAACTTTTTGCTTACTTGAATTCAAAAGGATTCAAACCGATTCCTTCTGTAACTAATTTTATCACGATGAAGATGGCGAGCAGTGAGGCCAGTGATTTTCTCTATAATGAGTTGCTTAATTTTGGAGTGATCATTCGTCCCCTCAAGGCCAACAATATGCCTGATCATGTTCGTATCTCGATCGGAACTAAAGATGAGATGAAACATTTTTATGATTCAATGGAAGAAATCCTTCCTCGATATATTACAAAATTCGGGAGCCCGAAATGAGAGTCTGTACTTACAAACGTCCTTCTCCTCTGGGGATTCAGAAACGTCTGGGTGTATTTCTGGATGAGAAAATCCTCGTTGATGTAAACTTCACTTGGCAAGCCGAATACGAGAAGCACGGTTACTACGATCCGTCTCATCGTGCTCAACTCTTTGCTCCATCATCTTTGGCGCAGTTTTTAAAACTATATCAGGAAGCTGCAATCCCTAAACTTCAGTACACACTTGATCTTTATAAAAGACTTGCTCAAGACGGTATTCTTAAAACCCTCAACGGTGCCGAGACTGCCTTCCATGTTCTTGATGTGCTCGATATTAAATACGATGCACCTCTGGATGAAATCGGTATGTATCGTGACTTTTATGCTCACGAAAAACACGTTAAAAAAGGTTTTGAAAAACGAAATGAGCCAGTACCTCCGGCGTGGTACGAGATCCCTGCCTATTATAAAGGTGGTAACACAGGATTTATCGGTCATGAAGAAATCATTCCCTGGCCTTACTACTCTCAACAACTTGATTACGAACTAGAGCTCGGAGTAGTGATTGGTCGCGACGGTAAAAATATCAAAGCAGGTGAGATCAAAAAACATATTTTTGGTTTTACTATTCTGAATGATATTTCAGCTCGTGATATTCAACGCAAAGAAATGTCGATTCGTCTGGGTCCTGCTAAAGGCAAAGACTGGTGCTCTGTCATGGGCCCTGTCATTGTGACATTTGATGAATTTAATTATGAAGAACCAAATCTTCTCATGACAGCTGCCGTAAATGGCGTTGAGTGGTCACGTGGTCAATCTGGTGACTCTCATTATTCATGGGGCCAGATGATTGAGCACATGGCGATGGAAGAATGGGTACGAGCTACAGACTTCATCGGTTCAGGAACAGTCGGAACTGGTTGTGGCCTTGAACTCGATAAATGGATCCAGCCCGGCGATCTACTGGAACTCTCTATTGATAAAATCGGAACTCTTAAAAACATTGTGGGAACTCCCAATCCAAAACCATAAGGAATGTTATGAATGAGAATTTTAAGGCGAGTGGCGTTTATACCAAGCAAGCTCACGTCAAAATTCCCGAAGGAATGTATGAAGAAGAGCACGGACGCAAAGGGTTTTTTGGCCGCGTTTCTCAGCTTTACCATCAGAACATGCCGACGGATTGGACCCATATCGTAGGTGATCTCAAGCCTCGTAATCTTCCTCCTCTGTATGCTGATCGCGCTCTTCAAAATAAAATGGTTAAGATTCTTTTCAATAAAGACCTTGATATCTATCTTGGAACCCGCACGGCAGCTTTTGAATCTTTCTACCGGAATGCTGATTCGGATGAAATGTTTTTTATTCATGACGGTGAAGGCCACATGGAGACAAGTTATGGTCACGTTCCTTTTGTAAAAGGCGACTACATTATCGTTCCCCGCGGAACGACATATAAAACTTATTTCACAAAAACCGTTAAATTTCTAAAAATTGAATCTCGCTCAGAGTTTGAGCAACCTAGTCGTGGGATTCTGGGACCTAATGCGCTTTATGATCAGACAGCAATTTTTGTTCCTGAAGCAGCTGTTGGAAGTGAGCAGGAGAAGAAAGAATATAAAGTGGATATTAAACGTTTAGGAAAGCTCACATCGGTAACCTACCCATTTAATCCTCTTGATTCTGTGGGCTGGAAAGGCTCGCTTTATCCATGGAAACTTTCAATCTACGACTACTGCCCGATCAATTCACACCGTTATCATATTCCACCATCTGGGCATACGACATTTGTCTGTCATAACTTCGTGGTCTGCTCTTTTGTTGCTCGTCCACTTGAGCATAATTCTGAGCAGGTTCTTAAGGTTCCATTCTTTCACTCAAATATTGATTATGATGAAGTGCTCTTTTATCACCAGGGAGATTTCTTCTCGCGCGATAATATCGATGCAGGAGCTATTACTTATCACCCTCAAGGCATAAATCACGGTCCTCATCCAAAAGCCTTCTCCAAGGCCAATGATAAGGAATTTACCGATGAATTTGCTGTGATGATTGATACCCGTTTTCCTCTGGATATGACCGAGGAATTCAGCCGTCTTGAGAATAAAGAGTACTGGAAAAGTTGGATGAAAAAGTAATCCGACTATTACGCTCATGACCACTTTTGCCCTTCTTCACTCAAACGTAAAACGTGCGAAGATGAATACAATTTCAATCTTTCCAGGAGTTTTATGAAGAAGATTTTGTGTGCAGGACTACTCTTAACCTCGTTCTCAACTATTGCCGCAGGCCCTGAATTTAACGATCTATCAAAAAAACAACTCGAGGATGTCGGTAACGAATTTGCCGTTAACTTTTCTCATACAGCTGTTGCTGCTCCGGAGACTAACGGACTTTGGGGGGTTGAAGTGGGTTTGATCGCTGGTCAAACAGGCACACCTGAATTGAAGAAAGCTATTGATCAAGCGGGTGAAGACGGAAGTAAATTTAAAAATCTCTACACCGCAGGTCTGATGGCTCGCGCTCACTTCCCTTTTGAACTCTTCGCTGAAATGACTACACTTCCAAAAAGAGATATCAGTGATGTTGAAGTTTCTAACCAAACATTCGGTTTAGGATGGAACCTTGGTCGCCTGATTGGTCTTCCTCTGGATCTTGCTCTGGGAGCGAACTTTTCAAATTCTGATATTAAATTTAGTCAGGTCATCAATAATACTTCAACAGGTCTCGCTGATGTGAACTCGGATATGAAGCTGAGTTCAAAATCAAATGTTTACTGGGTGGGAGCAAGTAAGACGTTCCTTTTTGTCACTCCTTACGTAAAAGTCGGAACAGCAAGCACGAAATCAGATCTTGATATTGATGCAAGTAATGCCAATGCCACCGTCTTTAACTTTACTGCAAGCCAGAAGGCTAACGTCAGTTCAAGCGGAAGCTATCTTGCTGTCGGAGCAAATCTTCAGTTTTTCTTATTTCGCTTCGGTGTTGAAGCATCAAATACTATCGGTGTGAAAAGAGTTGCAGGTAAGTTCTCTATCGCTTTCTAATTTTTTTATTCTTCACAGGGAGCTTCGGCTCCCTGTTTTTTGGTTCTAAAATCACAATTTTCTCACCATATTTTGGTTTAATCACTTTCATCTCTGGATACGTTGACCTGAGTCCTGAGAGAATACTTTCAAGTTTAATCCCCGGAAGTTCCGAGTCGCCTTTGGCGTCGAATCCAAAGAAGAAATTATCAAAATGAGTGGGAATAAAAATTTTAGGTTTTAACACTTTTGGATAACCACTGATGACCACATCATCATTTTTACGGTTGGCCACACCTTGAATCAGGACATCCACAGCATCAGTCAGACTTTTAGCTTTATCCAGAAAGGGAGCAGATCCCTGATCGATAAGTATTTTTCCTTCATCGTGTGTAATGTAATAAAACCACGTATCTCCCACATGATAGTCAAATAAACCAAAATTAAAATCTGCCAGAACTTCACCAGGTAAGAAATGATATCCGAACTTAACCGGTGAATGGGTTCGTACAATCGGTGTCACTTTAAATTTACCAATGTGAATCGCCCTTAAAGCCGTCACTCGTTCAGTTTTAATCAAAGGACTCTTGTACGCCTTAGCGATCCTCTCAGAACTCTTATCCACATAAAAAACCGCACCTGTGAGTTTGGCCACTATAGGAGCATCTATCACGTGATCAAAGTGAGAATGACTGGCAAAGACAGCGTCTATCTTCTGCAGACCTAGTTTATTCAATTCAGCTTTTATAAGATCTTCATCAGCCGCGAGTTTTTTAAGATTTAACCAGTGAAGAATGCCCGCTCTAGTATACATAGGATCAAACAAAATCTTGGTTTCGCCATCATCTAGAAGAGTCGACGCCACAGTAAGCCAGCGCATTTCCACTCGGCTCCAAACTATGGATACTTGCATTAAGAGGAAAGCACAAAATAGCATTTTAAACATTGTGATTACTTTACTAAGATGACCCTATGAAAACTTTTGAAACTGATGGCGCATTCGCCGACAATTATAAGTTCCTTATTGGCTCTATCATACCAAGACCCATAGCCGTTATTTCAACCAGAAACATCGATGGGAGCAATAATTTAGCTCCTTTTTCTTTTTTTACTGCGATTTCGGCGAAACCCATGATTATTGCCTTTTCTCCAATGATTAAAAGTTCAAATGGTGAGTTTAAAGACACCGTAAAAAATATTTTGCGTGAACGTGAATTTGTCGTGAATTTCTGTACCGAAGATAATTATCTCAAAGTGAATATCGCCTCCACTGAACTTCCCTATGGTGAAGATGAGTATACTTTTTCAGGCCTCACTCCGATTGAATCACAGACTGTTAAGGCCAAGCGTATGAAAGAATCTCCGGTGCATTTTGAATGCGTCTTCAGAGATATGCTCTGTTATGGCAAAACACCCGGCTCGGGCTCACTCATAACTGGCGAAGTTAAACTCATCCATGTCGATGAAGCCGTTATGAAAGATGGAAAAATACAAACTGAACTCCTTAAGGCCGTTGGTCGTGGTGCAGGAAATGATTGGTTTAAAACTGACAGCCGCTTCGAGCTCGAGCGGCTGATGAAAGCTCAAATTCAAAAATAAGAAATTTAGATTGTAGGAAAAGTCTTAAGCGTTTTAGGGCAAACTAATTCGTTTGAAGTCTTGTACAGGCGCGGTGTCTGATAGAGGTATTTAACCGCTTTCCACTTCGGCATACACTTGTACTTGTGTGGGTACATCGTTTTAAGTAGCAGATGGATTTTCTTGGCATGGCGACCTGAGATGCGAGGAAAAAGATGGTGTTCAACGTGATATCCAAAATTCAAATCGAGAAAGTCAAAAACAGGATTAGTTGTCACAGTTAATGAGTTCTCGAGAGGATCATTGATCTTTGTGAGTGGCGAAATATTGTGATTTGTAAGAATATAGCTAAGGATCACATAGTTTTGAGACATGATCGGGATCAAAACGAGCCAAATAAGATTGGTATTGAAACCAATAAAATAAAGATAGGCCAGAGCACAGAGGCAAACGAAAGTGAACTCAACAGTCACGCGTTTGTGATTCATATCCTTCCACATTTTATTTTTAAAACGCATGAATGATTGATTTAAAACTGACTGAAAAGAAAACCAGTAGGTCATGTAGAAGTAACTGAGAATATTTTTAGACCCTGGAGAGAGTTCAAATACAGCACGCATGAACTTACTTCGCTTATAAACGGAGATCGTAGGAAAGGCATCTGGATCTTTGTAGATCAGCTGAGTGTTGCCGTGATGTAAAGTGTTGTGCCAAAAGCGCCAGTAGGTCGATGAGACAAGAAAGGGAGCAAAACCAATTGTCCCGATCAGATCTTGAAGAAATCGAGTCTTAACAATTGATCCGTGAAGAGTCTCATGGGCTACAAAGGCCATACCTGCGTTAAATTGGCCGATCGCTACACCTGCGAGAAGTTTAAGGTACCAAGGCAGATCCATCTGAGTAACAGCAAAGATCAACGCAATATTGATAATAAGAAAACAAACAAGATTCAAAGCTCTGGTAGGAGTTCTTTGAAAAATCGCCGGGTCGAGTCTTTTTTTAAGTTCTTGTTGATAAAAAGTCAAAGCAACAAGTTCAGAAACCGGCTGCTTCAGGGAATGGCCTTCAGCTGCAGGAACAAAGGTTCTAGATGGTGTTTCAATTTCTAAATTCATAGGAACTTTTATAGCATTATTCGTGCAATTTTTGTAACAGTTTTATGGAGAAGATGCAGCGCTAAGCCCTAATAATTACAAATAACCCCTGTAAGATCTGTCCAATCGGCCATTTTGAGAGAAATAGCAGTCTTCTGCTTCCTCATCCCATCAACAAGACTGGTTTCAAAATCAACTTTGATGGCCCTGCCAGTGAGGTTTGTATAACTGGTCGAATCGTTAACAACAATTTGCTCGTGATTTTCAAGAGTCACTACGGCTGCCACATTATAGGCCGTCACTTGAGGACTAATCGTTTGTTTCAATAGAGGTTTAATAGGATCAGTACCACATGAATAAAGCACCGAAGATGAAAAGGCGCCAATTGTGAAAGTGACTGAACAAGGAATGACATTCATAAAAGTCCCAGTGCACTTCACCGCATTCTGAGGAAGAGCTTTTTTGAGAGTGAAAAAAAGACTACACGCACCCTTCTCACCGCTAATACTTTTTACATCTTCACTTTTACAAAAAGCTTCGTGTTTTAATTCCTGAGCAAATGCCGAGACACTAAGGGACATAAGAACAATGAGACTTAAGCTTTTCAAGGTGAACTCCTGGGTGATCCTTAAATTATAGACGTAAAGACCATCACGCAGTCCTAAGTCTGAAAAAATGACAGGGAAAGGCTTAAGATTAAGAAAATTTACGGTGGAAACGACGAATTTTAGGAGGGCGAACTTGGCCCACAATCTGAGAAACCGTTAAACCTAAAGCACAAAGTCGGCCAGCAGCAGAAAACGCCATTCTTAAGCGCAACGATTCTAAACTATCAGGAGCAATAGTCGAAACTAAAACGAGAAGAGACATTTTCTGAGAAATCTTTGAATTGATCATATTGTTTACGCTTACTATCACTATCGTTGTGCTTCATCTAGCTCAAAGTAATTCTTTCAACGTCACGCAGCCCTTTTTTTACCTCGGTACAATTGCCCCAACTCGTAGCCAATTGCCACCAGAAAACCTCAAGAGGGCCTTGAGGATCTGGCACGAAGATCGCAATGAGAACTCCACCTAAGTGTTGTCAAGGAATCCTAAAATATAAACAATTGATGGAGCAAATTTCATGAGTAAACAGGCAGAGTACCCACAGCTTTTGGTTTTTTCCCAGTACAATTGGGAGGATCTTCCGCAACGATCTCGGGATCTTATACAAAGAGAATCGCGCCAACGCAAAATCTATCTCTGCGAGCAACCAATCTATAGCTCAACTGAACTACCCTTCTTAGAAGTAAAAGAAATGGATCAGAACGTTCTGATCGTAATCCCCCATCTTCCTAAAGTTATTCATCCAGAAAACGTCTGCGCCTTCATGCGAGATCTTTTAGATAATCTTATATTTGAAGAAGAAATATTAAATTACAGCCTCTGGTATTTTGATGCCATGGCGGTCAATTTCACTGACCATCTTGAGCCACTATCAATGCAGTTTGTGAGTATTGACGATACTCCTCACCAAAAATCTCCTCACTATTCTCATTTTTCTACTCTGGATTTTTCTATGAGTGGAGTGATCTAGATAAATTTAGCGGAGTCCTCATATTATGGACGTGACTACTCCGCTAAATGAGTCTTTTAATTAAATTCAATTCGCCGTTTCCAATCCGGTGAGTGGAAGAAAACTATGGATGGACTCTTCTCCTTTGGCCTGGGCAACCAGGAGACTGAACAATGAAGTTCGAGCGCTGTAAAAAGCGAAGGGAAGCTCTTTCACTTAATAATAGTCAATAGCTTCCCGTGTCAAACGCACCTTTTCATTCCCAAACGCACCCTTTAACTCCTAGAATTTAGGCATTAGAAATTCTAAGGAGAAGACATGGGTCTCATACTGAAACAGCTCTTTGCTTTTATTAAGCTACTTAACTCTGACACAGGAAATATCTCGCTAGCAGCTGGAATGACATGTGGATTTATTCTTGGAATGACTCCTACTCTTTCACTGCACAGCTTGCTCATTTTTTTGGTTCTATTCTTTTTTCGCATTCAGATTGGAGCGGCGCTAGTTACGGCCTTCTTCTTTAAATTCGTAGCATTTCTTTTGGATCCCGTTTTCCATTCAGTGGGAAGCAAGGTCCTTGAGATGGAATCACTTCAGGGAATATTCACTACCCTCTACAACATGCCACTTATTCCTTTCACGCGCTTTAATAACTCGATTGTGATGGGATCTGCCGTTGTGACTTTTGCCCTTTCACCTATTGTCTTCATCGCCAGTCAGTTCTTTATTGTTAAATACCGTCAGGTCGTTGTTGCCCGTTTCAAGGAGACAAAAATTTGGAAAGCCGTTCAGGCGACCAAATTTTATCAGTGGTATTACAAATACGATCAGTACAAGTGGAATTAAGCGGAGAACATCATGAGCGAAAATAACATAGAAAATAAAAAAGAAAAACAACCTAAGAAAAAAGGTCCTATTCGTTTTGAAGCCATCATTCCGGTGTTGGTTCTTTCGATTATTACCTTTGCCTATTTCAGTTACTACTTTGACCGCCATCTCAAGAGTTTGATTGAGTACATAGCAACCCAAGGAAATGGTGCTGAAGTCAACGTAGGATCAGTTAAAACGAGTTTCATTAAGGGATCATTTGATCTTAATGTTCTTCAGGTTACAGACAAAGAAAAGCCTTCTCACAACATGATTGAAATTGAGAACGTTCACTTTCAATATCTTTGGGATGCGCTTCTTCGCATGAAGTTTGTCGTAGAAGACGCTAGTATCAATAACATCCAGCTTTCGAAGCCAAGAAAAAGTCCGGGTCACGTTCTTCCTCCTGAGCCCGCCAAGCCTTCTAAGATCAATGAAATCCAAAATGAAGTTTTCGCTCAGGTGAAAAATAAATACGGATCCAATGTTTTGGGAGATTTGGTTACAATTCTTGAGGGTGGAGACTATAAAGCTCAACTCGAAACGATTCGTGGGACACTTAAGAGTGAACTACGTGTTAAAAAAATGATTACTGATGTTAATGGGAAGAAAGACTTCTGGGATGGGAAAGTAAAGACCCTATCGGACACTTCAAAGCTTAAAGAAGTTGAAGAAAAAGTTAATACTATTTCAAAAGGTAAGAATGTTCTTGAACAGGCCAAGGGAATAAAAGATCTTGGGGATCTCCTGAAAGATGTTCAAAAGCAGTACAAGGAAATTGAAACATCTTCAAAACAACTACAGGCAGAAGTGAAAGCTGTTTCAGCTTATCCAAACGAACTTCAAAACTTAGTGAAAGAAGATATCGCCGAACTTAAAGATCGTTTCAAAATCCCTAAACTTGATTTTAAAGATATGGCGATGCACTTGTTTGCAGGTGAATTTGCTGAATATATTGCCAAGGCACGCAAGTACCAGGCGTTGGCTAAGCAGTACATCCCTGAGAAAAAAGAGAACAAGGATGAAATCATCCCTCCTAAACGCTCACAAGGTGAAAACTATACCTTCCCTGTTACAACTGGTTACCCGCTCTTTTGGCTCAAGCGCGCAGCCCTCAGCTCTTCAGGGACCCAGGATTCGTATTCTGGAAAAGTTTCCGGCGAGCTGACAAACATAACTAATGCTCCTAAGCAAATCCAAAAACCAATGAAGCTTGATATGAAGGGAGATTTTCCGACTGCAAAAATTATGGGTGTTAATGCTGTTGTGACTATCGATCACACGCAAGCAGTTGGTAAACAATCGGCAATGATAAAAGTTGGCTCATTTGCAGTGCCTGAGAAACTTTTTGTTAATGACAAGAAACTGAAATTTGGGTTCCAGAATGCGAATGGATCTAGCACGGTTAATGTTAGCCTGATTGAAGATCAGATCAATATGTCGTGGAACTCTGCTCTGTCTAAACCACAGTTTGTGGTTGAAACAAGCAGTAAAATGGCAAAAGAAATTCTTTCGAATGTTTTGAATAATATTCAGGTCATCAATATCAATGGGTCCGCTTCGGGAACATTTAAAAATCTTGATCTAAATATCACTTCGAATCTTGGAGACGAGCTGGGTTCAGGCTTCTCGCGAGAAATTGGACTCAAATTGGCCGATGCTCAGGATAAAGTGAAGGCGATGATTGATGAAAAGATCAACGCTCCTAAAGATCAGCTAATGGCCGCGATCGGTGGCAACAACAAGAATCTGGCATCTCTAGGCAACGTTAAAGAACTTTATGCCAAGAACGAAGATCGTATAAAAGAAGAAATTGAGAAACTGAAAAAGGGCGGCGGATTAAACAACATAAAAGAACAGGGCAAGAAGCTTTTTAAGGGAATTAAGTTCTAAATGTACTACCTCTACCACATTAACGAACTCAATTATATTGAGATGAGAGACGGGATGAGTTTTGGACGCAACAACGGTTCCAAAACTTTTCCTGACGATCATAAAATGAGTGGTGAACACTGTCGTTTTAAAGTGATGGGTCATGAAGTTTTCGTGGAAGATTTGGGGTCAAAAAATAGAACCAGTCTTGACCGCATCCAGCTCCATCCGAATAAACTGACCCAGATTCATCTTCTGGGAGTCTTAGAACTGGGTGAACAAAGATTCATTATGACCGATCATAATCTTTCTCTCCAAGAAGTGAATGAGATCCTAGGCAGCCAGCAGGGTCTTCAGGTCGCTCGTCTTGAAGGTGCCAAAATTATTCAGGAAAGAAATGACCGACTTGCTTCAGAACTCCAACAACTTCAGGATTCTTACCAAAAATTAAATGCCGAACTCATTGATAAAAAATTTAAACTAGCCGACACAAAGAAAAACATTATCAATCTCGCCAAAGATACTGAACTTGAGCTAAAAAAACTCGATCTTGAGATCAGAAAAATCGATGAAGAAAAAGCGCGTGTTCTGAATGAGGTTGTGGGTCAGGACGATCAGTTACAAATGATGATCAAAACTCTGACCAATGACACGTCAACACTCACACTTCAACTTGAAAAGCTACGAGATGAAATTGAGTCTAAAAAGAAGAAAGTAAAAAAATGAAATTCTCTGAACGGGTCGTATGTTACTGCAAAGAACAGCTCGAACCTGTCTCACGGTTTTTTCTCTCAATCATCGTTACCGCATTTATTTATTTGATGATTTCCATTAAGCATAAAATGCTAGTTCTCTCTTGGGAAGTCTTTGTACCGGCCATTAGTACTTTCCTTCTTCTGATTTATTATCGCATCAGTGATGAATTCAAAGATTACGAAACAGATAAAAAATATTTTCCCGATCGCCCGATTCCTTCAGGTAGAGTCCATTTACTGGATCTTAAAATTCTTCTGCTTGTAGTGACTGCTCTTTCAATCGGAATCAATTTGGTCTACCCCGGAGCTCTGAAAGATTTTCTTTATGCACTCATATTTACCGTTTTGATGGGTAAATGGTTTTTCATGGAGAAGTTCATTTCATCCAACCGTCTTATAGCTTTTTTCACTCATGCTCCCGTAGGATTTTTTCTGTATTACTATATGGAAAAATATATACTCAATCTCTATGGCGTAGAGTGGTCTTTCATTTACTGTCTCAACGTTATTGGTTTTATTGTTTTCCCAGGGCTCGTTTGGGAAATCCTAAGAAAAACATATTGGCCAGAAGATGAAATGCCCGGCTACCAGATTTATTCGACCATGCTGGGATTCACTGGCTCACTGGCCTTCGGTGCTTTTTGGGTGATTCTTACCATCATTAATAACTATTATATGATTGAAAACTTTTCCTTTCTAGGTCCTCTTCGTTTTCCATTACTCGGACTTAATATTCTTCTACTTTTAGGAATCCTCTTCCAGTCTCTCAGACCATGGATTCGTAATCTGAAAAGAGTAACAGAAGTTTATATGGCCCTTCACCTTTTAATTCCACTTGTTTATCTTATTATGCTGGCTAGGAGATTCTAGATGTTTAAGGGAAAAGCAGGATCTCTTCAGTTTTTAAAAGACTTGCATCTCACCGTACCGGAATGGAAGGTTTATCATCACAAAACCATCCAAGGATGGGGGAATCCTTCCCTTTATCAGGAACTTGAATTAGCTCTAAAAAAGAAGATTAAAAGTGAGATTCACCAGAAGGCTCATATCTTCATTGACTCTCTCAAGCACCCACCATTTGATCTTCAAAAAAAATCTTATGCAGTTAGATCCTCTGCATCTTTAGAAGATTCACCAGATAATTCATTTGCAGGAATTTTTGAAACAGAACTGGAAGTTACACCGGCGAAAATACTTAATGCATTCAAAAAAGTCTGGCTCTCCCTTTATGATGAAAAAGCACTAAGTTACTGCCAAGATAGAGGTCTCAGTTGGTCAGATCTCCAAATGAATATCATCATCCAGGAAATGATCGTGGGAGAAAAATCGGGTGTTCTTTTTCAAGCCGATCCCATGGGTAAAATCCACCAACAGGTGATTGTGGCAGGCCGCGGGCTTGGACAAGGAATTGTGGACGACCAAGTTGAGACAGATCGCTACGTTATTGAAAATAAAAAAATCATTCAGACCACCCTTATAGGGGATCAGATCTTAAATCAATCTGAGATAGATCAATTACTTGAAGCCTCTGCTAAAATTGCCGCCAACTCTCCATTTTTCATGGATATTGAATTCACTTTTTTGAATGATCGTTTATATGTTCTACAAGCTCGCCCCATAACGAATCTGCCATCCAAGAAGAGTATTCACATTTTTGATAACTCTAATATTGCTGAAAATTATCCCGGACAGTCTTCTCCTTTTACCTATACAACTCTTCGTCGTGGATATGGCGCCAATTTAAAAAACTTGCTACGGTTTCTCGGCTTAAAGCAGGATGACTGGAACCATTTAGATAATAAGCTAGATCACATGGTGGCAAATTGGGGTGGAAACATCTATTACAACCTGAATAACTGGTACGCACTCTTTACAGTCCTGCCTTTTGGTCATGATAAAGTTGCAAAATCTTTTAATGAGATGGTGGGTATCAGTGTCGATGTACTGATGAAACCTCCTCAACGCTCTATTTTTCAGAAGCTGAGTATTATCAGTAAAATCCTGCCTAAGTTTTTCTCCTTATACTTTTTTTCTAAAAAACATCACCAGAAATATAAGCAAGATTTCAATTCGTTGTATAAAGATCTACAACAACAGTATGAAAGGGTCCGTCACGGTTATGAGCTTCTTGACCTACTGGCGCAGATTGATAATCGGTTTCTAAGTGTCATCAAAGTTCCACTCTTCAATGATTTCTTCTCTGGGCTAATCAACCGGGCCTGCAGGCTCCTTGCCGTCAAGATTGCGGATGGTGAGGGTGAACAGATGTATAACGATCTTCTTAGTCATAAAGAAGATCTCGAGAGCTCTAAGGCGATTTATTCTCTGATTGCTTTGTCTCAGATTGTTCAAAAGAATACTCACCTTCAGGAGTATCTCAAAACAAATCAAAATCCTTTGCAATCCCCTTCTCAGGACTTTAATGACAAGCTCAAGCTGCATTTCGATCTCTATGGAGACCGTTCTCAATGGGAAATGAAGATTGAGGTCCCTACCGCTCGTGAGAACCCAGAAACAACTGTTCGTTTATTGCTGGAATATGCTCAGACAGGACTAAGCTCTGGTGATCAAAGGAAAAAAGAAAAAGAAAAGTTTGAGGCAGCAAAGTCTCAACTCAGATCTTATTATTTTAAAAAGCCTCTATCGACTCTGCTCTTCACAGTTTTGTTTAAAAAATGTACTGAGGCCATCTGCTTTAGAGAAGATGCCCGATTTGACCGTGTTCGCTTCAAGGGACTTATTCGTAAGTCGGTTCTTAAGTTAGGCGATGTGCTAGTGACGAAGAAATATTTGACGTTAAAAGAAGATGTCTTTTATCTCAGCTACGACGAGATCATGTCTCTTTCTCAGGATCAGTACGGAATTCATTATTATAAAGAACTCATTGATCTCAGAAAAAAGTATCAGGCCTCACATAGTAAGGTGAGCTTACCAGATCGTATTGTGATCAACGACTTCACAGAGAGTCTGAGATTTAACCAGGAAGTTGAGCTATCTCATTCCAAGGCTATCAAGGGGCTGCCGTGCTCCGGCGGACTCATAGAAGCCTATTGTGAAGTAGTGACAGATCTTTCTCTGGCCCCATCTTTAAAAGATAAGATTCTCATCGCTGATCGGACAGATCCTGCATGGGGATACTTTTTTGTTGGGGTGAAGGGAATTATCATCGAGAAAGGAAGCATGCTTTCACACGCAGCGATTATCTCCAGAGAACTGGGTATTCCTTGCATTATCAATGTAAAGAATGCCACTCAGAAATTCTCAAGTGGTATGAAGCTACGTATGAATGGTGACTCTGGAGAAATAGAGATCCTTTAGATCTCTATTAATAATTTACGAGCTTTTTAAGGGCTTCGAGAACATCACTGGTTTGCGGCAAGATCACCTCTTCCAGATCCGGACAATAGGCCACGTGAACATCTTTAGAGGCTACACGGAGAATCGGAGCATCCAGATATTCAAAACAGTTCTCATTAATCCAGGCTGCGATTTCACCGGCAAAGCCAGAGGTCTTATGCTCTTCGTGACAAATAAGAAGACGATGAGTTTTTGAAAGAGATTTTTTCACAGCTTCAAAATCAAAAGGAGCAATAGTACGGGCATCAAGAATCTCAATAGAGAAACCTTCTTTCTCAAGTTCCTTAGCGGCTTCGACAGATTTTTGAACCAGAGCACCCCAAGCAACAATCGTTGCATCCTTGCCTTCTTTAACAACACGAGCTTTACCGAAAGGAATCATGAAATCTTCACCAGGGTCTGCCGTACGGTTATAACCTTGGTAATAAAGATGTTTGTGCTCAAGGAAGAGAACCGGATCGTCACATCGAATAGCTGTTCTCAAAAGTCCGATCGCATCCAGAGCATTGGATGGATAAACCACACGAATACCAGGATTATGGGTAAAGAGTGATTCACCTGATTGAGAGTGGTACATGGCACCACCACGAAGGTAACCACCAATCGGAACTCTCACCACCATAGGACATTTAAAGTCACCACCAGAGCGGTAACGAGTTGTCGCCATTTCGTTCTTAAGCTGCATATAAGCAGTCCAGATATAATCAAAGAATTGAATCTCAACAACTGGTTTGAGACCACGCATTGCCATTCCAATCGCGCGACCAATAATATTGGCTTCGGCCAATGGTGAATTGAAAACCTGGCCAGGTGTAGCTGCTTTCTGAACTCCGTGAGTTACCTTGAAAACTCCGCCCTTACCTTTAAGATCCGGGTTATCGTATTTTTCGATTTCTGTGAAGTCAGCAACATCTTCGCCGAAAACCATCATCAAAGGATTTTTCTTAATTTCAGACTTCAACGTCATGTTAATAGCTGTAGCCAGAGGAACATCTTCTTTCCCTGAGAACGCAGCCTTGGTTTCAAAATCACTTCCAGTGGGATCAATTTCTGAGTACAGATGATCCATATAAGTTGATTTGTCAGGCCAAGCTGTTTCAAGAGCGCGAATCATGGCTTCACGAACTTCTTTAGCTGAATCATCAAGGATCTGTTTTACTTCTTCAGTTGTGAAGAGACCTGTTTCAGTTAAAAATTTAGGATATGAATTGAAAACATCTTTCATTGACTCTTCGGCCAGATCATCTTTAGTTCGGTAGTATGAGTGATCATCAGATAGTGAATGAGAGTATGGACGAGTCACATTAGCGTGAACGAGTGTTGGTCCATTCCCTGCACGCATGTATTTTTCAACTTCGATCATTGTGTTGTAAGAATCAACCGGACAGTTACCATCACAAGTGAAGATTTTGAGTCCAGGGAAGTTAGCAAGAGCGAGAGAAATTGATCCTCCTGGAGTGTTTAACCAAACCGGAGTCGAAATAGCATAACCATTATCTTCCACCATGAAAAGAACCGGGAATTTGTTCACGCACGCTGTAGTGAGTGCCTCCCAGAATTCACCTTGAGCAATGGTTCCATCTCCGCATGAAGCGTAGATAATTTCCTGATCATGATAAACCGGAGAATCTTTGAGTTTTGATCTTTTAAGATGGAGGCCCGCTTCGGCCAGACCACAGGCCTGAAGAAACTGAGTCCCAGTACAAGACGATTTAGAAACAATGTTGAGTTTTACATTTCCCCAGTGAGCAGGCATTTGACGACCGTGAGAAGCAGTATCCCCGATGTTCCCATTGGCCTGACAAAGCATTTCGTAAGGAGTGACCCCCAGACCAATACAAAGAGCACGGTCACGATAGTAAGGCACAAAATAATCGTGCTTAGCTTTTAAAACTTTTGAAACAGCTGAAAGAATACCTTCGTGACCGGCACCTGAAATCTGGAAGAAAGCCTTGTTCTGCTTCTTCATTGAAATCTCGGCATCATCGGTTTTTCTTGAAATAAAGATATTTTTTAAAAACCAAGTTAAGTCAGCTTTATTGAGCTTATTTTTACGGATCAGTTCTAGTTTTTTATCGTATGCAGGATTTGATTTTGAATTCACGTTCGTAGCCTTCGTTTCATCGCTATTTGTGCGCATTGTAATTCCTTCGATTTGATGAAGTCATCTTACCTAAAGGAGAGGGAAAAATCTAGTTGTGGGGTCTATTTCTCTACGTGTTGAAAGCGGTAAACATGCTCTAAAAAGACTTCCTGACACCGAACCGAGAGATAAATGATCACATTGTTCTCCGGATACTTCAAAGTGAACTCTCAGAGACCATTTTCCACCGACTTAAGATCCTCGACGACCGCCTCTCCTTCCACCAAAATCTCAGGCAATTCATCAGTCAGAATGGGATGATTATTCTTATCCGCCAGCTTGAGCCGCATGAGCATGAAATGCTCTACGCTAGAAACAACCCTGAATGATGAGCGCTCTTTGGCCGGTTTTCAAAGATTAAGCTTAAACTTTTGACCAATTACTTTGTCCTGAATACTAATTTGAAGTTCTTTTTGCTGACTCATATTAAGGACATAATACTTCCCTGAACTCACCCTATGCAATTGAAAGGGAATAACTTTGCCTTGAGCATTCTTAACCTTAACTTCGGTGAAACTTATTTCAATCTTTTGAGAAAGTGAGTTTTTCACGTGAACGAGAAATCGTTTCTTTTTAACTAGGTACGAACTGGATTTTTCGGCATCAACTTCAAGACTTGAGGGACGTTGTTCGGATGATGGGCGGATGGACTGTTCATGAGAACAGGCAGTAAGGAGCAGGAAGAAAAACAAAGAGTATAAACTTCTTCCAATAATATTTATCGGATAGTGCGAGCTAAACTTGTCTTAAGATTTATAGAGGTAAGGGCCCCAAAGGGGCCCTTAAAATACCTGAATTAGTGGAGATTAACGAGCAGCTTTGACGGCTTCAAACACATCCACAATCGTGCCCGTTTGAGACAGAGTGCTGAATAAGACTGGAGTTTCAGTTCCAGGCAGGTTCACTTGAAGTTTTGGGTAACGACGAGAAGTATCGAGGATCAGGGCCCTGAGCTCTTCAGCATTCAACGAAGGATTATATGAGAGAGCTAAGGCAAGAGCACCAGCAGTCGAAGGAGATGCCATCGAAGTACCAGAGTATGTGTCGTACTTATTGTCCGGAGTTGTTGAAAGGATATCAACTCCAGGGGCAAAAAGATCAACCGACTTCTTACCATAGTTAGAGAATTCAGCTGGAAGGTTTAAGCCTTTCTCAAATCCTGAAGCTCCAATCTCAAGCCAGTTTGAAAATTCTGTTTTACCCGCCAGATCTTTACGGTTAGGAAAATTAGGAGTTGTGTCGTTGTTTTGGTTAGAGTTACCAGCAGCGTGAACGAGAAGAACACCTTTGCTTTGAGCATATCTAACAGCTTCATCGACATATTTTTTATTGGGAGAGAAAGCTTTACCAAAACTCATGTTAATGATTTTAGCTCCGTTATCAACAGCGTAACGAATTCCGTTAGCAACATCTTTATCGCGCTCATCACCATTAGGGACGACTCTTACGGCCATGATCTTAACATTTGTAGCAACACCTTTTATTCCGATGTTGTTATCGCGGGCAGCGGCAATTGACCCAGAAACGTGAGTACCATGAGAAGAATCAGGTCCGATGACATCGTTGTTTCCGTAAGTTTTTACAGAAGTATCTGAATAATCATCACCTACGATTGGACGAGGATTGAAACTTTCGTTGTAGTTGAAATCAACTTGAGCACTATAAGCATCAAGAACGCGAGTGATACGCGCTTCAGTCAAGCCATTCGTGAGAAGTTTCAACATATCAGCTTTGGCCTGAACAACAGCTGCATCAGTTGATGTAACGGCCTGAACTGATTCGATTGAAATAGCACTTACACCAGCAGCTTTAAGGATAGCTTCACTTTTTTTGTAAAGCTCACGACGAGCAGTATATGAAGCAACAACCTGAGTGGCATTCGCTACGTTTTCATCAACCTCTTTTTTCAAAGCGTCGTAGTATTCAGATTGAGCAGGTGTAAGCTCTTCTCCAAGAGACTCTACGCTTGCTTTAAGTTTTTTCATTCTTACGAGTTCACGAGTCACTTCAAGAGTATCATTACCAATTTGAGCTTCTGGTTTACCTTTGATGAGACGCTTTCCGTTCTTAACAGAAACATCGTCAACGATTTTTGCCATACCATCTTTACCACCGATAAAGTTCCAACCGAAAACGTCATCAATATAGCCGTTACCATCATTATCAATTCCATCGTTGGCGATTTCGCCAGCGTTAGTCCACATCTTGCCTTGAAGATCTTCGTGGTTAACATCCACACCTGAATCGATAACAGCAACAATGACGTCATCAGAAATAGGAAGGCCAAAAGAAACGTAAGTCTCTTCAGTTCTCATCCCTTCAGCTCCATCAATTGGAGAAAGATTGAACCAGTTAGAAGGAGCCGCATCCATCAAAGATTTTTGAAGAAGAGTTCCTTTATTATTTTTTAGTACAAATTGAGACTCATTTGCATTGGCCTGAGCAATAATTTGCTGAGCCTTTGGAATAACTTGAAGAGCAGCGAAAGCTGAGGAGAAAGTCATTGGAATGGCCAATGCCAGAAGCATCTTTTTAGAAATCATGAAAACCCACCTTTGGTTGATGATAGATAGGTCCTTTATTCCTTACTTGAAGAGTTTTTGCAATTTAACTTGAAAATATGTCAGTATTTTGGGGTTTCTAACCGAGCGAATAAGCGTAGGTGGTGTAATTATTACACCACTTACGTGAAAGAAATTAATCGTTTAGTTCAATAGCTACTTTTATAGGACGCTCAACATCAAGACCACGAGTTTTAAGAACATCCAGGATTTCTGAAGGCCTCACCCCTGCCCCCTGCTTCACCTGAGTCGTGATAAAGACACCAGGGATTCGACATGGAGAAACTTCATCGATGATATCTAGAATAGTTTCGCTGAGATCAAGCATTCCTGTTTCCATGCGAAGAATCATTGGTCGAATATCTTTTTCAACAAACACTTCATCTTTTTTCGAATAAGACTGAATCAAAATCTGTTCATCACTGTTCATTTTCGTGACAACACTTTGAGCCATATCTTTATTTTTAACCGGAACAAAATATCGGAAAGATTTTGCAGAATCCTGAATCGAAGGTGTTTTACTTCCAATAACAGTGATCGCTTTAAAAATAATTCCAGGTTCTGAATGCTTATTTAGAGTTTCGAGCAACTTTTCAAAATCATCCCACTCACTAGGAACACGAACATCGAAGTATTCGGTCAAAGAACTGATTCCCAGAGTCAAGGCCGGGCCAAAAGAAAGAAGAGGTCTTAAATTATAGCCTTCCGAATGAAGAGTATCAAGTCCACCACGTTTAAAAACACGCGCCATAACTTTTTGAAGATCAAGGTGTGAGATAAATGTAATTGGTCCTATCTTAGAGAATTCAATTCGGTATTTAAATCCTACAAATTGATTTCTCTTCTCACGATTGTCAGCAATATCCTTCTTAAGAACCGCTGGTTCTACATAGGCCTCATCTTTGATCGCGTTCATTCCAAGGAGGAAATCACGGCGCTCTTCAACCATGCCTTTGAGATCGCAGGCAACTCCACAATGATAACAAACGAGTTTTTTCTTATCGATATCAAAAGTCTTTTCAAGAGTTTCAAGATTCGAGTGGTGAACAATCATTCCATGGACTTTACCACAAGGAGGAGAAAGACGGTTGTGAACAGCTTTCTTCCATTCAATTTCCAGAAAGCGTTCTGTCAGACCAACATCGATATGGTCCCAAGAAAGTTTTCCATTCATAGGAATAGTCCCTAAAAAGATTTCAGGATCAATACCGGATTCTTCAACACATTGAACCCAAAGAGCGTGGTTAAAAGTTTCATCCCAACCATCAAAACGAGCTCCACCTTTCCAAGCATTGAAAATAATATTTGCAATTCGACGGTCACCACGAGCGACAATTCCTTCGAGTGCTGAAATTTTCGAAAAGTGTTTTCTAAAATTGAGACGATATTTCTCTGAATAGTCTTTTAGTAGATTTTGCTTACGCTCAATCTCTGTAAGAGTAATCATATTCGCCCATTGGAATGGCGTATGCGGTTTCGGCACAAATGATGAAACAGAAACAGTAATGGTTGGATTTCTCACTCCCGATTCGGTCGCCTTCTGACGAGCTTTGCCAGCGGTCTCCATGATGGCGATAACATCTTCGTCTTCTTCCGTTGGAAGTCCAATCATGAAATAGAGCTTCATTTTAGTCCAGCCACGAGAGAAAATCGCCGTCGAAGTTTTCATCAGATCTTCTTCAGAAATGTTTTTGTTAATCACATCTCTCATTCTCTGTGATCCGGCTTCCGGAGCAAAAGTAAGAGAAGAGTTTTTAACCTCCGCCATTTTATCGAGAATTCTTTCATCCAATCCATAAGCACGGAGAGATGAAATTCCCAAAGTTGCATTTTCAGCTGAAAGTTTATCTAAGAGCTCAATTACAAGTGGAGTCACTGCCGAGTAATCGGCTGTCGAAAGACACGTAAGCGAGGCTTCATCAAAGCCCCCATTTTTAAGTCCATCCATCATCATCTGAACGACGTTCTCAGGATTTCTTTCTCTCACAGGACGATAGATCATACCCGCCTGACAAAAACGACAGCCTTCAGTACAACCACGGGCCAACTCAACTGAGAATCGGTCAAAGATCGCCGTCATATGTGGGATCGGTGATTTGGTAGGAAAAGGATAATTAGCGAGATTATCCACAAAAAAACGCTGAACGCGAGTTGGAATAACACCATCAAATTCCGCTTTTGGTCCTGTTACCACTTCCATCTGAGTCATCGGATCAATCGCAGTATCATAAAATTTTGGAACGTAGATACCTTTCCATTTTGCTAGTTCAAATAAAATCTGATCTCGTTTGAGGCCTTGCGCTCGGGCCTCACCAATAAAGTGAGTGATGCGGGCAAAGAGTTTTTCTCCATCACCGATCACCACAAAATCCATGAAAGGGGCAAGAGGCTCAGGATGAGTGGCACATGGACCACCACAAATAACAAATGGCTCATCTTCTTGACGATCCTTGGTCCAGATAGAAATTCCACCAAGATCCAGCATGTTCAAGATATTTGAGTAACTCATTTCATACTGAAGTGAAAAACCAACAATATGAAAATCTTTGAGAGGCTTGAAGTTTTCAAGTGTGACGAGATTCAGGTTGCGCTCACGGATTTCTTTTTCCATGTCGATCCATGGAGCAAAACATCTCTCAGCTAACATACCTGGATGTTGATTGATTTCATCATAAAGAATCTTCATCCCTAAGTGACTCATTCCGATTTCATAAGTATCTGGGAAACAAAGTGCAACACGAGAGATGGTTGAGCTCCAATCCTTACGGATAACGAAATGCTCTCCACCAATATAGCGGGCCGGTTTTTCAACTTTTTCTAAAAAGGATGCATAGGGATTATGAGAGGCCATGAGACTCCTGTTGGTTGTTCTCTCTAGGTTAAGAGGAAGGATTAGAACCTTCGATTAAGGATGGCTGTACTTAACAAAAATAGGGAACGTTGAAAAGGGATAAACGACTTCGGATTGAAGCTCAAGAAGAGGTCAAGTCACTGATATGATTTAAAAACCTGAGGAGAGGGAAAGAACCCAGCGGCGGTCTTCTTCTTTGCGGAAACCATCCAGAGATCTGTCTACGGCGTAGGTCGTGAGATCAAGAATGAATGAATTAGTTCTAACACCTATACCACCTGAGCCCCAACCATCACCATAACCGGCCCGGAGAAATAAACGGCGGTTAAAATCCAGTTCGGTACCGAAGGCAAGTCGACGTTTAGCATTCGTATCGTAAGAATTTCCAATGTCCCTCATATTCACTTCCATATGAAGTCGAAGTCTCTTACCCATCTGAGGAGTTATTGAAAAACCAAGATCTGTGGTTGGCTGAATCCTTTCCATCTTATCAGGTCCCGTTTCATCTGCACCCTCCCATCTCTTGTTACCAGTGTTTCTCACCACCGCAGAAAAAGTCGGAATCATGGGCCATGGCAAAGTTAATCTTGAACCAAGATTGATCTGAGTGCTCTTGCCTGTTCTATAATCAGATCCACTTATCGTGGCAGGATCTGTAGGCGCAATATCTTTTTCAAGCTCTCTTCTCATCAAATAAACACCTGAAGCTCCCAGTTTCAAAATCCCTCCAAAAAAAGATGCATTCAGGGCCATCACTGGCCCCTGATCTCTTCTCTCGCGGATTTCATACATTTGAGCAGTATCATCATTAATAATGGCGCGATTTCTCTGAGAGAAAATATATCCAAGAGTTAAGCCACGAACGGTGAAGTTGGGAAAAATGTTGAAACGAGAATGAGCAATTTCACCTTTATTTTTTAAAAGATTTTCGCGCATATTTTCAGAATCAAAAGAATCCATGTATTTTTTTGGAATTTCATAGGCAGGACCATTACCAACAATATTCATCATGGTGTTGTTGGCTTCCATATGAGCATTCAACAAATGAAAGTTAACTCCACGAACAGTTCCTAAACCGGCCGGATTATAAAACGCAGACCATGAATCATCTACCTTACAGATGTAAGCATTCCCCATAGCTAGCGCGCGTCCAGAAGTTACGAATTCAGGAAACGCAGCATCTTCAAAATCGAGTGCAGCACGTGCATTTGTTGTGAAAAAAAAGAGGGCCAGAATAGTGAGTGAGACGACGTGGAATTTCAATGTGTTCAACCCCTTACTCTCTTATTTTAGAGGATGGAGACTTGAGACTCAATGAGAGGCAAAACATCCCTTATCTACCAAGCATAACCGAAGCTGACACCGGTGATGGTGTGAGTGAAGTCCTTAGTATCAGTAGTAACGAGTTCCTGATAACCAGACTCAACTTTAAGAAAGACCGCCTGATAGGTCAGTTCAATGCCGGCATAAAGCGCACGGATACGAGTGTTCAAATTGGGACGCTGACCATTGAGAGTCGGATTGCTGGAAGTGATTTTGCCTTTAAAAAGATAATCGGCGTGAGAAAAACTACTATAAAATAGAACTGATTCGTTTAATCGATATCCATAAATTGCCAGGTACTCCGTTCCACCCAAAGTGAACTTCACTGCCTTATCATCCGTCTCATAATTATTTCCGCCAAAGAGTCCAGCTAGAGCAAATTTATGACCAGCTCCATTGGCCGTACGAGAAGGTCCAATAAATTGAAATTTTCCTCCCAGCATAGAGTTTCCCGAACCCGTATGACTCCAGACAAAATCGAATTGTTCAAAAAATGAAGTATTGTATAAAAATCCTGTCCGCGCTGTTGTTATAATAACAGCACCTTCAACATTGTTGGATTGATTGATATTTACTGTCAGCTGAGTGGCGCCGGTTTTCTGTACTTCAATTGTTCCGTTCAAGGCCCCACCCTGAGTTTCAGGTGTGATAAATCTATTACCAGCAAGGATGTACTTGGTAGCACATCCGTAGAGTAGGAGAATTGGGACAAAAAAAAGATATTTCATCATATGATCTGTTCATTTTCTCCTAAGCCCTCGAGATTTCAAAACAAGGCGTTTTTGCCTTCTTTTGAACCCAGGAAAAGCAATCTAGTCAAACTTGTGGCATTTTTGAGCAAAAAAAAGCCCCTCGAAAGGGGCTCTCTGATTAGAATCTTCTTTTTTGGCCCGGCATACGATGATTGATTTTACCAAGATAAGCATTCTTGATATTTTTCATAGCTTCGATTCTTTTCTCGGCCATAACATCAGCAGCTTTATTCACGGGAATATTTTGTTCATCAGAGATGCGGAAAACATCTAAAGTCTTATCGTAGATTGTATCAATCATGCGACGAGATTTAGAATCCGCCCATCCTTCAAATTCAATTGATACGTTCATAAGTCCACCAGCATTGATGAGATAATCTGGAGCATAGATGATGCCCTTAGATCTTAGAATCTCGCCGTGACGGTCTTCTTTAAGTTGGTTATTAGCTGCACCAGCAATGATTTTACATTTGAGCATTGAGATTGTTTCATCATTAATTGAAGCACCCAAAGCACAAGGAGCGTACACATCGCATGCAGTTGAGAAAATTTCCTGACCCGAAACAAACTTAGCGTTCGGGAAAGACTCTTGCATCTTCTGAATTCCCTTCTCGCTGATGTCTGTGAAAACCAGATTTGCTCCCACTTCATGTAAAAGTTTGGAGAGCTCAAAGCCTACAGAACCTACACCTTGAATAGCTACAGTTTTGCCTTTAAGGCTGCGGCTTCCGTACGCTTTAGTGACAGAGGCTTCGATACCACGGAAAACACCAAGAGCTGTATAAGGAGCTGGGTTACCAGATCCACCGTATTGTTGAGCTACTCCCGTGACATAGTTTGTTTCTGTAAAAATGTGTTCGATATCATCAACCGAAGTGTTTACGTCTTCTGCTGTGATGTAACGACCATTAAGTGATTCAATATAACGACCGAATGAACGGAAAAGCGCTTCTGATTTGTCTTTCTTCGGATCTCCAATGATAACGGCTTTACCGCCACCGAGATTTAATCCCGAGACAGCAGCTTTGTAAGTCATCCCCTTAGACAGACGAAGAACGTCAATTAAAGCTTCATCTTCAGTATCGTATGGCCACATACGCGTTCCACCCAGAGCAGGGCCCAGAGTTGTGTCGTGAATAGCAATTATTGCCTTTAATCCGCAGGACTTATCTTGGAAAAAAACAACTTCCTCATGACCCATAGAATACATTTTTTCAAGAGTTTGCATTGGCGATCTCCTTTTTGTGGATGACCAAAATTCTGACTTCGGTTAGACTTAAAATTAGTGCAGAAAGTTTCTTAAACCGAGATGAATTTGACAAGGACGAATCTTATGCCCAGAGTGTCAATAAAGGACACAGACAAGGCTTTTGAAGTCAATGAAGGCGAGATCCTTTATGATTCTCTTTGTGATCGCGGATTTGAACTTCCTCATGGATGTTTATCAGGATCATGTGGTGCTTGCCGCGTGGAAGTTTGTGAAGGTGCTGAGAACCTCGCTCCTCCTGGAGTGATTGAGCAAAATACCATCGATTCAGTTACGGATGAATTCAGACTTGTGAAGAGTGAGGAGTTTGTAAGGATACGTGTGATCAGATTATCTTGTCGGGCCAAAATTAAAGGTGATGTCGTTATTAAGCCGCTCAAGTAATCAGCAAAGATCTCTTACTCACTCTCAATTTTTGATTGATTGAATTTGCGGCATCTACGGCTGTATCCCACGAAGTATAGATTTGTTTTTTAGTGTTGGCCTTAAGGTCACCGGCAACATAAAGATTTGTTACAGATGTTAATCCTGTGGCATCGGCTTTCACAAATCCTCGTTCGTCGCAATCAGCTCCGAGTTCAAGAGCGAGCTCATTATAAACAATCATCCCCATGGAAACAAATCCAATTTCAGTAGGAACACGTGTTCCATCTTCCAGGATGAACTCTTTAAGAATTTTACCTTTATCGTCACCTGTAATTTCTTTAATAGGACTCTCCATGACTTTCATTCCGTAGAGTTTAAGCAAAGGTAGAGTATCTTCTTTAAACTCTGTTTTTTTACCATTCGTTAGAATTGTAAATTCCTGCGGGTGATAGCGCTCATGAAGCATGATTGATACCCATGCCGTAGAATTGGTATTTCCAATGACTGCGATTTTTTTATTTAAAACGTGATGACCGTCGCAGATCAGGCAGTAATCAACCGTCTGAGCATTGGCATAATCAAAGATGGTTTCAATACTACCCTGGATTTCTGGCTGAACATCCATCACTCCGGTACAGATAATAACGTAACGAGCGAGATGAGTTTGTTCTTTCGAATCAACAATAACAAAAAGACCTTCAGGATTTTTTGTTACTGATACAACTCCTGTATTCTTCATAACATGGAGATTATTTTTAAAGGCGGATTCAGAAAGCCACTTAATGACTTCAGCATTAGGCTCTTCAATTCCGCGCGTATAGTGAAAGTGAGAAGGCATGTTCTCTACTTTTCTTACCCACAGAGCTCGCGATTTTTTCTTATTTTTAGGGCTACCAGGAAAGAAAAGGCATTCATCGTTGTTAAGAATGGTTCGTTGAACGGCCATAGTCCCGGCCGATCCGCCACCAATAACACAGACAGAATATATCTTCTCATCCATAAGGTTACTTGGCGCCTATAGCTTTCTGATGCTCATTATTTTTGGCTTCAGTCTCTTCATCATGCTGATCATCAGGGGTACGAAGATGCTGGCCTGTGGTTGATTTGATCTTAACTTCTTTAATCTCAGAGTTCTTCACTCGAACAAGTTCAAATGAATATCCATCCCAGATGATGATGTGACCCTTCTTAGGAAAGCTGCTGCCAAGTTGCTCAAGAATAAAGCCATTCAAGGTTGAATAGTTATCATTCAGAGGGATTTTAATATCGTATTCATTATAGAGATTTCGCAGAGAAATAGTTGAAGGAACAAGAACACCTTCAGCACTCTCCACGCCAGGGATCAGATCGTCTTCATCATCATGCTCATCCTGAATTTCTCCAAAGATTTCTTCCATGATGTCTTCCAGAGTCAACATCCCTACCACGATTCCATTTTCATCTTTTACCAAGGCAAGGTGAACTTTTTTACGGTTCATATGATCAAAAACTGCCTGAATCTTCATGTGCTCGTAAACGTAAAGCGGTGGCTTCACATAACGGGTCACATCGAAAATATTTTGCTCTTCAATATTGGTGAAAGCTAAATCTTTAACGTGCAAAAATCCAAGAACATCATCCAGATCATCGTCATAAACAGGATAACGGCTATGGGCAACTTCGCGAACCATCGTAATGACTTCTTCAAAAGTACTATCACGTTGAATCGCTTCAATGCTGGTTCTGGGCACCATAATGTCTTTTACTTTAATTGAAGGGAATTCAAGAATCGAAGTGAGCAGATCAATTTGCTTGATGTCCATTGTTCGTTCTTCTTCTGCCATCTCAACCATCACTTCAATATCATCTCTAGTTACAGCGCGACTTCGTACATTGGCGTTTTCACCAAGAACTAATTTAATGATCTTCATAAAAACTTTAACGATAGGATAAAGAGCGTAATAAAATCCAATAAGCACCAACATACAGAACGGGGCCATCTTTTCAGCTTTACCACGTCCCAAAGTTTTCGGAGCAATTTCACCAAAGAGAAGAATGATTACAGTTGTAATCCCTACGCTGATAGCGAGGGCATCATTTTTTAGATATCTTTCAGCAATATTAGTCGAAAGGGCAGCGATGAGAATATTTACAAAGTTATTACCAACGAGGATAGTGGTGAGAAAATCATTCGGTTTTTCCAGCCACTTTTTCATTCCCCACGAATCAACGCCATGTTCATCTGCAATTTGTTTAGCCTTTTCATGAGGCAAAGAAAGCAGTGCTGCTTCTGATCCAGAGAAGAAAGCCGATAGCCCAAGAGAAATAAAGAGAATCAGAATTTCTTGATCAGTGCTCATGCGAGGCCACCGGTCTTGATTGTGAGTCGACTAATTATAGGAGAAAAAAGTGTAAACGTGGCAGAGGGAGGTTCTATGGGTCGTATCCTGTTAGTTAATAAAGTGAACCAAGCCATTATAACATAACTGCTTAAAAAGACAAAAGCACGACTCTAACATTTAGGAATGCGATAAGTTATTAATGAGATAGAGGTTTGCCCTTAAAGTCGTGGTCTGAGTACACTATTCTGTCATTCATTTCATGATCATAATCACGAATTTCCGACATATTCGCTAGCTTCCGGAAGTTGGTTTTGCACTTATAACAGATAGCGACCATGGCGAGTTTTCGGAACAAAAACAGGTCAACCAGGTAGAGGGCGACCAAACTTAAGCCATAAGTCCAGATCGAAAGAATTGCCGCGATAACAAAAAGAGCGACGCCGATCGTGCGGTTGAAATCTTTTTGCTTATAGAAATCCTGACGAGTGCAAACAGGGCAATCCTTCAGAACACTATCGATATGATCTTGATTAAATTTTACTTCCTGGACGTGCTGACAGATATCACAGCTGCCTTTCTGAGCATTGAGATCGGGATGAACATCGACGCTTGAGCCGCATTGAGAACAGGTAATTTGAACTTCCATCATAATGATAAACCGTGTTTGGCCATGAGATATATTGAGACAAGTTCGCCAACAATAACAAAAAACTCTATAATGTAAAGGACACCGGTTGCACTTTGAAGCGAGCGCAATTTACAGAGTCTGAAAGTGAAGAAGCTGAGGATGAGCGGAGCTCCGTACCCCCAAAGATAGCGCATAGAAATAAAAAGCCAGTTATACATATAACCGTCACCCAAAACAGTTCCCTCTTCTAAATAGGGAGCTGCGCCCGTAAGAATCAGAACCACCGAAGAAGTGATGCGGATAAAAATCACTGCCCAAAAAATCCACAAACAATAAATGAGAGGCTCTTCACTCAACCTAGGAACGACCAGATAGTAATGTCCTAGTAGCATCGCAAAGTTACTGATTCCTAAAAGCATCGCCGACATAAAAAAGAAATTGATCCATGCCGGAGTCGGTAAGAAAAGATGGAAAATAAAATAAGTGAAGGTGCAAAGCTGAAGAATATACAGTCCCCACATGATCCAGCTTTTATGATCTCTATGAAATGCGAGTGTCAGGACATTAGAAATAATCAGAATTGAATAACAAAGAATATCCTTCGAATCCATTTCAGGCAGCATGAAGATATCAGCACCCAAAGCAAAAACCAGAGAGATTAAAACAATGGAATTTGTCAGTTTAAAAAAACCAACACCTGTTAAACGGGTACTAACTACGGAAGAGAATATTTGTGTCCCGAAAGCCAGAGCGAGCAAAAAAGAGTGAACGATAATCTGAGTAATACTATTCATAGAACGCCATCATATAAGGCGCGGTAGAGATCATCAATAATCCTGTGATTAGGACCAGGGATTTTTCCCCGATATTTTGCACTAAGAGTCTCATCAATCTGAAGCCACTGCCCCTTATCTGCAAGCGATGCCTGATCAGGATATAAAAAAACATAAAGTAGAATCGTTTTAGTGGGAAGGTCATTAGTGTACGTTCCCATGAACTTAGCATTCTGTGGATTAATTACAATGCCAACTTCTTCCTCTACTTCTCTGACTACCGCTTCAAGAGGGGCTTCTTTTGGTTCAACTCCCCCACCAGGAAATTCCAGTAATCCATGAAAAGGTCCATCATCAGTACGAGTTTGGACCCAGACTTCGAGTTTTTGATCTGAAGTTTTACGGTAAAAGAGGGCCAGGGCCACCGGGAAAATTTTCAAAGAACGGGATCCTTTTTTGTGAAAAAAAGTGATTCCAGTCTGATCAGTTCGTAGGCCAGACTTCCAACAAAGGTCATCCACCAAGGCATGGTTGAATCATTAAAATAGATCACCATCCACCAGAAAAGACCGGCCGGAAGAACTCGTACCAGTGAGTGGACCCAAAAGGGAAATTTAAGGAATGGTTTAACCACGAGATTTTGAAGATTATTAACCATCTTGAGCATCGAGAATCTATAACGTTTGTTTTCAAGCAAAAGACTTAGATCCTGCGAAGCTACCCAGTTCCAGACGTAGCCCATCGAAAATAAAACTACTGCTTCTAAACTCGACCATAGAAAATAAAAAACGATATCCAGAATGAGGAGGACCCCAATCTCAATTAGTTTTTTTTTCGTAGTCATAAAAGGTTTCATTCCAGATATCCATCACGGTGAAGGAAAGTAACATCGGGAAATTGAATATTTGTTGGAGCAGTCACTACAAAGTTAAAAACAGAAATAAATTCCGGAATTTTCAACATTTTCTCGCGCGAGAACTTGCTTCCCATCTTATCCCACAGCGGAGTATCGATCGCACCTGGGTAGAGATTTGTAAAACGAAGTTTGTGATCTTTCCATTCTTTCTTCAAGCTCTCAATTAGCCCTAACTGACCAAACTTCGAAGCATTGTAAGCCGACACATTTGGATAACCAAAATGAGCGGCAGTAGAAAGAACAGAGATGATATGAGTTTCACCTTTTACAATGAAGCTCTCGAGATGTTTTAAAAGAAGAAAAGGCCCAAGAGTATTAACAGCAAGATGCTGCTCGAAACTTTCGGAATCCATATCGTGAACAGAACTCATTTCGCAAATCCCGGCGTTATTCACAACGAGATGAACCTCTGAAGTAAACTCTCTTACAGTTTCATAGAACTCTTCAACCGATTCTTCCGAAGCGATATCAAGCTCTACATCATAGAAATTGTCATTTTCAAAATCGGTTCCTGAACGGGAACCACCGAATACAGTGTAACCAGCATCAATGAGAGATTTGGAAATGGAAAGGCCAAGACCAGAGGAGGAACCTGTGACTATCGCACATTTGTCCATAGTTCCTCCCCGGATTTGAAATTACTTAGCAATACCTACAGCACGAGTCTCACGAATCACTGAAACTTTAATCGTTCCAGGATATGACATCTCTTGCTCAATTTTACGGGCAATATCACGTGAGAGCATAATTGTTTGCTCATCAGATACCTTCTCGTTTTCAACAAGAACGCGAACTTCTCGCCCTGCTGAGATAGCGTAAGATCTATGAACACCTTCAAAGCTATTAACGATTTTTTCAATATCCGAAAGACGAGATACATATGATTCTTTGAGAGCTTTTCGCGCTCCGGGACGAGCACCTGAAAGAGCATCTCCCGCGGCTACCAAGTGGGCGAGAATTGATTCTGGTTTTTCATCATCATGGTGAGCACGGATAGCGTGAACGATATCCGGAGACTCTCCGTATTTTTTCGCAAAGTCAGCACCGATCACAGCGTGAGAACCTTCAGCCGAAGCATCTAGAACTTTACCGATATCATGCATAAGTCCTGCACGACGGGCCTGCTTAACGTTAAGACCTAATTCTGCTGCCATGTTACCGGCGAGGAAAGAAGTCTCTAGAGCATGTTGGTATTGGTTTTGAGTATAAGAAGTACGCCAGTTAAGAGCACCAATGAGCTTCAGAATTTCAGGGTGGATACCGTGAACTCCGATCTCCATTTGAGCTTTCTCACCAAGTTCACGCAGACGTGACTCGAACTCGTGCTTACATTTGTCGTAGAATTCTTCGATTTTAGCTGGATGAATGCGACCATCAGCAATCAAACGCTCAATTGTCATACGTGAGATTTCTTTACGAACAACATTGAAAGAAGAAATCGTTACGATCCCTGGAGTATCATCGATAATCAAATCTACTCCGCAGATTTGTTCGAAAGCACGAATGTTGCGACCTTCACGACCGATCAAACGCCCTTTAACACCATCATCAGCAATCTCTACTGAAGATATAGTTTGTTCAGCAACATATTCACCAGCAAAACGCTGGATTGCAATTCCTACGATACGTTTTGCACGTTTCTCAGATTCTTCGTTTGCTTCTTCTTCGATTCTTTTAATTCTTTTAGCAGCATCAACTTTTGCTTCTTCTTCTACCTGAGCGATCAATTCATTTTTCGCCTGATCTTTTGTTAGACCTGCAACCTGAGTAAGCTTGTTAGCAAGCTCATCTTGAATTTCAGCATTTTTCTTTAACTCTGCATCTAGTTTAACAACGCGAGTATCGATTTCAGTTTCTTTAAGCTTCACTTTCTCTGTATCGCGCTGGATCTGTTCAGTTTTTTGCTCAAGAGCTACTTCTTTCTTAGTTAAACCACGCTCAAAATCAGTGAGGTGTTTTTTCTTTTTTTCCATTTCTGTATCAAGCTGATTACGTTCTTCACGAACGATATTTTTAGCATCGTTCTGAGCTTTCTTTCTAAGCTCTTCAGCTTCAGACTGAGCTTTTTTTAAAATATCCTGAGCAGCGCCTTCTTTAGATTTCAAAGCGGCATTATTTTTTGCATTTACCGCGAGGTAAGCAACAACTGCTCCAACGAGTGCGCCGATAACGGCCATCATGATTGGACTCATTCTCTATATCCTTTTTAAAAACTCTTCTGCTGTTCTACGTCCCAGCAAAACTTCTCTGTTATTATATAATCCATATGGCAGTCGTGACTATCCACCGGAACTTTGTCTAAAACTTGCTCGCTCCACGCGAGTCCAATTCTTAATCCATCTGATTCTTGAAGGTAACGGTCATAATAACCCTTCCCTCTTCCCATCCTTGCTCCACTTAAATCAAAACCCACTCCAGGTACAAATAACCATTCGGGAGTGACGAGGTGATAAGGGCCCTCAAGCCAAGGAGAACCTTTCGGTAATCCTTGAGGCAAACCAAATTGCATTTGTCCGTTGACCAAAACCGGGTAAGAAACATTTAAGGGTATGGCCCGAAAAAGTTCCTGATAAACCGGAGCGATCTCTGCGGTCAATGGCAAATAGCCAGCGCCAATTTCGCCAGTAAGTTCAGGAAGTGCATGGAAGAGTTTGATCAGCTCCTTGGTGAGACCAAGGCTTAACGATAAAATCTCGTGACGAGATATTACAGACAGTTGTTCTAGTAGTTTCCTACGAGTGCTATCTTTGTCCACATCAATTCGCTTCTAAGTTCAATGCAATAAGCGCTGATTCAAGAGATTCTTCGAGCCTGAGAATATTTTTCTTATACTCATTTTCGAGCTGCATTTTTTCTGTCGCCATTTTTAAAGCGACTAGAACTGCAACATCAGTATCTCTAAGCATCGGACGTGCGTTCTTGAGATGCTTAACTTCAGCATCAACGAGATCGATCACTGCCTTTGCAATGTGACTATCGTTTTGTTCCGGTCGAACTTTTACCTTACAACCTAGAACGTTAAACTCTTCTTCCTGACTCAATTGGGTCATAGAATAAGGGTAGGTCAGGGTCGTATAAAAGTCAATGAAGCAGCTAGAGTGAACTTTGTTATTTCAAGGCTTTATCTGGCTTCTACGCCAACTAATGTCTTGAGGTAAAGATCGAGATCGAAGAGGTGTAAATCATCAACAGTTTCGCCCACACCGATGTAGGTAATAGGCACTCTGAGTTGATCAACAATTCCAAGGGCACTTCCCGCTTTGGCCGAACCATCACATTTGGTGAAAATGATTCCGGTGAGTTGAAGTGCTTTATTGAACTCCTGTGCTTGCTTGAGAGCATTTTGTCCCGTGATTGCATCCAGAACAAGAAGAACTTCTTGTGGAGCTTCGGCATTGATCTTGGCCATGACACGTTTAGTTTTAGTGAGCTCATCCATCAGATTCTGATTGGTGTGAAGCCTACCCGCCGTGTCAATTAAACAGTAATCGTAGTTTTCAGAGAATGCCTTAGCGACTGTGTCATAAGCAACTCCACTCGGGTCCGCTCCATCTTTAGCGCGAACCATGTCCACTCCGGCGCGCTCACACCAAACTTGCAACTGATCAACTGCGGCCGCACGAAAAGTATCACAGGCCCCAACGATGACTTTAGCACCTTGGGATTTTAATTTAGTGGCGAGTTTTCCAATGGTGGTTGTTTTTCCAGCGCCATTCACTCCTACGATCATAAACACGCGAGTTTTTTTATGAGCAGAATCAAAGTGAAAAACATCTTTTTGAATATTGTGCTGAACTGGCTCCATTTTATCTTTCATGAAAGTATAAACAAGCTGAGAAATTTCCTGAGAACTTTTACCTTTGCCATCTTTTTCTAATTTTCCGAGAAGCTCCTGAACCATCGCTGTTGGGATGTCAGCGGTATAAAGCACTTCTTCAATCTCATCTAGATGCGGTTTTTCACCAGCGAAGAGTTGTCCGATTTTTCCCCAGACTTCTGAACGAGAAGTTGCCAGACCCAGAGTTAATCGTTCGGCCCATGAAACTTTTGGAACAAGTGTTGGTTTAACAACAGGTGCTTCAGTAAGGGCTGGCTTAATTTCAAATGGAGGAGGTATCTTTTTAGATTTATTTTTTTGGAAGTAGTAAGCTAGAGCACCTCCGATGACAACAAATCCAATTACGTAGACTTCTAAGTTTTCCGAAACAATGCTTTGCAAATCCATACATACTCCCCGCGGTTTTCAGGGGACATATTTATCAAGTCTCACTCCTCAAAGTAAAGATTTAAGAAGGTCCAGATCATACTGGCAGTCGCCCCCCACAGAAGATACGAGGCTACATTGGATTCAGCAGAGATGTAAGTACCTGGTCTAATGGGATGAAACATAACAGCACTTTTTGAATAACCGTTACGCCAAGCGAATTCCCAATTTTCTTCTTTCGCAATTTCTCTCCAGCTGTAGGCAATAATGTGATCCCATTCCCCATTACTTTTTACATCTCTCAAAAATTCTTCCGTCGTCATCTCCATTTCGGCTACAACAGGAATAATGGGCTGAAGTCGGGCGGTAAGAACCAGAGGCAGGTAACCAAGGAAAGTTAGAATATTTTTGGAGTGCTGAGTTTCTTCTTCAAACTCTCTCTGGGCCACAATCCAGGGATCAGTTTCTTCTGGTTTTTTGTGCCCACCTACAAAAGCAATTTGACCACCATGAGTGGGCATCTTTTCAGAGCGTTTAATGAGGAAGAGACTGTCCTTATTGCATAAAAAGAGCACGGCTCCTTTCCACTCAGATTCGGTCAGAGTATGCTCTTGAGAGAGAACTTTTTTTATACGGTGAAGATCCATGCGTTTACGCTACCAGTTTGAGCTAACTCAGCTTATTAGAAACTACTTCGGCCAACAAGGCTTTTTGGATGTGTTAACTCCTCCCGCCGTGGAAAATCCAGGGATGGAAGTGCATATTCATCCATTCCAGATTCATTCAGTCTTCCATAAAAAACTAAATTCAGTTTATCTTCACACCTCTCCTGAGTTTTGTATGAAGGAGCTTCTAACTAAAGAAGATGAAACTCTCCATAATATTTTTACGATCTCCTACTGCTTTCGTGATGAACCTTCCTCTCCCATCCACAGGTCACAGTTTCTCATGCTTGAATGGTATCGGAAGAACGCACGCTATGAATCCATCATGCAAGATGTGGAAGGATTGGTTCAATTTTGCATAGTAGAAGGTGAAAAGAAAAAACTTCCACTTCGTCAGGGCATGAAAGAAGCCAAACTCATTCACAAAACCATGCAGGAGCTCTTTCAGGAATTTCTCAACATCGATATTCTGAATTATCTGGATGTTCCTCAAATTCAAATGCTTTTAAAAAGATTCCCAGATGTGCCAGTGCCTCAAGTTGAACTCGAATGGGACGATTATTTCTTTTTACTTTATTTAAATAAAATTGAACCTCATCTGACTAAGTACCCACTTCTTTTAGTAAAAGAATTCCCTGCTCCACTAAGTGCTTTATCGACTCTTAAGAAAGAAGATCCTCGGGTATGTGAGCGTTTTGAAGTTTACATAAACGGGGTTGAACTCTGTAACAGCTTTAATGAACTGACAGATCTAAAAGAGCAGAAGAAAAGATTTTCTGATCAAAATAAGATGAAGAAAAAATTGTATGGATACGATTTGCCAGAACCAACAACATTTTATCAAGCCCTAGAAAAAGGTCTTCCACCATCTGCGGGAATTGCTTTGGGCATTGAGCGACTTCTCAGGTCGCTCTTTGATGTCGAAAATCCTTTTTTTTATGGAAGTAACTGAAGTCCATTCATTATCATATGAACTTTGATAATAACTTCAGACTTGATGTGCTGAAGAGGCATACTCTTTGCCCATTCGTAATGGAACTCAGGATTAGCATCCAGGCGAAGCGGTGACTTCATCATCGGAGAATACTGTTTCGCCATATCAGAGGAAAGAACGGCGTACCAGCGATAAAGAGCATCCAGATCTTTAGTTTCATAATACTCAATCAGATCCAGAAATCTCTCAGTCACAATTCTTTTCAGAGAGTAACAGTTCAATTGATTGATAGAGGATTCTTTAAACGTTTGATTTAAAAATTTCTGACTGAAGGCGAGAGTAAACTCGAGCAATCTTTTTGAAGGCTTCTCATCTATATTTTCCAAGGCAGCGTAGACTTCATCCAGAACTAATCCCTGATAAATACCTTCGCGTGATCCACCCTGATCAAGAGTGTTGAGCCAATTAGAAAGATCCTCATCTTTGGGATCAGACTTGCGAGTCATTTGAAAAAGCTCTAATACAAATTTATAATCGAATTTTCTTTTTTGCTCAGGAGGAAGACGATCATACTCAGTAGGATCTTTTTGAATTTTAGTATAACTTCCAATATCTGTGCTTTTTTTGATCATGGCAGGGATCTCAGGAAGCTTAATCAGTTCCACCACAACGGGAACTGGACCAAAAAGCTTTGATCCCCACTTCTCTCCTACAATTCTTGTGATCAGGTTACGACCTCTGGTCTTCCATTCAGGCTCCAAAGGAGCTTCCTGAGCGAGAACTTGAAAACTAAACAATAAGCACAGGATGAGCATCGATCTTTTCAAAGGAACTCCTTAAATATTCCAATATTTTAGCTCTACTTTCCTTTCTCTACACTAGGCTAAACTTGCCTCACATAGAGCAGAATTCCCAATCATGATATTTTTGGTTGAGGAGTCCCTATGCTAAATTTTCTTTTTAAACGTAAACACAGACCTGAAAGCGATATGATCGTGTCAGCAACTGTAACTCAAGTTGCCGCCCTTATTACTGATCTTCATCAGCAGATGGATCTACGTTTTAAAGAAGTCTCGTCACAGATTAAAGAAGTTGAGCTCGGTCTGGCCCAGATGGAAGTGAAACTCTTAAGTAAAGATCTGAAAGATAAACAGGCCTATGGTATTCTTCA
>JBBARF010000013.1:0-47202 GCA_040399925.1 Bacteriovoracaceae bacterium
AACATTCCTGCTAATGGAGCTTTTCCTAATACCTATGATTTAAAATTTCTCTACAATGCTCCGGGGTCAAAAGAAGTTAAAATTATTACCCTGAAGGTTAAAGACTTCTCGACCGCCAATGCTTCTCTGGATGATTTTTATAAAAAACTTCAACCCTACGATGGTCAGGGAAAGACCGCGGCCCTCGAAAGCACTGAAGACCAGAACATTTTTAAGTTTCTGTTATTCGCTTTCCTGGGCGGACTTATTCTGAACCTCATGCCGTGTGTTTTACCGGTGATCTCACTTAAGCTTTTTGGACTTATTCAGCACAAAGACTATTCTCAAAAGCGTCTCCTCGCCCATAACTTTAGTTATACCTGTGGAGTCGTTGCAACCTTCCTGATTCTTGCCCTCATTATCGCGGGCCTTAAAGCAACGGGTGAAGAAGTGGGCTGGGGCTTTCAGCTTCAGTCTCCGGCCTTTATTCTGATCATGATGATCATTTTATTTGTCATGAGTCTGAACATGTTCGGACTTTTTGAATTCAACACGCCTTTCGGAAATAAAATTGGCGGTACGAAAGTTGAAGAAAGTTTCTTAGGGGATTTTCTAGGTGGAGTTCTGACTACCATTCTTTCCACACCTTGCTCGGCTCCCTTTTTAGGAACTGCTCTGACTTTTGCCTTCACGACTTCTTATCTTATGATTTTTGTGATGTTTACTTTTATCGGGCTTGGACTCGCCTTCCCTTTTATGATCACCGCCCTCTTCCCTCGCACTCTGTCTTTACTGCCAAAACCCGGCATGTGGATGGAGAAATTAAAATACTTCCTCGGGCTCACACTGCTAGTCACAGTCATCTGGCTCTATGATGTGTTTGTTAATTTGGTCGATTTTGATTTTATGAGTATGAAACTCAACGTCCTGTTTGCACTTTGGTTTTTTGCTTTCTTCTTTGCTCAAAAGATTTCTAAGAACCGTTTCTTCAAAACATTTTTCATTATTCTTCCTTTGATCCTTACTGGTCTGACGATTGATGGACTTCAGATGAGAAAAGTCTCTGTTATGGCGCAGGCCAAGGGCACTCCTTTCAAGCCGTGGTCTGAAGAAGCGATGACTGCAGAGAAAGGAAAATTTATTTTCGTAGATTTCACGGCGGCGTGGTGTCTGACGTGCAAGGTGAATAAAAAATTAGTCTTAGAAACAGATGGATTTGAAGAACTCGCAAAAAAACATCAGATGGTCTTGATGCGTGCCGACTGGACTCGACGTGATGACAAAATCACTCAGTTCCTTAAACGCTTTAATATTTTCGGGGTGCCGGCCTACTTCATTCAAAAGCCAGATGGATCAGTGGTTTCCTTGGGAGAAACCATTAGCCTTAGAAAGATTGAAGAAAAACTGACTCCGTGAGGACGACCTCAAGAAAATATAGACTTTCAATTTGGTAACGATAATGCTTTAAAAGCCCCTTAAATGGGGTGATCATGAAAAAAATTATCGTGTGTCTTTTAATAACAACAGCAGTCCAGGCATCTGGTTTGCAAAACTAAATTTACTCAGGCCCACTAGTCATCAAACTTGGGTGGAATCATCATAAGCCCCTGGATAACTTCTTTGGGATCATGATTGTTATAGAGAACTTCATAGAGGCCTGCGAAGATGCGGGCCTTGATGTTCATTTTTTCGGCAAGAAGATAAGCGGCTTTGGTCGTCTTGTATCCCTCGACCACAGATTTTGTGGCCTTGATAATTTCTTCGGCCTTACGACCTTTTGCAATTTCAATACCAAAAGATTTATTTCGAGAAAGCTCCCCGGTGGTGGTGAGAATGAGATCTCCCATACCTGAGAGTCCATAAAATGTTTCAGGACGAGCTCCGAAGTGGGATCCGAACCTTAGCATCTCGGTGATCCCGCGAGTGATAAGAGCGGCACGGGTGTTATGATTGTAGCCTAACCCCTCCATAATCCCGCCAGCAATAGCGATCACGTTCTTAAGCGATCCCCCTAAGAGAACTCCCTTTACATCAGTTGTAGGAAGGGCCTTGAAAAAATCCGTGCCTAGCATTTCACAAACATTTAAAAGATGAGCACGATCCAGTCCCGCGACAGAAACCATAGTGATTTGTTTATCAAGAATTTCTTTGGCAAAACTGGGTCCAGAAAGATACATCATTTGATTTTTATATTGATCAAAATGGGTGAGAAAAAGTTCATCAGGAAGTTTGAGAGTTTCGTGATCAATACCCTTTGCCAAACTAACGAGGGGAATATCTTTTTCTAAGTATCTTGTTACTTCTTTAACATTCTTCGCACAGAAATCTTCAATCGCTGCCATCGGTAGGCCCGAAACAATGAGCTCGATGTCGCCTTCTTTTAATTTCTCAACTTCATCCCATGACATAGCAGCTTTAATGGAGGCCGGAAGTTTCTGGCCGGGTAGATAAGTCGTGTTCTCCCCAGAATTGATATCCTGATAAATTTCGGGAGACCTCACCATGATAATGACTTTCTTAAAATTTTGGGTTAGAACAAAAGCGATAGAGGTACCGAAGGCCCCACCTGCCAGAACTACGGCCGTTTTAAATTTCATACTCACCTTTGGCGATTAAAGACTTATTAGTCCTTTAATTTTACTCATCAACTCGTAGACATCTACTACTTCTTGCGTGCTTTTGATGAGTTTGCGGGCACTGATGGAGATATAGTTACCATTTTTGGAAGGAGTCTCAACTACCGAATAGCCGTCTAAGTGACCTAAAACTAACTCTTTATCATCCATTTTGACGATGAATTTGAACTCATAATAGTCGGGCCATTGATAGGTTTGGTCTAATAATTCTTTGAATTTTTCTACGCTCATTTTTTTCTTTCCCGAGATAATTAATCAAGCAAGTTTCCCCGAATGATAGAGGGTAAGTCCCTAGAATCCGAGTGAATTAAATTTCTGTCGGAATTATACCGAGAAATCTCCATCGGCTAATGATTGCCAACTGGGGTTCCCATGATGAAAGTATGGATGCTATTGCTTTATTGCGTGAGCTTTTCTGCGCTCGCCACTGAATTTAACCACATCAAACTTAATCCCGCTTTTGAACATTATCTCACCCAGCCCCAAATGAAAAGTAGCTCCCTGAAAAGTGCTAAGACAAATGGAGCTCTGTTAAAGTCAAACTCTGCTTCGCAATTGGCCACTGCTGATGATGAACCTCAAACAGAAGCTGATTCAATTCAATCTAAAATTCTTTCTAGCGTTCTCGGTGCAGCAGTGGGGACTCAACCACAAGATGATGGCGAGGAATCGCTGCTCTTAGGTGAAATCCGTCGGAATCTAGAGGCCTCTCATGTCGCCATCGGTGAACAAGAAACTCATCAGCTGGATATTTTAAACCGTCAGTTTAATCTCGGCACTCAAAACTTTTCTGGCTTCAGCTGGCAAAAACCTTTCGGTGTGGTTCAGGTCTATGCTGACCGTCAGGTTGTCCCAAATCTGTTTGGAAATAATTGGCTCATTCAAGATACTTTTACTTTTGAAGTTGAGGCCACCACATTTCTTGAAAAGCTGAACGATGCTGGACTGGCTTCGATGAGCCAGCTAGAAATTGGAGCCTTTGCAGGGATCACTTTCAAACGTGTTTATACTTACTACCACTATGCTGATTCCTATTTAAACGGAATCAATGCCGACTTTTCAAAACTCTTTTTACCCTTCCTGAAGTTCAACCAAAATGGCGTGAACAACATGGGTAACGATGAAATTATGAAACGGGATGATAACTGGAGTGCCCGAGTGGGTGGTCTCATTACAACTCCCCCACTTTACAACGTTTCACTCTCTGCAGGAGTTCTGGCGGAATATGCTTACCAACAATCAGTTTCGGTTCAAAACAATGCTCCAGCAGATCTGACGGCCGAAAAAATTCGTATGTCAGTGAAAAGTAAAAAAGCTGCCACCATTGGAGCAACTCTTAGTCTTCAATTGGATTTCTTCAAATTGATTCAATTTTCTCTTCTAAGTTATGACCTCTCATACGAATATGCCTCTGGTAAGGAGTTTACCCTCGGTATGAGTACTCCACAACTGGCCCACGTGCAGAATGATGCTAATGAAGGTCCAGAGTTCAGAAAAATACTCGCGGGCTTTGGAGATGTTAAAAATCTCGAGCCTTATGTCGTGGCATTGAATGAATCAAGTTCATCTTCATTGAACTCAAAACTCAGTGTTCTCATCTGGGGAACTCTCAAAAAGAGTAAAACAGAGCAAATTCGGACTATAAAAAATCAAATCGTAAAAGTTTTCTATAAGAACTATTCGCAATCAGTGAAAGTGGTTCAGAATTTTTTAAGCCGCATTTTTTCGGCGATCGTTTATAAAATCCTTAAGCTCCCAGTGGGAACGAAGAATGCTGCCATCTACGACAGAACCATTACTCTGGAGTATGAGGCGACCCATCCTCAGGCTTCTGACCCTGGTGTAATTCGTCTGGACTCAAGTGAGCAGTTCTCATTTGTTCTGACTCAAAGTTATGAGGCTTCACGCACAGATCGTTGGGTTGATTTAAAATTTAAAAACGATGTCATCTGGTTTATAGATTCTTTTACTGCTCTTCCTAAAGACTACAAAGCGATTGTTCGTTCAGAACAACTTCGTGGCCCGATGAAAGTAGAATCTCATATCAGAATTGAGAAAGCTGGATTTGATCACCTGATTAAAAAATCTGAAGATGATGTCTTCTTTCAGATAGCTTCTGTTTGTGGGTCTGAACGTGCTGAGGAGTGGGCAAAGAAAGAGAAGCGTGTCGGTTTTCTTAATCGTCTGCAGGTTGGTAATGAAATCTGTGTTAAGCAGATAGGGAAAAGGTTCCTTGGATTTAAAGCTGATTACCTTCAAAATGCACTTAAGCCCTCTATTGCGAAGTTTAAAGACTTCCTTACAAGTTACTATAAAGAATCTGAAAGCCAGGAAGCCCTTATGGCGATCTTTGGCGCTGAGAATACTTTCGTGAATGGGAGTATTCAGGCGACGACTTCTAGTGGATCCGCCTTCTTTACGTCGTTTTCCTCTGGACAATTCCGAGGTCTGGGAGTTATTGATAACTTCAAACGTAATACCGGTTCAAGAATGCCAGCAAGCATTATTAGTGAGTAGTCCTTTTGAATCTGATCAATCTAGAAGCAGCTAAAGATAAACTCCTCCATGGAGAGGTGGTGGCCATTCCGACTGAGACTGTTTACGGTCTAGCGGGTTGGATAAAATCAGAAGCAGGACTCAAAAAAATCTTCTCCACTAAAGAGCGTCCTTTCTTTGATCCTTTGATTGTTCATATTGATACAATTGAAAAAGCTCGTGCTCTCACATCAGAGTGGACTCAGGTCCATCAGATTCTGGCCAAAAACTGCTGGCCCGGCCCTCTCACCCTAATTGCTCCAAAAAACGATTTCGTCAGTTCACTCATTACCTCAGGTTTAGATTCTGTCGGGCTGCGAATTCCTCGACATCCAGAGACACTTAAACTGCTCTCTATGATTGACGGTGGACTTGCTGCTCCTAGTGCTAACAAATTTGGAAAAACCTCGCCTACCAGCTCTCAGCATGTGGCTTCTGAGTTTGGAGATTTAATTTCCGTCCTTGAAGGTGGCCCATCATTAATTGGGATTGAATCCACAGTTGTAGGAGTTAAGGTATCGCGTTCGGAATTTTTAGTTGAAATTTATCGTCCGGGATTTTTCACGGCCTCGATGCTCAAAGATATTCTTGCCAAAAATGGAATGCATGCCGAAGTGGTCTATGCCCAATCTCCGGTAGCTCCGGGACAACTGAAACATCACTATATGCCAAAAATTCCCCTCGTGATTGTGAGTGAAAATTCAAAATGGGAAGATGTTCAGGGCCAGATTGAAAAAAAATTGGGGCAAAAATTTTCTCATCCGATGTTCTGGAATCTATCAACCCAATCTGTGCTGGCCAGTCGGGAACTTTATGAAGACCTACGGACTTTTGATTTAAAAGGATTTGATATTATCATCACGCCAAAACTTGCCTCTCATGAATCTGAAGAGTGGCTAGGCATTTGGAACCGTCTCAATAAAGCCAAGAGCTTAGACCTGTCCCTTGACAAGTAAACTCAGGTTTTACAAGTTCCTGTCTTCCAAATTTTAAAACTAGTTTAATATACTTCAGTGAAAGTCTGATCGTTCGCTTCTGAACATGGAGTACACGGAGCTTCGTCAGGAAATCGAGCGTATCGCTCGTTCTACGGAGTTAAACGGCAACAAGCTTCTGCGCTCTGGATCTAGCTCAACTCGCGATTTCCAAATCGGTACTCAACATGATGCTGACTCTACACTATCGATCAAACAAAATGATCTGACACTCACAGAATTCAACTTGAAGCTGGTGGACTCATCAATCCCAACGGCGGAAGAAGCTAAAATCAATCTAGGCTTCATTGATCAAGCTATCGAAAAGTTATCAGGCACTCGTGCGAAAGTGGGCTCTTTACAGAACCGCCTCATGAGTGCCGTGAACAATCTTGATACGTCGAAAGTAAATGAAATGGATTCCATGTCGAAGCGTATGGACGCAGATTACGCGCTGGAGACTTCTGAAAAACTTCGCGCTGAAGGTAAGCTTGCTGCTGCAACTTCAGTTCTCGCTCAATCGAACCTCTTCTCAGCACAAACTCTTAAGCTTCTTAAGTAACCGCTCTCAGATCGCGAAAAGGCCTAGTTTCTTGATGATGAATAAAAAGATCGTGAAACAAATCACAATCATCGCAAACTTTCCGTAATTGGCAATTAGTTTCACGTAATCATCTTGGGCAAGATCACCCTTAATATTATGCTGATCAAGAATGGAAATCACCCGATCTGCATTGTTATCCGCAATGACGTAAATATCCCCTTTCTGAGAATGAATCGAAATCGCTTTTTTGGGATGAAGAAGTTTGTAAGTTTTGACATCTTCGTAAGGAACAACTTTGTTTAAGAAAGGAAGCCCACGATTATAAACAAAACCCTTCTCATGAAAGCGCACACCACGAAGTAGACCATAGTAAGTTGCAGGGATAATAATAAGACAGAAGAAGATGATGAACTCGTGAGGATAGTTATAATGGAACTCGAGTACATCAAGAATCTTAAAGCGACGCTCGAGTTGAAACTTCTCGTAAGTAAAAGTCTCCAGATAAAAATCATTTAAAAAGAATAAAGTGATCGCAAGAATAATCAATCGAAAGATATTCAGCATCGAAGTCTTATAAAGTTTCTTACCGAGCATTAGAGTTCCTCATGGTAGGGAACAATCCCCTGGGCGTAACGAACCAGATCCATCACTTCTCGGGCGCAGCCCTTTCCACTTTCTTTTATCGTCACGTAATCCACAACTTCCTTCACTTCATCTGAGCAGTTAGGAACAGTCGCCGAGAAGCCGGCTTTCTTAAGCAGAGGAATATCGAACATCTCATCCCCCATGTAGAGGATTTCATCTGCCGTAACGTTGTACTTAACAAGGAGATCCTTGAAGGCCGCTCTCTTATCTTCATTACCTGAATAACAGAAATCGAGTTTCAAAAGCTCCACACGCTTCTTAACAGAAAGTGAGTTCCCGCCGGTGATGATCCCGACCTTCAGGCCCGCTTTCATCAGCTCTTTCATTCCATAGCCATCATAGATATAAAAACTTCTATTCCAACCGACTTCCTCTCCAGCGTACCAGAGATGTCCGTCAGTCAGGATTCCATCCAGATCAAAGGCGACAACTTTAATTTTTTTTAGTTTTTCTTCAAACTTTTTGGCCGTCTCTCTTAATTTCATTCTTCCACCGCGCGACGAATTTTGAGAAGTTTTTCAACAATCGATTTCACGTTATCAAGCGGAAGTGCTGTTGCCGCATCTGATAGAGCTTTCTCTGGATTCGGGTGACACTCCATAAAGATTCCGTCGGCCCCAGCCGCTACTGCTGCCTTGGCGAGAACTAAAATCTGTTCACGTTTCCCACCAGTCGCCGTTCCAAGTCCACCCGGACGCTGAACACAGTGAGTGGCGTCGTGAATGGCACGAACACCGAACGATTTCATGATCTGGAATGAGGCCATATCCACTACGAGGTTATTGTAACCAAATGATGATCCACGTTCAGTCAGAAGAATTTTTTCTTTAGGAAGGAAGTGAGAGGCCTTATCTACGATATTTTTTGTCTCTTCAGGAGAAAGGAACTGACCTTTCTTAATTTTAAGTTCGCGGTCGTATTTTTTACAAGCTTCAGCACCAGAGAAGATCATATCTGTCTGACGGCACAGAAACGCAGGAACCTGAAGAACACTTACATACTTAGCGACCATGTCGGCCTGATCTGGAGTGTGAAAATCAGTCAAGGTAGGAAGACCGTACTCTTTATTGATCATGGCGAGAATTCTCAAACCTTCTTCGATGCCTGGACCTCGGTAAGAAGTGAATGAAGAACGGTTGGCCTTATCGAAAGATCCTTTAAAATGAAGATTGATTTCGTTTTTAAAAGGCTCGAGGTCTTTAAGTAAACGTTCAGTAATTTGGCGCGCCAGTGCTTCGCTTTCGATAACACAGGGTCCGATATAGAAATCCATTTTTTTCATAAGCTCTTTCCTCTTAAAGTTTCCCGCTGGCCTTCACGAAGGAAGAAAACAGTGGATGTGGTTTGAACGGTCGAGATTTAAACTCAGGGTGGTACTGGCAGGCAATGAAGTAAGGATGATCCTTAAGTTCAATGACTTCTACCAGATTCAGTCCCGGGTTCTTACCTGAAACGATCAAGCCTTTATCAGTTAATTTTGTAATGTAATCGTTATTAACTTCTAAACGGTGACGGTGTCTCTCAGAGATTTTTGTCCCCTCGTAAACCTTGCTGGCGATACTTCCCTCGGTCAAAACGGCATCGTAGGCACCAAGACGCATACTTCCACCCTTACTGCCTTCCTTACTCTGCCCGTGCATATAGTGAACAACAAAGTCCCCTACATCGGCAAACTCCATCGACGTGGCATTTTTAATCCCACAGATGTTGCGGGCAAATTCAATAATCGCCAGCTGCATCCCGAGACAAATCCCAAAGAATGGTTTTTTCTTTTCGCGAGCATACTGAATAGCTTTAATTTTGCCCTCGGTCCCGCGTGAACCAAAGCCACCAGGAACGAGAATTCCATCCACTTTATCTAGAAGATCAGTGTGAACACCCTTCTCCAAGTCTTCAGCATCAATATACGTGAGATTTAACTTCACCTGATTATGAATGGCCGCGTGTCTTAGGGCCTCATCCAGAGATTTATACGACTCAATCAACTCAGTGTATTTTCCAACCACACCAATGTTCACTTCTTTAAGTGGATTAGCAGCGTTGTAGATCACTTTATTAATGTCATCCATGTTGGGCTCAGTAACCCACATCCCCAGAAGCTCAATGATCCTGCGATCAAGACCTTGGTTATGAAACGATAGAGGTGCTTTATAAATCAGATCCAGATCAATACTCTGGAAGACGTTCTGCTTAGGCAAGTTACAGAATAGAGAGATCTTATCAATAATCGCAGGTTCGATATCACGATCTGCGCGACAAATAATCATCTGAGGAAATAGACCAATCGAACGAAGCTCTTTCACACTATGCTGGGCAGGTTTAGATTTAAGCTCACCGGCCGCGGCGATATAAGGAATAAGCACAAGGTGAATGAACAGAACGTTTTCAGTTCCAACATCCAGCGCGAACTGACGAATAGCTTCCATAAAAGGAAGGGATTCAATATCTCCTACTGTTCCACCGATCTCTCCGATAAGAAGATCACATTTTTCAGCAGCACCGTGAATTCGGCGCTTAATTTCATCTGTAATATGAGGAACAACCTGAACCGTTTTTCCGAGGTACTTCCCTTCACGCTCATTTTCAATAACCTGAAGATAAACTTTACCAGTGGTGAAGTTATTCTCACGGCTCAGAGTGAGGGTCGTGAATCTTTCGTAGTGACCTAAATCCAGATCCGTCTCAGCTCCATCATCGGTCACGAAAACTTCTCCGTGTTGAGTAGGACTCATGGTTCCCGGATCGACGTTGATGTAGGGATCCATTTTAAGCATATTAACTTTGATACCGCGTTTTTCCAGCAAGCAACCAATACTTGCAGCGGCAAGTCCTTTACCAAGTGAGCTAGTTACTCCACCAGTGATGAAGATGTATTTTTTAGAATGCTTAGTCACGAAGGGCTCCTTCAACTTTTAAAATATCTTCTGGTACATCTACACCAATTAATTTTTGACACGTTAAAATCGCTCCGATGCTCATTTTGTTTTCCAAGGCCCGTAACTGCTCGAGCTTTTCGAGATTTTCCAGGTGACCCATAGGAAGTTTCACAAAGGCCGAAAGAGCTTGCGGCCTATAGCTGTAAACACCAATGTGATGGTACCAAGGATAAACTGATCCCCCATCACGATCAAAGGGCAGTGATTGGCGTGAGAAATATAAACACTCACCCGAGGCATGACTAAAAACAGCTTTCACCACATTAGGATTTTTAAAATCTTCCTCTGTGTTTTTTCTTTCTCGTAAAAGTGTCGCGATATCAAAATCTGATTTTAGATGAAATTCAACCAAGTCTTTAAGGATGGAGCCTTTCAAAAGCGGTTCATCTCCCTGAACATTAATCACAATGCTGGGCTTTTTATCGGCATAGAATCTTTCATAGGCCAGAGCAATTCGTTCAGAGCCGGAAGGAACATCATCATCAACCCGTAAAACTTTTCCACCGAAAGCCTTAACAGCTTTTTCAATGTCATCATTGTCAGTGACCACAGCACTCTCAAAACCTGAAGCAGCACAGTTGGTGTAAACTCTTTGGATCATGGATAGGCCTGAAATCATCGCCAGTGGTTTTCCTGGAAATCTTGAAGAACCAAAACGGGCCGGAATAAGAATAACCGCTGAGGAATTCATAAGTTCTCACCTAAATATTTTATGACCCCTCATCCTACGTCAGCGGGTCTCATACGACAATCTTTCCGAGTGAGATTCAACTTTGCGTTACCAGATGCTCATGCTAAAGTTTTTTTATGAAGTACCTTCTTTTTACCGTCATACTTTTGGCACTTTCGCAGGGCCTGTTTGCCCAAGCGGAAGACTCGCTAATGCAAGATGCCATCACAAAGCCTGCCCTAAGCTCGCGATGTAAGGAACTTTTTAAAGAAAGAGCTCATAAAATCAAGATGCAGCAACGTCTGAACGCCCTTCTCCAGCGAAATAAAGACATGATAAAAAAAACCCCTTCGAATAAAGGGACTATTCACACCCGTCTAAAGTCCACTGAAATTAGAATAAAAAACGAACTCCATCTCACGAATATGAGTATCGAATCTCAAGAAGAAAATATCGTTCGCTCCGGCTGTCCTGGTCTTTCTCTTTAATTCGTCGGAATACAAAACATCCTGTTTATAATAACTGATTTTACTTCTCAGTTTTGTTGGTGCTAAACTCACACCCGCACACCATATTTCTTTTCGGGAGATGAGCTTTGACCAAGCTTATGACAATTTTCATCCTCTTTTTTGTCACGGCTGTCTCGGCCCAGGACGATGATATGTCTTCACTTGAAACAACTATCACCGAAGAGATTAAAGTTCCTCAGGATGAAGTTCCGGCACCGGAAAGTAATCGTTGGAATTCCCGTCGAAATCAAAGTGCATCGTTAAAAGATAATGATCCGGAAAAAGATGGCCGCGCTCTTGATTTGCGTTCGGTCATCGAAGAAGGATTTCGTCGTAACCCTTTTGAACGAATCCGTGGCAATCAGCGCGAACAAATTGAACTTTTAAAAACTGATGTCTGGCAAAAATTCTGGTTACCTACCGTAGCTCTTGAATTACAAAGTTCAAATCACCGTATTGATCGTATTCGTGAATCAACTCAATCTAATGCTCAAATGGGCGCTAAGAATGCACCGACAGGTAGCTTAGGACTTGTGATCGATGAGTACACACTCTTTAACTGGGGTCGTGATTACCTTGAGTATCAAAATCAGAAACAAACTCTGAACCGTGCCAATCAGCAATTAACTGAGGCCCGTCGTCGTTTGAAGTTCTCTCTTATCTCTCAGTATTTTAATCTCATTCGTTTTAAACAAATCCTGCGCATTAAGCAGGAGCAGTTAAGACAAACCTCTTTCATCCATCGTTTGGCCAAAGAAAAACTGCAGCTCAAAAAAATTCGCGCTCAGGAGTACTACCAAACTCGTTCTGAATATCTTCGGGCCCAAACCGAGTACCAGCAAGCCCTTTTTGAAGTGGGCCTGGAAGAAGAGAAAATGGCCAACGTTTTGGGTGATGAGTACCGCGGTTCTTACCGCTCAATCGAGCAGTTGAAGTACGTCTCGGTCAACACCACCATGACTGAATCTCTTCGTCTGTCTCAAGAGCAAAGTGTCCCCTATAGAGATGCAAAACTTGCTTACGATAATGCAAGTCGCTCTTACGAGAAAACTCTCAAGGATAACTTGCCTCTGCCAAGATTCGGCGTGAACCTTGGTACTTACCGCACAGGTTTTGATCCTCAAGGCACGAGCTGGAATTATCAGACCACTGATGCTAACCGAAACATTGAACTCGTTGCCTCGGTCAATATGCGTTGGACTCTCCTAGGTGAAGGTGGTTTTTTCAATACCCGTCAAAACCAACAGGCCTATCTCAACAAACGTATAACGGAGATTAACTTCTTCAATGCTCGTCGGGAACTTGATGTCAAAGTCCGCACAATCTACAAAACTCTCCGCTTCCTTGAGCAGAAAGTTGGCATCGCTGATTTTCAACATAAAAACGCCCAAAGCAATTACGATTCTGTTCTTGATAACTACATCGGTGGCCGCGCGACTTATTCAGATATTAAACTCGCCGTCGACAACCTGGTGAACTCTCATGTTAATAGCGAGAATGTTCGTTATGATCATCTTGTGAAAAAGCTAGAACTGGCCGACTTCATGGGTCTGGAAGATTTCCCTGGAGAAAACTTCGAATCTCTGGCGGTGAGGTAGTATGAAATATTTCCTTCTTCTATTATTACCAGTATTGGCCTTCGCTCAAGATCCGATGGAATTGACAGAAGAAGAACTCAATCCTGATGCTGAAGAAATTCTGATCAAAAAACCAGAAAAGTACCTACGTCATGAAGCCATGATTTATGATTTTGATACCGATCTTGGGATCAAGGATCAACGTCAGTATACCGGTCAAGATAGAAACAAGGTCTCCTTTGCTGGTCACCTCGCTGGCGACTACGAGCACTTTAATAATCTTCTTGGTCTTGAATTCTCTTATATGCACCGATCGACCAGATTCAATCAGATCTGGTACGGCTTTCAGCTTTTCCAGCACAACACAACTTTTGATACCATCACCAATAACCAGACGGTTGAAACTGGCGATACAGCAAATGACGAGTCGGCCTTTCAACGTCCTGGTGGTACGAAGAACACAGTCATGGGGCTGGGAATTGGTGTAGGTTATCGGTTTAAGCTTCTATTGGATTTTTTCCAGACGGAAGATATGTTTGAATCTGTCGACGTCTACGTAAACTACATCCGTCTCAATGAAACCTTTATTAAGAAAGATTATAGCGGTTACGGACTCACCACGAACTATGGTCTCCATAAACGTGTGAACACCTCACTTTTTTACGGAGGGAAATTATCCTACAACTTAGCAGCGGTGAAACGGGAAAAACTTGGAACTGAAAGTGAACGCAATCGCTCTCTGGCCCTTGGTTGGCTCTCACTGGCTTTTGAGCTCGGATTTTTCTTTTAATCTATGATCCCACGATACGAAGTTCCTGAAGTCAGTCGTCTCTGGAACGAAGAAGCCAAGTTCGCTTATTTTCTCAAAGTTGAGATGGCCCTTCTGCAAACGCTGGAAGAACAAAAAATTATTCCCCAGATTTCTGAGCATTTTAAAAATATCAAAATTAAACCTGAGCGCATCAACGAGATTGAGGCCACTGTTCATCACGATGTGATCGCTTTTTGTACTTCTATTACTGAACAAGTCGATGCCAATGCAGGAAAGTTTTTTCATTTCGGCTGTACCTCATCGGATGTGATCGACACCGCTCTTTCGCTTCAGCTGCGTGACTCCCTCAAACTAGAAATCACGGCATTGACTGAACTTCAAAAAGCTCTCTGGCAAAAAGCTCAAGACACCAAATTTCTTATGACCTTGGGTCGCTCTCACGGCATGTATGCTGAGCCTATGAGTTTTGGTTTTAAATTTCTATCTTACGTTTCTGAATTTACCCGCAGACTTAACGAACTCAAAGATTTTGAAAAAAATCTCACAGGCCAGATGTCGGGTGCTGTCGGGAACTATACTGTTCTCTCGCCTGCTATCGAAGACAAGGTCATGGCCCGACTAAACTTAAAAGTTGAACCCATCTCGACTCAGATCATTCCACGTGATCACCTCGCGCGTTTTGCTGGCATCCAGTCGCAGATTGCTGACGCTCTTGAACGTCTCGCCATCGAGATTCGTCACCTGCACCGCTCTGATGTGGCCGAAGTCGTAGAAGGTTTTAAGCCGGGCCAGAAAGGCTCATCGACCATGCCTCATAAAAAAAATCCCATCGCTTCAGAAAATATCTCGGGCCTTGCTCGTGTTCTCAGATCTCACGAAATGATCGCTCACGAAAATACTCTTTTGTGGCATGAGCGTGATATCTCGCACTCATCCAGTGAGCGTCTGTGGTTGCCTGATAGTTTTGGACTTGCGGTTTACGCTCTTAAGCGTGCTACCCGCATGATTAATGATCTACACATCAATGCTGAAAAGATCGCACAGAAGACTCAGAACGAGTTTGCGACAGCATCGAGCTATCTTCTGCACAAACTTCTCCCGAGCTGGAGTGGCACACGTGAGGAGCTCTACGCCCTAATTCAAACAGCGAGCTTCACAGCAACAGATCGGAAAAGTTTTGAGGGATTGATAAAAGCGAAACTCGATGAGCGAGGTATCTCTACATCGCTCGAGATGGGATCTGTTGAAAAAATGTATCATGATCAGATCGAAGCCGTGTATCAGCGCATTTCTGTGATGATGTGATCCTGACCAGAGAAGAGTGACTGCTCCTCTTTGATATAAGTCTTCGCCTCTTCCACAGTATTGAACATTCCTAAACTCACTCGGTACCAATTCCCTTTTCCAGGAATTTTAACTTCATTGATGATGGGGCTATAACCACGAACAGTGAAGCCTTCAGCAAATTGCTTAGCTTCCTCAACTGTATTGTAAGAACCCAATTGAATCGTGTATCGACCAACTGCTGTGCTTTGATTGCCACCAGCTGCCGGAGCGTCAGGAGTGACAGCTTTATCAGTCGAAGGTTTTTCTTCGGTTGAGAATTTTTCTAACTCATCACCAAGACGAGTTTTAGATTCATCCATTAACTTTTTGAGTTTCTCTTCATCCGTCATCTGCGCATCTTGCGACATCGTCGCTTCAGCATCTTCTTCAGAAGTGGATTTAAGCTCAACAGCTTTGACATCTTCCACTTTGATTCCGGATTCAGTCATAGAGATTTTTTTCCCCAGACGAATACCGAGAGTGAATGCCGTAATCAACAGGACCACCATAAAGATGAGGATCAGGATGATTTCTTTCTTTTCGAAGACGATGACTTTGTTATTTTCTTCCATGTCATTATTTTAAGGGCTTGGCCCATTTTGAGCAAAGCTTTTTCTATTCCGAACAAATCACTCAGGAATCTCCCTCTTTTCTGGCTTAACTAAGGACCGAAGTTTAAAACTCATCCAGCCAAAGGAGGCACACATGAAGAAGATTTTTAAGAACCAAAAAGGCCAGGGCATCATGGAATACGTTATCATCTCGAGTCTTGTAGGCCTTTGTTGCCTCGTCGCGGTTCGTGAGTTCGGAGATGTGGTCAAAAAGCGTATCGATAACCTGAAATCTCAGGTTGTTTCGGAAATTAAACTCAAAAACTAATGACCATTCTTTCGTGGGTTTTTAGTCTATCCATCCTTTGCCTAGTCTTTTTTGAGGCCGTGACTCTTCATCGTGCCACGGTCGACCGGCAAAAAAGGTGGCTCAAAGAAACCGAAATCCAGACCGCCCGCCTCTTAAGCACCCCACCCGCCACATCTAAACTGCTATTTAGACCCACCATCGACTTTCACCTTTTAGGTCAGTTATGAGACAAAAAGGTGAAGGTCTTCTTTTTTTCGTGATGGTTCTGTTATGCCTCTCGGGTCTACTCTTACTGTCGGCGCTGGAGCTTAAAAAATCTTTTTCACTTCTGGAAAAACGCACCCACCTCTACCTATGTGCCAAGGAGACTAAGGGTGAGTTCATGCTCTATCTCACCCATATGGGACGAACCAACTGGGCGATTAAAAATCTCAACCGACTCAAACTTATCACCATGATTATCCCAGGCCTTCAGGGGGTATCGGGAAATGCAGATAGGGCGCGTCGGATTCTTCAGGCCCATCAAAATTACAAACTGATTTCACATCTGAATACTTTGCGCCGAATGAAGCAGAAAGGCTGTTTTCTTGACCCTCAACTGTTTATAACCCCTTTCATGTTGAACGCTGTTGGCTATCAAAGGGACAACGAAGGGGCCGCCCTCTTAAGGAAAACCAATTGGACTTACTATTATTTGCAAAGGCCTTACTTACTGACCCACGAAGTGGATCTCACAAGTTTTCAAAGGATGAAGCCAAAAATAATAAGCACCACAACCGAGAGCGCGGCGACGTTCTCCTCCCTTTGGTCATCACGATGATGGTGGCAACCTCTCTCTTCACAGGTCTGTTTTGGTTGAATAAACATTTTGAAAATAAAACGAAGGAGCATCTACGTGGATTTGAAAATTCGTGGAATCGTCTTGAAAAAAGATTTCCAGGTGAAGGCCGCAAAGCTAGCAATCGCTTTGATTCTTTCTAATCTTTTTTTCTTCATGCTCTTCTCGGGGCCTGATGAAGTACAAGCAGAAACAAAGACACTTGGAACTGTTGAACTTCAACTTAAAGCGCACCTCCTCACTCCTTTTGAAGCGGGAAAAAAAATTCTTCTTATCCACCGCTCATCCCGCTCCAAGGCCGAGGGAAAGATGAAAGTCCCTCAGGACAGTGAGGGTCGTATGACAGTTGAAGTACTGGAAGCCGATGCAGAGCTTCTTCTCATGCATGAAGAGTGGGAAATCACGCCATATCTAAAATCATTAAAATTTAAAGTGGCGGCAAAGGGAGAGAGTTATGAAATTCGTTATTAGTTTATTTGTCCTTGCGACAATTACCGTACATGCGGGTCGCCCTATAACTCTTTATTACGAAGTCGAACCTACGCGTGCTCACTGGGTGAAAGATATCTTCGTTGAGACTTACCGGATTCCGGAAGATTTGATTGCTTTGAAGAGTACGACGAATTGTTTGACGGAAAAGGGTCAGGGAAAACTTAACCTATGCCTAAATAAAAACGGAGACCTTGAAGTGGTCTCCGTTGATAAAGCATTCATTAACGAATCGCTTAAAATCTTTGTCGCCCCATAGGAGCGTTTATGAATTACTTAGCTTTGGCCGTTGTAGGCTTTTTAGCAGCAGCAGCTTTTGGGGCTTTCTTCGGAGCGGCAGCTTTCGGAGCAGCAGCTTTAGTAGCTTTTGGAGCACCATTTTCATGGATAGCGAACTTAGGTGTAGTACCTTTGTTTCTGTCAGCAGCTTTTCTTTTAGCTCCTGCAGCTCTTCTGTGGGCCTTACGACGATTTTCTGTTACTGCGGTTCTAGAAGCCATAAATATCTCCTCAAGTAAAACTCATGATTTATCAAATTTGAAGCTCCTCAATTTAACGATATGCCTCGTCTTTGTCAAAGTCTTACTTAGCTTACCTTGCGCGTTATCTGCAGAGACTTCTCCTTCAGACGTCATTCTCGCCAAGGGAGAGCAAAAAGAGCTCAGTTTCTCGGGGATAAAAAACTTCTCAGTGGGAAATCCCGATGTCATTTCCTACAAATTCATCCCTAAGAGCCAGAAAATCCTCATCAAGGGGAAGAAAGTTGGATTCACAGACCTGATCGTCTGGACCAAGGGGAAAAAGGAAGTCGTGAGCGTTTACGTCCTCTCCAAGCAGAAATTCCTTAAAACCTTTCAACTCGCCGATGCTCTCAAAAATCTTAATCTCTCAATTGATATTAAGGGCCCCATTATGACGGCTTCAGGGACTCTCACAGAGTTCTCCGACTACCTCTATCTTCAAAAGATAAAAGGTCAGTATCAGGAACAAGTTTATTTTAAAATCAGCTTGGATCCTGAGCTTCGAAACCATATCGTAGGGCAGATTTATAAAAAACTTTTCTCAAATGGCTTTAGTTCTGTGATTTGTCAGGCCGATTGGCTGGATGTGATCTGTTTTTATGAAGGAAATGAAAAAGAAAATCAAAATCTCTTAAAGCAGCTTGCCTCTTTTTACCGTGTCTCTTTCATCCAACAAGATTCTCGCCGCCGTCATAAAAACTATCAACTTAAACTAAAACTCGTGCAACTGGAAAAGATGGACGGGCGTGAGATTCACATGGGACTAGATAAACTCAAAACTAGTGTGAAAGATCTCTTTGATTTTGGGATCAGAAAACTCGTAGATGACAATATGGTTTATCTCTCGCAGTCTCACATAGATCTTTCATCTCTGGCCGAACCCGAAATGGTGATCAATCTTAATACTCCACAGCTCATTGAAATTGGTTCACAAATTCCTTATCAGAATATTGCGCAACAAGGCTCAACAGTTATCGCCCCCATTGACTGGCGGTTCGCAGGACTCAAGATAAAAACAAAGTTCACTGAATCCTATGGGAAAATTCTTCTAGAGTATGAAACTGAATTCTCTCGTCCGGTTGATCAAAGTATCAGTGGCTCAAAGGAGATTTCATCAGCGCTCCTAGAAATTGGTGTTCCTCTTAAAATTTTTCAGATCGGCTTTCAAACTAATGATAAGTCACGCCAAGGGATTCCGTTTCTGTCGAGCATTCCTATCTTGAAGCATCTCTTTGAATCAAAGTCAGATCATAAAACCTACAAACAGATTTATGGCTATGCTGTTTTGGAAGAGGTTCCCTAATGCTTAGTTTATTCAAAGACCAAGAAACTCCTCTCAAGGGAGAGGAGATTATGAATGAGGCAAGAAAGCTTATCGTCTCCTCATTAAATAAGGGGCAAGTTCCTAAATGGGATCACTTTTTTCAAGAACTTCCCACTCTGCTTGAGGCCCACGATCTGGACGAAATTAAGACTTATTTTTTTAAACTGACTGAATGGGATTTTTTAAAAGAGATTCTTAAGCTTGAAGGAACAGAGTTTTTCTTTCATTCTGAGAAACTAGGCCAACGCCTGACACTTTCTGGGGAAAAATCAAACTTCACTCTACCCTTAAATGAAAATGACTGGCAATTATGGCTTGAGATTCTAAGTGTGCGCTTCCAACAAAACTGGAATGTGGAAAAGCCTTTTGTGAGTTTCCATGCAGAGCTCTTTAGTGGCGAGTACCGAATGAGCTTAGTTCATTCCTCCACTTCTCCCCTCAAGAGATCAAAACTTATTTTAAGAAGACTCTCGTCAAGACCTCACCCACTCGAGAGTTTTGGGGAAACGGAATGCATAGCAGAGCTTGTAAAAAACAAAAGCAACATTCTCGTCGCAGGATCAACTGGTTCAGGGAAAACCTCACTCCTCACCTCACTTCTTGAACTAACTCAGGAGGAAGAGCATCTTGTGATCCTGGAAGATACCTATGAAATTTTGAGTCAGCACTCTCATCAAACGAGATTTCTAAGTGGCGCCACAACTGAGACTTCTCTTAAATCCTATCTGTCGTATTCACTCCGTCTTAGCCCCGACAGAATCATCCTGGGAGAGATGCGCTCTCATGAAGTGGTGCCATTTCTCATGGCGATGAATACCGGCCACAAAGGTCTTATGGGAACCATTCACGCCTCCAGTGCTGAAGATGCTCTTCACCGCGTAAGCCTCCTTTTTACCTTGTACTCGGGTGAGACAGGACTTCCCTATGAAAAAGTTATGGAGCTTCTGTGCCGAAACTTGGAATATGTCATATTTATGGAAAATAAAAAGGTGAAAGAAGTAATTAAGCTACTAGGCTCAGATAAGGGCTGTGCGTTTTTTGAAAGAGTAATTGTTCAATAAGCGAAAGTGAATATTAAGGATTGTTGATAACTATAACTGCACCACTCATCACAAGGACAAGGAACGCAGGCATAGCTTTCTTTAATGGGTCTCGAATCATGAGATGCATCGTAACTGCTGCGAGCATTAAGAATAAGATCAGGATGGCACTGGGAAGTATCAGTACAGGAATCCAGATACCCAAAACGAGCAATACAGCAGAAAGAATTTTCCAGAAGCCTACAACGTAACAAGCCCAAACAGGTAAACCGTACTGTAAAAATTCTTCCTTCATCGTTGTCGCAACTCCACCCCTGTAGGGAGTTTTTTTATTGAATCGTAAAATCCAAACGTTTAGTAATCCGATTGAGATTATCAATTGAAGAGCAATAGATGTAAGAGGTAGCATAGTATTCCTAATGGTTTAGAGTATAATTTAACACTTAAAAACCCTATGTTGCAAAGCCTCGAGTCAGTAGGTTCTTAGACAAAAGCGAACAATGATCGAATAATTGATTATAAACAAAATCTTAAGAATTAGGCCCCTTTCGGGGCCTTATTTTTAATCTCGTTTAAGTTTTTTGTAAGTCAGACGAGTCGGAACATCAGCTTTATCACCTAATCTGCGACGAAGATCCTCATGATAGTCCTGGAAGTTTCCTTCAAACCACACGACTTTTGAATCCCCTTCAAAGGCGAGCATGTGCGTACAAATTCTATCGAGGAAGTAGCGATCATGGGAAATAACCACAGCACATCCAGCGAAATCTAAAAGAGCGCGCTCCAGGGCCTGAAGTGTGTTCACATCCAGATCGTTGGTCGGCTCATCCAGAAGAAGAACGTTCCCTTCTTCTTTAAGCATTTTTGCTAAGTGAACGCGGTTCTTCTCACCACCAGAAAGTTCTTTGATGCGTTTACTTTGATCTTCACCAGATAAGTTGAAGCGAGAAATGTAGGCGCGAGCATTGGTTTCTTTGTTTCCAAGTTTCAAAAGCTCAAGACCTCCAGAGATTTCTTGAAGAACTGTAGATTCTCCATCCATCTCGCGAGATTGATCAATGTAGGCGAGCTTAACTGTTTCCCCTACTTTGAAAGTTCCGGCATCAGCTTTAATTTTATCTGTGATCAAATTAAAGAGAGTTGTTTTACCAGCTCCGTTGGGACCGATGATTCCAACAATTCCTCCGGGAGGAAGTCTGAAGCTGAGGTTCTCATAGAGAAGTTTATCACCGAAAGCTTTAGCAATCTCATTAGCTTCGATAACAACGTTACCCAGGCGAGGGCCGGCAGGAATAAAGAGATCATTGGTTTCGTTACGAGCTTCGTTGCTCGCTTCGTTTTGCATTTGTTCGTAGTTTGCAATACGTGCTTTAGATTTGGCCTGGCGGGCCTTAGGTGACATGCGAATCCACTCAAGCTCTTCTTTCATTTTCTTCTGACGTTTAGATTCAGTTTTTTCTTCCTGAGCTAGACGATTTGATTTCTGTTCAAGCCAAGAAGAGTAGTTCCCTTCCCAAGGAATTCCATGACCACGGTCAAGCTCAAGAATCCAGCCAGCAACGTTATCGAGGAAGTATCTATCATGGGTAATAGCAATGACTGTGCCCTTGTAGGCGTGAAGGTGGCGCTCGAGCCAGAAAACAGTTTCTGCATCCAAATGGTTGGTAGGCTCATCTAGAAGAAGAACATCTGGTTCAGAAAGGAGTAGGCGGCATAACGCCACACGACGTTTTTCACCACCAGAAAGAATTCCGCAAAGTTGATCTGAAGGAGGACAACGAAGAGCTTCCATCGCAAGCTCCAGACGTGAATCAAGATCCCAAAGATTTTGATGATCCATTTTATCTTGAAGTTCAGCTTGGCGGGCAACGAGCTTATCCATCTCGGCATCAGACATTTCTTCGCCGAACTTATTGTTCACTTCTTCGTATTCTTTAACAACGTTCACTTGCTCTTGCAGACCTTCTTCAACGACCTGACGAACAGTTTTTGTTCCATCAAGTTTTGGATCCTGCTCTAGGTATCCAAAAGTGATCCCTTTGTTAGAGTTCACAGTTCCAAGAAAATCTTTATCAACTCCTGCAATGATTTTGAGGAGTGATGATTTACCTGAACCATTAAGACCAAGAACACCAATCTTGGCGCCAAGGAAAAATGAAAGTGAGATATCTTTGAGAACTTGTCTTTTAGGAGGATAGATCTTTCCTACCTTGTGCATACCAAAGATGACTTTTTTATCGTCAACGACTGCCATTGGGAATTCCTTTGAATTTTAAGAAGCCTTATTTAAGCAGAAACTTGGTCTTAAGTAAAAGGCTGTCACCCTGCGATAAAGAGATATTGTCGGTTAAAAGGCGATTTTAGGCCATCTGACTCATTAGGCTCCCAAGAATTAAAAAAATGAAAACTAAATAAGACGGTAAAAAGAATAAAGCTAAGAGTCCTAACTTAATCAGCGTTAATCGTTTTTCGAAAAGTTCAAAATGCCATTTCTCCTGAAACCTAAGCTCTTCCATAAGCCCCAGAACTTCTTCCGAGTAACTCCCTCCATTTTTCATCGCCTTCTGACAGGTATCAATTAGTTTATCCACGAGATGAGATAGATTTTTCTGTTTAATGTGTTTTAAATCCTGAATGCCGGCCAAAGTGAAGATCTCACTGCGAGAGAGTGGAACTCGCGAGAGGGAATTAAGCACATAAAGCATTTTCCAAAGCTTTCCGATGTCGGCAAAAAACTTATGCCGAAAATATTTCAAAAGAAATGGCAGCATGGATAAACCGATGGATTGCCACAGAAGAATCAAAAAGAGTTTCCCGGCGGGAACTTTTATGTCAGTCAGAGAAAGAGCGGTAAAAATAAAAGTCCAAGTCAGAAGCATCATCAAAAGCATCTGGGCCCAGATACCCAACACTGATTCTCGCAATTTTTTTTCAAACTGACGGTCCCCCTTAAGCCCCTCCCTGAGGAACATCAGGGAGTCTTGATAGTTCCCACCCATACGTCTGGCGAGTGAGAGCAAAAGCTCCACCACTTCCGTATAGAATTTGTATTTAGGTAGGGAGACTTTCTGGCCAAGGTCCCCTCGATTCCCAAAAGAAAAGTTCTTCAGGTACTCCTCTAAGATCTCGGCTGGGCGCTTGTTAATTTTCAATGAGTTAGTGGCCATTAAAGAAGGAGATTGCAGCCAAAAAACCAGACCCAGAATAAGCACTAAATAAACTAGAACCAACAGCATAAAAACCCCCTAAAAATTCTTCTTCCTTCTCTCCTTTTCTTTGACAGCATGCAACTCATTGTCATAATTTCAAGAGTATGAATTCACTACAGAAACAAACAACACCGGACCTCCAGGAATCACCTGAACTTTATGTTCTAAAATTTGAAAGTCATCTTTCAGAAATGAACAATTGGCAGGATGCAGAGCTTTTACTTTTGAAGCTGCAATTTCTAGGCGTGAACTATGATCCCTTTGCTAATCAAAATCCTGAAGAGTGCGCACAGGTCATCGAAAATCTCGGGCTCGTGGAACATTTAAAAAATCCTTACGAGGCGACGAACATGATTCTCCGTCTGCTGGATAAAACTGAAGAAAGATTAAACAAACTTAAGCAATGAACAAACTTCCAGAATGCGTGATCCATCCGGTATCAATCAAACTGATCCGGGCCGGTCATCCGTGGATAACTGCGGACAGCTTTTCCAACCGTTTTCCAAAACAATCAGAATTTGTCGTAGCACTCGATGATCGCAAGCGTCCTATGGCGCTTCTCATGCACGATCCCAATCATAAAAATGTTAAGGCCCGGGTCTGGACGACCAAATATCCTTTCGATCAGGAAGCTCTTCATATCACGGCGAGTATTCAGGCGCGTCTGGACCATGCTTTTGATAAACGTGATCAACAGAAAGAGCTGAAAGAAAGAGAAAACTATTATCTCGTTTTCGGTGAAGCTGATCAGCTCCCTGGATTGTTTATTCTCCGTCTTAAAGATCGGGTACTGATTCAGTTCTACACGAATTTTTGGAATCGTTATAAATCGATTATTCTCACTACTCTTCAGGAAGTTTACCCAGAGATCACAGATGAAAATGTCTGGTTTCAAAGTCGTGGTGAAACTCGTGAGTTGCAAAAACTTCCCACAAACTATCTCGATCAGGGTCGCCGGGATGAATTTCATCTCTCGGAGTTTGGTCTGCAGTACCTGATTCGTTTAGGAAGCTCCTACGATCACGGTCTCTATACCGATATGAGTTCTGTGCGCTACACGCTTAAGAGTCTCGTCACTCCAGGATCAAGTGTTCTCAATCTTTACAGCTATACGGGTGCCTTCTCGCTTTGGGCGATGAAACTCGGGGCAACCCATGTGGTCTCAGTGGATCTCTCTCCTAAGTATATTGAGTGGCTTCAGCAAAATATTGGTCTGAATCCGGAACTTGATACCATCGAGCATGAATCCATGACTGTTAGTGCTGATGATGCACTCGTGACTCTTAAAAATCAGGAAAGACTTTTTGATTTGATCATCTGTGATCCACCGTCTTCTTCATCTGATGGGGATAAACGAACTTCTGCGATCAAGGCCTACAAGGATTTACTCGCGAAGATGAACGCTGTGTTAAGGCCCAAGGGCAAGCTCGTGATCTTTTTAAATACTCATCAAGTGAATTCTCAGAAGTATGATAAAACCATTCAGGATTATCTGGGTGAACTCAAACTCAATTACAAACTTCACTCTCGTCTTGGTCTTGGCCAGGACTGTCCGACATTAAAAGGTTTTCCAGAAGGAAGTTACCTCAAGGGTCTCGTTCTGGAGAAACAATGATTAAGGTTACAAATCTCGGTAAAAGTTTTTCGAGTCACATCAAAGAACCCGGTCTCATGGGTTCAATCACAGGTCTATTCAATCGCAAATCAATAACAAAAGACGCGCTCAAAGCGATCAATCTAGAAATTAAGCAAGGTGAAATAGTCGGTCTCATCGGTGCGAATGGCGCTGGCAAAACAACCCTCGTTAAAATTCTGGCAGGGATTGTTCATCCGACTTCCGGCGAAGCGACAGTGCTTGGATACAAACCATGGGAAAGAGACAATGCTTATCGTAAGCAGATGTGTCTGATCATGGGACAAAAAAATCAGGTATGGTGGGATCTTCCAGCACTTGATAGTTTTATTCTGCTCAAAGAAATTTATCAGATTGATGATGTGACTTATAAAAGAAATATCGAGTTTCTGGCTGACACCCTCATGATCAAAGATCAACTCAAGACTCAGGTGAGAAAACTCTCCCTGGGTGAGCGTATGAAAGTTGAGCTCATGGCGGCCCTCTTACATAATCCGCAAGTGATCTTTTTAGACGAACCCACCATTGGTCTAGATCTTTCGGCCCAGAAGGCGGTGAGAGAGTTCATGAAAAATTATCAGCGGGAATATAAACCGATTACCATTCTGACGTCTCACTATATGGAAGACATTAAAGAACTCTGTCCCCGCATTGTGATCATCAAGGAAGGCCAGTTTGTTTACGACGGCGCTTTGTCTGATGTTCAGAAAATGATGGGTGATGAAAAAGTTTTGAGTATTACGACCAGAGACGAAGTTATTAAGGTTAGCACTCCCCGTGCCGATCTAGCAAAAAAGACTGCAGAAATTTTTGAAAAACACGACGTCATGGATCTCAACATCCAGGATCCATCGGTTGATGATATTATTGAATCCATCATGAAGAATGGAATGAACCCGTCATGAGTTGGTGGCGCCATGTGATGGCGATGGAGCTCAGAAAGCTTCTCGCCTATCGGTCAGATTTCTGGGTGACATTTTTAGGACAAACTTTCCTTCAGCTGGTTATTGCCAAAGCTTTGTGGACCAGCATTTTTCATTCTCAAAATGTTGAAGTTTTGAATGGCTTCACATTGGAAAGTATTACTCTCTATGCGCTGATAGTTCCCTTAGGTAATAAGATCCTGATGGGCGAGAACATTGGATTTCTTTCACGAGAAATTTATGATGGCACATTCACCAAGTACCTCCTCTACCCTCTCTCAGTATTTCAGTATAAGGCCGTGACCTACTTCACCTACTCGCTCTACTACGCTCTTCAATTGGTGATCTGGTACAGTCTTTACCGTTTGTGTTTTGTCGAGGGCTTCATGAGTTGGACAGAACTGGGCAACCTCATGCTGGGGATGATGCTTTTCATTTTAGGCGCATCAACTTACCTCATGATGGCGATGATGATGGAGCTTCTGGCATTGTTTGCTGATAACGTCTGGTCACTTATGGTCATGCTCAGATTCTTTACTTCATTTTTTGGTGGCGGGATGGTACCGCTGACATTTTTCCCTGAATGGTCATTGAAATTTTTAAATCTCACTCCTTTTCCGTATCTCGTGAGTCTTCCTGCTCGGACAGTTCTGGGCAAAACCACGGGACCTGAAATACTTAGTGGTATGGGCATTCTCATTTTTTGGACCCTGCTCTTTATGGGTGGAGTAAAACTCATGTGGAATCGCGGCCAGAAGTCTTACGCAGGGGTTGGCATATGATCCGCTACCTGCGCCTTTATTTGTATTTCCTACGTTTCTCATTTTCTAAGGCGATGGAGTTTCGCTTAGACTTCACCTTCCGTATCGTGATGGACATTATCTATTACGTCGTGAATATCCTCTTCTTTGAAATTATTTATCTGCACACGCCTTTTATCGAGGGCTGGAATCAGGAACAAATGATGATTTTTGTGGCGAGCTACTTACTAGTGGATTCGATCAGCATGACCGTCTTCTCTAGCAACATGTGGTGGATGCCCTATTTTATTAATAAGGGCGAACTGGATTACTATCTGATTCGGCCAGTTTCACCTCTCTTTTTTCTGTCACTCAGAGAATTTTCGGCGAACTCATTTTTGAATCTTCTTATTGCCTCAGGGTATTTTGTCTATACCCTCGTGAACTACAATTCCACTTTCTCATTGGGAGACGTTCTTCTTTTATGCCTGCTACTTTTTAACGGAGTGTTGATCTATTACTGCTGCCAGATGATTATGGTGCTTCCCGTTTTCTGGACTCAGAGTTCTAAGGGCTTTATGGATCTGTTCTATTCGATGGGGCATGCCATGGAGAGACCGGACAAGATTTATCGAGGGATGCTGAAAGTCTTGTTCACGACGATTATCCCGTTCACACTTATCGCTTCGTTCCCTGTGAGATTATTTTTAGAGCGATTTGATTGGATGACTTTCTTTCATTTAGTCGCCGTTAGTATTCTTTTCTGGATCATTATGCTGAAACTCTGGGCCAAGGGATTACGGACTTACTCGAGTGCAAGCAGTTAAGCTCCCAATCTAAAACGCCTTAACTTTCCCAGCCAAAATATCCCAGAACATTCTGAAATCTCCAACTAGAGAATAGAAAGGGTGCTTAAACGTAGCAGGACGGTTCTTTTCGAAGATAAAGTGCCCGGCCCAAGCAAAGCCATAGCCAACCACTGGAAGGAAGGCGAGCAAGATGATGGAGCCCGTAAAAAAGAAGAGAAGAAGGAGAGAAATGACCCCACAAGTGCCTAAAAAGTGAAGCTTACGGCTTGTCACGTTTGAGTGCTCTCTCAGGTAAAAAGGGTAAAAATCTTTGAATGTCTTAAATTCCATAGGCTCTCCAAATCTTGTTTAACATCATACCGCTTAACTCCACGAATTCTCAAGACTTAAGTTTTGTCCGACTATTCCGATAAGCTACCCAAAGGTCTTCATGATACTTCTGGCCATCTTACTATTAAGCACTACATTTTCACTTCACGCCGATGATGGATCCTTCTGTTCAGTGCCGGATCTTTCAAGCTTTCTTCCCAGTGTAAATCTGCCTGCTATGCCTGAGGAAGAGTTGATTGAAATCACCAAAGTAAATTACAAACGAAATCTTGCTGCTAGTTTCTGTACTCGCCCGGTTGATATGGTGGATACGATTGTGATTCATCACTCGGAAACTCCTGAGACAAATTCCGCCATGGATATGAATGCTTATCACTTGAACCGAGTTTCTTATAAGACCAATGATGCGGGCCAATTTATTCGTGATAGTCTGGGTAGAAAGGTTCGTGATCCTTGGTACATGATTGGATATAGTTATGTTGTGAACTCTGCCTATCCTGGAGGAACTCTCCCCAAGCCACTCGTGACTGAAGGTAGACCAATGGACATCGTGGGTTCGCATGCGGGTTCTGCTGCTGTCACTACAATGGATGAAGATCAAAAGAAGATGTGGGCGGATGGAAAAGTTCAATGTGGAAAAACAGGTGGAGCCTTTAAAGTAGATCCTACTCAATCTTCTAACGGGAATATAAAGGCGAATATTTCAAGTATTGGTGTCGTTGTTGTTGGGAACTATGCTGTTAAAAGTAGTTCCAACCCCAACGGTTATAAGCCCAGTAATCCACGTTTTCCTACTCTTGAAACGGTGGATACGCTGGCCCGCTTGGCCTGCCAGCTTCAGAAAAAATACCCAAGAATGAAAACGATTAAGTGGCATAATTTTTATAAACCTACGAGTTGTCCCGGAAATCTTGAAAAACGAATAGATCAGATAATAATTCTGGCAAAAGGCTACGGATGCGAATTTTATTAATCGCTCTTGCCTTAATTCTGAGTGCACAGGTTATGGCGGCTCCCGCACAAGAAAAAGAAATGAAGGCGTTATTTGCGAAGTACTATCAAGTGATGGAACAACATAAAGTTGAACTTATTGATGAAGTCTTCTCTAAGAAATTTATCACGGACAATGGTGGTAAAGAGGCTTTCACCAAAGATGTTAAAGAGCTTCCCAAATTCGCAGAAAAAAATCTCAAAGAAGCAGACATCACTTTCACCAAGGGTGTGATGGATGAAATATATTTTGCCAAAGTAAAGCAGGCGCTTTCTAAAGATAAGACTGCTCATGTACCAGAATTCATCGTTGTTGTAGAAGATGGAAAACTAAAAATTCAAGGGACTTTAAGTGATGGCGACTAAACTGTCCTTTCTCATTTTATTTCTTTTGGTTTCCTGCGGTAAGGAAGTCAAACTTTCAAGTAACAAACTGGAAACTTACAATAATGTAACGAGTGCAGACGCAGTCACTGTCGATAAGACAGGAACTCTGGTGAGAAAAAATATTTCGAATTCAAGTGATCGTATCACAACCGGTGGCCAGACTTTGATTGTCAGTAAGTACAGCTCGTTTCAAGCACTCAATGCTATCAATTCACGAGCTGAAGGAATAAGTGTTGCGATTAAATACAAGGGCGAAATAAAAGGCCCAGAGATCGTTCTCGAAATTCTGGAATTTCAATAAAAAGCCCCTCGTACGAGGGGCTCTTATTTGGTCAATTAAGATTTAACAATCCTGTCTCTCCAGGCGATAACATCCGGAGCGAGGTAGTCGTACTTCATCGCATCGATGGTGTACTGAGAAAATTCATAGTCATGAGAGTGAGTCAGACATTCAGTCGGACACACTGTTGTACAGAGTCCACAGTAGCAACAAAGGGCTATGTCGATAGTGAACTGAGTTAGGGTTAAACGGATGGCCTGACCATTGGAAGTCTTTTTAATTTCAGATCCTTCAGGTTTTTTCTCTGAAGCGATATAGATGCAATCAACCGGACAGGCCATTGCACACTGAGTACAGCTGATACAGTTTTGAACATCATTAAAAAGTCTCATACGAGCGCGCTCAGGAAGAACTTCACGAACTTCCGGATACTCAATCGATACTGACTTCACTCCCCAAACGTAACGGAAAGTAATCCACATACCTTTAATAGTGCTTGTTACACCATCGTAGAGGCCTTGGAAGTATTCTTTTACAGATGAAGTTTCATGGGTGCTAGTGCTCATCGGTCAACCTCTCCTAGTACGATATCAATTGATCCTACTGTTGCAACAAAGTCCGCAATCATCTGACCAGGGGCCACGTGCGGGAGCATTGAAACGTTTGTGAAACATGGAGACTTAACTTTTAATCGGTAAGGAGTTTTTGTATCCCCTTCCGAGATTAAGTGAATTCCAAGCTCTCCACGTGGACACTCTTGGCGCATATAAACTTCACCTTTTGGAAGTTTGATAATTTTTGGAACTTTTCCCATCACAGAACCTGGTTCAAGTTTTTCAAGAACCTGGCGGATGATTTTAATCGACTCATTTACTTCTCTCATACGAACGATGTAACGGTTCCAACAGTCGCCAACAACACCTTGAGCGCCGTCACCAACGGGAACGTCAAAATCAAATTCAGAGTAAAGAGAGTAAGGTTTATTTTTACGAAGATCCCATTTAAACCCAGATCCACGAAGAACTGGCCCAGTTGCTCCATATGTAAAGCAATCCTCTATCGAGAACACTCCTACATTTGCTGTCCGCTGGATAAAAATCTTATTGGTAGAAACAAGCTCGTTATATTTTTTCGCTTCTTCTTCCATATCATCACAGAAAGTACTGACACGAGACAACTGATCATCACTCCAGTCATTCCAAACACCACCAACCCAGATATAGTTATAAAGAAGTCTAGCACCAGAGACTTCTTCAAAAAGTCTCAAGATCTTTTCTCTGTAATCGAAGGCATAAAGAAAAGGAGTAAAGGCTCCTAAGTCTAGAGCATATGTTCCAAATGCAATTAAATGGGAACCAATTCGCTGAAGCTCTACAGTAAGAATCCGTAGTAGTTCTCCACGTCTGGGAACCTCAGTTCCTAGCATCTTTTCTACTGCCGCTACGTAGACCCATTCCATACTCATTGAAGCGAGGTAATCCAATCTATCGACGAATGGAATGACTCCACGATAATCGAGATTCTCAGAATGCTTTTCCATACAACGGTGAAGGTAACCAAGATGTGGAATAGCGTGAGCGACGACTTCAGAGTCAGTCCAAAGCTCAATTCTTAATACTCCGTGGGTTGCAGGATGCTGAGGACCCATGTTGAGTTTTAAAAGTTCTGACTTTAACTGTTCAGTATCTTTATTTATGGTTGGCTTTTCTGGTTCACCAATATCCCATTTACTTTGCATATGCTGACCTTCTTATTGAGCTTTTGCTACTTGTGCTTTTTTAATTGCGTCCTGACGTACGATAAAATCTCTATCTTCAAAGTTCATTTTATTATCTGGAAAAATTTCCATGCCATTGTAGTACTTGGCCGAAACGTAATCCTTACGAAGCGGGAAGCCTTCCCAGTCATCAGGACAAAGAATACGACGAAGATCCGGATGATTATTGAATTTTATTCCGAACATGTCGTAAACTTCGCGCTCCAAGAAGTTAGCAGAGAGGAAAAGACTTACGACAGAGTCAACAGAGGGATTCAAACGATCAGTTACATTTGTTTTAAGAATAAGTTCTCGAGATGCATTCGGATCAAAATTATCGAGCATGTAACAAATTTCCATGCGGTCCAACCAATCAACACCACTGATACAAGCAAGAGCATTAAAAGATAAAGGAGATTTCGTTTTAAGAAACTCAACCACTTTAAAAATATGCTCGGCATCTACAGTGACACTTGAATCAAGTTTTGAATCAGCAGCAATATTTGCAACTGCGTTTGCACCAGGAATAGCTTTATTGATGAGACTTACGATTTCATTATGCATGTTTCACCCATTTGTTACGAAGAAGACGCTCGTTAGCGACTTTCTTTTGAAGAGTCATGACACCTTCAATGAGAGCTTCAGGACGTGGAGGACAACCAGGAACATAAACATCAACAGGAATAACTTCATCAACACCATGAAGAACGTGATAACCAAATTGCCAGTATGGTCCACCCTTGTTTGCACAAGAGCCCATTGAGATAACATATTTTGGTTCTGCCATTTGTTCGTAAAGAAGCTTCACTCGCGTCGCCATCTTCAAGGTTACAGTTCCGGCAACAATCATAAGATCTGAACGACGAGGCGTGGCCATGAAGGCTCCACAACCAAATCTTTCTAGATCGTATTTCGCTGCTCCTGTGGCCATCATTTCAATCGCGCAACAAGCGAGACCAAAGGTCATTGGCCAAAGAGAATTTTTTCTACCCCAATTCAAAAAATCATCGAGGGTCGTAAGAACAACACCATCTTGCATGGAATACTCCGGTGAAAAACTAATGAAAAATATACTCTTAAGTTTTACCGCTGGACTGCGTTTTCGTCAATGAAAGTGCTTGGAATCTCACGGAATTTCGAGGGAAAAAGGTGAACGGCCTGTCTAACTATTTTTGGGCACATCGAGCAGTATAGCTGGCCTGGAATTTATTTTTGTCAGAAGTCTCAGAAGCTGGGCCTCGTTTAGGACCTTGCTGCATATAGGCAAGACGCTTTTTATCGTTCTCACAAACCTTATTCACGACTAAATCGTACTCCATCAAAGCCGCCACCGGATAAGGAACCCCGTAAGCTGAAGAAATAAAATTTATTTTTTCTGATTTCAGTTTTTCAAAAGATCCAGCAATTTCACGACCCTTGAGAGTTTTGTGGAAAGTGTCGAAATAATTTCCCACATGATAAAACAGGTCAACGGCCTGACCATAAGATAACTGACCGCTAGGGTCTTCTATTTTTTGACAGTGCGAACGAGATTGAACATTGCGTGAGAAAAGTTCTTTCAAAACACGACACTCAGTTAAAAACGCCTGAACTTCTCCGCCTGACCCTTCGATGGTGCCCTTGATAAAATCTGTTGGATTAAAATTTTCGGCATAAGGGTTGAAGCTTTCGCGATAAATAAAATGTGTTAATTCGTGGGCCAGATCCAAAAGAGCATCATCCCAAGCGAGATGACGGTTGATATAAACCACTGAGCGGGAATCATAGATAACATGCTCGGGGGAATTGGGACTGAATTTACGAACAAGTGTGGTATCCGTCAGAGATGTCTCCCCGACTTTGATGACATCCTGTAGGGTCTGTCCTGAACGGCTCGCCTTATAAGCGGCTTCTTTTAAAAGCTTCTGGCCAGAGGGAGATCGCTCTAAAAGATCGAATAATTTTTTGAGATTCAGCTCTTCCGAAGATGTGTATTCCATCCAACTGCCCTGACTCATTTTTCCCTGGATATGAATCGTTTTCTCCTCAAAAGCTTTGAGGTTAGTCACAAATAAAAACAAGAATATGATTGGGCAGGTCTTCATCTTCCCTGCTCATCGGCAGAAAGACGAAGGACTTCAGTCCATTCTTAAGGGGTCAGCGAAAATTTTATAGTGTGAATTGTTTTACCCGAGTTAGGCACTACGATATTCCCGACAACTTTCATTGGTTCCTGAGGGACGGCCGCACCAGCATAAGCGGAAACGGCCACTTTATAGTTACCCGGTTTAAGGGTTAATTCAGAAAGACGCATGGCCTGAGGAAGTGTGGTCCAGTGACGAGTATCCGCCCGCTCCATCGCTTTAATGCCTTTCGAAGCTCCAATATAAGTTGCCATGGCCGCAGCTTTTGCAAAGAAGTCTCCACCCTTGGGTTCTACTTGTTTGTACACCGCCATCGCCGCGACAATGGCGATGATGTGCTTAACAGCGACTCGTGTTCCCGTCTTCACATAGCGAGAAACAACATCTTCTTCAAGCACGACACGAGCAATATCCCCATTCTCTGAAACAATTGGAAGTGGTTCATGTGTAACAACTTTGCCGGCTTCATCCAGAATAAAAAGTTCCAGACGTTGAACCAAAGGAACATTTTCAATCATAGGAAGTTCAAACTCGATGGCCGCTTCCTGAACGGCGAGTTTAGTGACTTCGTAAGCAAAAATAAAACTTCCAGGGCTTGCCGTTTGGGTAGGCCACATATTTAGTTTATCCATCGCAAACTGAGTCAGGAAAACCGTTCCAACTGCTGCTATGGCAGCTTTGGCGGAAGGATTATCTACGGCATCTACAGCACCACGCAGACCAAAGTTAAAAGGTTTTCCAATCTTAGGAGGAATAAGTCCCTCTTCTAAAACCAAAACCACATTGGCCTTTTGAGTTTGAGCTTTTTTAATTGTGTCGGCCGAGGCGTTCATCGCCTTCGCTTCTTTATTAAAGTCTGAAGTACGAATTTCTTTAGTTAAGGCGAGAACCTTGTATTGAAGGAATTGTTTTAAGTCTTCGTAAGCCGCAGTCCGCTCATAAGTATTTGGCTTAGGAGCTTTCTGGCTCTCCATCGCCTCTTCGTAGGCCTTAACATATTCCACATTTTTTTTATTGAAGAGTGAAAAGAGCCCGCCCTCGCGTTCGAGAATCAGGAGCGCATCTTTGTAGAGTTGCAAAGAGATCTGTTTATCAGAGCGAATATCACTGACTTCGTGAATCTCTCCGCCAAAAACCTTCATCATCAGATCTGTATGATAAAGTGTTTTTTTTCCGGCCCTTTGAACTTCTGTGAAATAAGTATCCCACGCAAGAATCGTTGCCCTGGCACTTTGAAGGTCAAGGCGAGTGCCTGTCTTTAAGTAGCGAGTGTAGTAACTTTTAGAAAGAAAATAGTGAGCATACGACCGTTCGTAATTGGCACCGTAGAAGACATCCGATGCATCATTGATGAGAAAGCTTGCCGCTTTAGATGAAATCTTTTTAGTGTAGAGCTTATCAATTTCATCCAGGGCCGAATTAAAACTTGAGATAGCGGTATCAAGATCATTTAACGCCAAAGCGGTAGTGCCCTTCTCAAGGCTCCAGAGCAAGTGACTGTTCTTCTGTTTTTTTAAATCGCTTTTCTCTAAAAGGTGCTTCGCTTTTTCATAATCGCCGGAAGCGTAGGTCGTGCGGTAATTGCCCATCTGCTTGCCCATCTTAGAGGCACAGGCCCCTAAGATGAGAAGAGATAATAGTAAGAAGGATCTAAGAACGGAGTTTACCATCCAGTAGAATTTTTCTCAGAGTACTTGAAGACTTTCGTACGTGTACGAAGAAGCTCAGTCGCTTTTTCGATATCAGTCATACGAATGTTCACAGAGTATTCTTTGATTGTTTTGCCATCACGTTTTTCTGGCTTCATGTAAACGTTACCAAAGATCACCACGTCAGCACCTGTTTGTTTGCCAATTTTCTTAGCAGTTGCAGGGTCAACCATTCCATCATTTTGGTAGGTGATTTCTTTGAGGATCATTTCACGAGCAGCATTATCCACGAGCTCGAAGTCACCAGAGAGAGAAAGTTCATTCAAAAGTTCATCGTTCATATCGCCAATTGGGAAATAGGCTTCAGAAGTTTGGTTCTGAACTTCGGCCACGAAAACTTTTGGAGTTCCGTGACGAGCTTTCATTTTGCCGTAACCAGGGTGAGCTTTCATTTGTTTAATCACATCAGCTACGGCCTGAGTTGTATCGGCACTCATCCAGTTATCAGTGATTGAAAGACCTTTTTCATCAGATTCATTAGCATCAACTCTTTTAGCTTTGAAGCTACCGCACGAAGTGGCGAAGAGTGAGAGAGTTAAAAGTAGTGCAAGAAATTTCATCGGATCTCCTTAAATTGTGCCTTGACGAGCTTTTACAAAGTCTTCATCAATTTTCTCAAGCGCTTTTTTTACGTTCTCTTTTGTTTCAGGATCATCTGCTTTTGAAACCAGATCTTCCGAAGCTTTATCGATTGCAGCTTTAAGACGGCTGTTTTCCATTCTTACTAAAGAGGCACATGTAAAACCAATGTAGTCTTTCTTCGCACCAAGAGTTTGAAGGTAATTTCTTTTTTCCCAGTAAGTTTTGATCACAGCTGCGCCGTTGATCAAAGACTGAACTTTTTCTGCCATTGTGTTTGAAACGTATTCGCGCATAGGAAGAGTTTTAGGATTGTTAGCATCGATTGCTGCCTGACCTTCAGTCGAAGCGGCCAGAGATTTCTGAATGAATGTTGTGATTTCAGAAGCGATATCTACACGCACGTTTGCCTTAGCAAGGTTGCAAGCGATTTCACGGTTAACTTTTGGCTCTGTTTCGAAGGCAAAATAACGGTACTTCGTTGTATCCATTTTTTCTTGCTCAACCCAGATCTCAGCATCTTCAACCCAACCAGGGCGAGAGGTAGATGAAGCATCGCGAACTTCAAAATCGCGCTTGATTGTGGCAGAATTATCCACATCAACAACTTCTTTTTTTGGCTTACTAGAGCAGGCCGAAGTAACAACAACAAGAACCAATAACATAGACGATAGCTTCAACATGTGAGCTCCTTTTTTAGTCTAGGTGTAAATCCGATAAATGATATTCAATATAGTCGTTAAAAAACGATTTAACTTTGAGAAGGGCATCACCTTGAGAACGGCCCGTAACAGTTTCCGAAGCTGTGATGACTTTCTTTTTTTCTGCATTCTCAATACTCGTCATATTCAGTGTGAAGGTATATTTCTCAAAACCATCAACATTCAAAAACTCTTTGATTGAATCAACCTGAACCGTAAGAATTTTCTTTGCATCCCCTTTTACGAGGCGAAATCCAGATTCAGTTAAGAGTTCTTTGATCTTTTCTGTCATCCAGTCCGGCGCCTGACCAATTCTGAGTGCCAGAGCTTCAGTCTTAGGACGAGACTCTCGCCATTTAACAATTTCGGCAAACGTAACAACTTCCGGACGTGGTGCACCTGCTACAATCGAATAACGTTCGTTGAGTTTTTCTCTTTCAGTCTGGAGCTTAACAATACGACGGAGATTCGTGCGCTGACGAGCGGCCCATAAAGTTTCTAACTCATGATCAATTTTGATCATGCGTCCACCAATCAACTCGGCTGCCTTCTGCCGATCAAGTGAGACTAATGAATAAGAGAGTTTATCTTTGCGGAAGCGTTTTTTAATTTGAACTGTTTCGAGAACTTGATTCACAGACTCTTTTAGTGACTGCTGCACTTCCTGACGAACATCTGACTGCCACGGAAAGGTTTGATTTGAACTAGTACTAACATTCAGATCAGACTGAATTTTAACTTCAAAAATACTGGCAAGATTGGCCTTCGCTTGAGCATCAGCATTATTGGTTTCACGAGCTTCCCCAGTGGCGCACAGAAACTCAGCTTCAATACATTCATCATAGGGAGAATAAACCCAAGGAGGGAGATCGCGTGAGGTTTCACTTATTTCTGGCTTCTTAGTTAGAGAAGAACAGCCGCCCAGAAGCAGTAAAATTAAGAAGTATTTCATTTGCCGAAAATTTTGTACCTCTTACGGATTAAAGTCAATTTCAAGCTACTGAAATCTATGCTGCGGGGCTCTTTATGATAGCTTTAATTGACCCTCATGCTGCAGGGGTCTAAGCTTTTTGTGAGAGATTCTAAGGTTAACCAATCCATCATGGAGGATTTATGGAACATATTCTACCTGAGCTCCCTTATGGGAGAGAGGCCCTTGCCCCATACATGTCGGCCGAAACACTAACGTATCATCATGGAAAACATCACAAAGCTTATGTGACAAAACTAGGTGAATTGATCAAGGGAACGAAGTTTCAATTTATGCCTCTGGAAGAAATTATTGTGACGGCCGATGGAGCTATTTTTAATAATGCTGCTCAGGCTTGGAACCATACATTTTTCTGGCAGTGTTTATCACCTCAAGGAGGGTCTGAACCTACCGGAAAAATCGCCACGCTGATTCAGAAAAAATGGGGAAACTTTGAGAAATTTAAAACCGAATTTTCCGAGAGTGCCATTGAAAACTTTGGTTCTGGCTGGACTTGGCTAGCCCTCAATATGAAAGACGATCTGGAGATATTAAATACTTCTAATGCTGATACCGCTAAAAAACACAAACTCAAGGCCGTTTTGGCAGTGGATGTCTGGGAGCACGCCTACTACATTGATTACCGAAATGAGCGTAAAGATTACCTAGAAGGATTTTGGAAACTCGTTAACTGGGAGTTTGCGAACAAGAACTTAGGCTAGTTCAGGGTCTTAACCCAATCTTAACCTTTATCAAGTTAGGGAACTTTGATATACCCTGAGCATGAAAAATGCTCAAATCCTAGTTATCGAAGACGAACTTGATATCCGTGATCTTATCAGTTTTCAGCTCAAATCTGAAGGCCACAACGTGATTGCGGTTGAGAGTGCCGATAAAGCAATTTCCATCCTCGAGCGTGGAGAGAAAATTGACGTCTTCATTATCGATTGGATGCTGCCGGGATCAATGAACGGTTTAGAATTCACAAAAAAACTCCGTAGTCATAAAGCCTATAAAGAAACTCCAGTCATCATGATCACTGCTCTTACTCAGCCGGATAATATCGTGGCAGGACTGGATGCAGGGGCAGATGATTATATTACGAAGCCTTTTGACCTGAACGTTCTTCAGGCCCGCGTCCGGGTTCAACTCAGGGACGCACTGGCCAATGTAAAAGCGGGCGGAGATATGCTCGATTTTGGCCTCATGAAAATCGAAATTTCAAAGTGCCGTGTTTGGGTCAAAAATGAAGAGGTTCTCCTCACGTCTACCGAATTTAAAATTTTATCCCTTCTTGCGCAAAAGCCCGGCCATGTTTTCACCCGTGAACAGTTTATCAATAATATTCAGGGCGAAAATATTTTTGTTACCGGTCGAACTATTGATACCCACATTGCGGGCCTCAGAAAAAAACTCGCCGATGCTGCCAATATGATTGAGACCATTCGTGGAATTGGATACCGGTTTAAAGATGCCATCTGAAAGGAAGGGATATCCCTGGTTTTTCTTTTTTAGGATTGCCCGACTGGCACTTATCGTTTTCTTACCGACTCTCTTCCTCATGCTCTTTTTCTACCGCTCCTCTTATAAAGAGGGCCTGATCAATCAGATGACGATTCAGATTAAAGAGAATCTTCAAACGACCAAGTTTACCGTAGAAAACGGCAAGATGGACTGGATGCTCTGGTGTAAAAACCTGGTGCCAGATCCCGATGCACGCTATTCACTCATTAATCGTGAGGGACTTATTCTTTGTGATTCTGAGCAAAGTAAAATCAATAAGCCAGTCAATGATAAAACGGAAATTGAAGCCTCATTTGATCATGGTTTTGAGACGGCCATTAGGAAGAGTGATTTTTTTAATACGCAGTCTGTTTTTGCCGCCATCAAACTCAATGAGAATCTTGTTTTGAGAAAGGTGACTCCAATTTCTTCAATGAGAGATAATATGGGTCGCTTTGACCGCATCCTCTTTTTTAGAATCGTTCCGTTTGGGCTTTTAAGTTATCTCATTTTTCTTCTCTTCTTTTACCAGGCCACTCGTCCCCTTGGAGCGATCCTCGCGAAAGTTGAAAAGTATAAAGAAGATATTCCCTTCAATCAGTCGATCAATCTTCACTACAAAAAAAATGAATGGGCGCAAGTTGAAGAAGCCCTCAATAAAGCCGATCAGCGGATCAAAGATCAGGTCAGCCAAGTTAAGAGTGAAAACGATAAGATTGCGGCGATCCTTGAATCGATTTACGATGATATTATAGCTATCGATAATTTTGAGACAGTTCTTTTCTATAACTCGAATTTTAAAAAGAACTTCATGCGTGAAAAGAATGTAGGAGAGATCCTTCCCAAACTTTGGCACACCTTTAATGATGAAGAAACCTTGGAAGCTTTCAGAAAAGTATTAAAAGACGGAAATACAATATCACTTAAAGGTCTGAACTTCCTTTCGTATCTTCGTCCTGAAAGCTATTGTGATCTCACTGTGACCCCTCTTAAAAACCCCGAAGGTAAGATTACTGGAGCCTTGGGTGTTCTCTATGACGTGACCGATTTTAAGCTCACTGAACAGATGCGCGTTGATTTCGTTGCCAACGTTTCTCACGAGATTAGAACTCCGCTCACATCGATTAAAGGTTATACTCAGATTATCCAGAACAATAGTGACAGAATTCCGGTTGAGCTTCATGCCTTCCTTGAAAAGATTCTCTCCAACACAGAAAGGATGATTTCACTTTTCAGTGATCTACTTAACCTTTCAGTAATTGAGTCAAAGAATTCGATTCGTTTTGAAGAACTCTCCTTAACTAACCTCATTGAAACAGTGTCAGAGAATATTAAAACCAACTACTCACACAAGATTATCAAGATTGAACATAATCTGAGCCTTGAAACGATCAAGGGTGATCAGCGTCTAATGGAGCAAGTGATTTCAAACCTCGTTGATAATGCTTGTAAGTACTCTGGCGAAAATACTTCAGTTAAGATCACGAGCTTTAAGAAAAATAATCGGGGTTATATTGTCATCGCAGATAATGGCCCTGGTATTTCAAAAGAACATCTCCTGCGCATTTTTGAACGTTTCTATCGCGTGGATTCATCTCGAGAAGCTTCCCGTGGCACAGGACTGGGTCTATCGATTGTGAAGCATATTATCACTAAGCACGGTGGTAAGATCTGGGCAGAAAGCGAAGACTCTAAGGGAACGACATTTATTATTGAATTGCCGATAACTTAAAAAAGATATTCAAGCTCCAAAGCGTAAATAGTTTTCTTATAAGCAAACGAATCTTTATTCTTGGATTGATTCTGCTGATAATCACCCTTCAAATTCGCTCGCCAGCTCTTGCCCAGCATCCGTGAAAGTCTCAAACTTGGGTTGATAAGTAATTCGCGACCACGGCTTGATCTGTCATTAACAGGGTCTGTACTGGTCAAAGCAAGACCGATACTTGGCAGGGCCCAGGCATCCCGGAATTGTGATAAAATCAAATCGCCTCGAAGAGTCAGTGAATCAGTATCAAAAATATTATTATTGGCCCGAAGTCGGTCGTAACTGAAATAGAAAACAATAAAATTCTTTTTGAGGGCCTTATTCTGCTCGACTACGAAGCTGGTTGTTTTGGAATCGTTTCCATCAATATAACTATCAAAAATTCTGTGGCGCAGTCTCACAGTCGTTTCTCCGGAAGCGAAGTAATTGAATCTATCACCAATCATCAACGTATTTGAACGAGAGCTGAATTCGAGTTTTTTCTTAGCATCAACATCCCGCTGGGAATCTGCGTATTCATAATCAAACAGCACTGAAGCAGGTTTATCCCAGAGATGGTGCTCGTAAGCGGTACGTACTGCAGGTGCGAGCAAGTAGTTATCATTTCTGTAAATTTCGGGCACGCGATTATAGTAACGAGTGTAGTTAAAACGCATTTCAGGAGCAATACTTAGATAGTTTTTATAATAAAATGTATAGCGCCCCATAAAGTCGTTACGAGAATACGGTGAGCTCTGTTTTGATTTTGCAATCACTGTCTCCGTTGGAGAAAACGTCACGTTTGAGTCAACACCTGCTTCGAGGGAAGCCCTGAGGAAATAGGCAGGGATAAGAGTAGGCCTTCCATTTCTCATTTTAAAGAGAACCAGATCATACTTACGCTGAAGATTGGTAATTTTTTCTTTAATTTGAAGGGCAAGACCTGAATTCACATCCTGGGCCAGGGCCTTTTCATATTGAGGGATCACATAAGTTTCAACTGCTCTAAACGCGTCGGGATGACTCTCCACTTGATCAAGATAAATATCCCCGATCTGCATTTCAGCGGCCTGTTTAACTTCCTTGGCTTCTTCTGCACTTAACTTTTCGATGGCCTTATAAAAAGTAATCGCGCGTTTTTTATCTCCCATCTCTTTAGAAATGTAGGCGATGTAATAAAGTGCAACACCACGTTTGAATTTCTTTTTTAGTGATTCTTTGAACTGAAGACGCGCTTCTTCCAGTTTCTCCATCGCAAACAACGCCTGGCCATATTCATAGTTTAGATCAATGGGCGAATATTCAAGTTGAAGGGCCTTATCAAATTTTGGTATAGACTCAGAAAAATCCTGCATTCGGTTCAAACATAATCCCTGCCAATAAGCAATGAAGCCGAGTTGGGCCTTGCTGGTGGAGGGAGATTTCTCAAGAGATTTTTCCAACTCATTTAATTCATCAACAGTCGCTTGGTATCGACCTTGTGAAAAAGATTTGGCGGCCTTTTGAAAAAGGCTATCTTTGGCAGCAGAGGTAATTTCTACTGAATTTTCTTGCGCATAGGCAGAAAGCCCAATGAACAAGATAAGCATCCATGCTAAGTACTTCATCAACATCCTACAATAAGCGAACTATAGTAAAAAAATAAATTACGGATTTGGCGTCACAATAACCGTCGTAGTTGTCGTTGGCTTAGTGTCCACTTGACGTGACTCAGTCACGTTAGCAAGACCACCTGTTGCCGTTCTTCTATCGTTGGCATCTGGGATCGGCGGGAATTGTGGTCCACCGACCCTACCACTAAAAACAGCCGTGCCTTGTTGTGGAGAACCTAGAACTGCTCTGGCAAGAACCGGAGAAGGAGCAGCGATTTCTTTTACGACAGATTTACCATCTGCACCCGCAGTGACGGCAAAGATTTTTCCATCAGGAGTGATCTCAACGTTTTTAGGTGGAACGTAGTTACCGTCAGCATTGACTGATCCTGCACCTGGGGATGCGATATAGGTATTTGTATTGGGATCCAGAACACTGCCTGGACCTGGAGGAATGATGACTCCAGAATCAATATGGACAAATGATCCGTTGGCCGGTTTTATTTTTTCTCCATTTTCAAAGCCATCAGCATTACTACTGCTGGCCGATTTTGGTCCTTCAATCACCGCCACTTTCGCTACTTCTTGATTGATAGTTTCTGAGTTGTTACTTACGGCCTTTCCGTCTAGACCACCGGGAACAACAGTCCCCTTTCCAGTATCATCTTTAGCAGCACTTGGGTTTCGGTCAGACTCAAAATTTTCATTTTTTTCGAGTTTTTCAATTTGCTTAATATTCAAAAGTGCCGGTTCTGTAGGTGAAGGACGACTGGCATCCATAACCGAGAACTCACCCGGCTGCATGCGCACACCGTTTGAGACGATGTTTTCAAGATTACCAGTATTGATTTCAGAACGGTCTTCCAGTTTATTGAATACGATTTCTCCTTCAAAGAGAACTGTCGAAGTATTAATACCGTTGGTTGAGATCATGAAATCCGTACCACGCACACCCATGACCGCATTAGGAGTTTTAATAAAGAGCTTGGATTTATCCTTACCCATTTGGAGGTAATCTTTTGTCACCTGTGAGCGAATTTTACCTTTCACCAGATCAATAACTCCTGAATCATCTCCTGAAAATTTCTCAATCTTCATTTCAGAATTTGGTCCTATGTTCATCTGAGATTTATCAAAGAAGACGAGCTTCACAAAACTTTTCTCAGAGGTCTTAATCACTGCACCATCTTCTATGGGATCTTTTTCCTTCAGTGCTGTTGTTTTACCCAGAGTTAAGATCTCTACTTGCCCACGAAGCATAGTGACCACCGCCACTTTCTTTCCGGCAAATGCAGAAAAACTCCACACCAGAGTAATTGAAAGCATCAACGTAAGAGTCTTCATAAGAAGTTCCTGGATAAATAAAAGCGGAAATGAAATCTCCACTTGGATAATTATAACCTTCCTAAGGAAGCGCTCAATCAAGGCAAAATTGGACCATGTCTTAAGGACTTAGAACTGCATTTCTGTTTAAGAATGGAATTCTGCGAGGACTCACTTCTACAAGAAACAGCAACGGTTTCAAGGGTTTATTAAGCCCAATGCCAATATTTTAAGGCAATTCCAAAAAAGTAAATATTATTAGTTTATAAACAATTATTCTCATTTTTTCTTCTGAATGAAGACAAAAGGCCATGAATTTCAAAGCTAATGTCTGACCAAATAAAGCCGAAAAGCTCATGGGATCACAGTTTCATGAGAACCGACCTCTAGAATTGAAGAATCACTCTATGGAGACTTTTGTGAAAAACAGAATATTTATTTTTAGTACTCTACTTAGTTTATTCACCCTCGCAGGTTGTGGCGACAGTGGTAAGTCAAAAGCGAAACTTGAAGTCTCGAGTGGCTTCCTCGCCTCAAATGCTGGGTTTGAAGGTGGTCTCATTATTTCAGGAAAAAATCATACAACAGGACAAATCTTCAGTGTTGATGTCGTTACTGGTGTTCAGAAACAACTGGAACTACCAAAAGGACAATGGACATTTGTGGCCGTAGGCTGGGATGGCGGAACTAGTGGTGGCGGAAGTACGAATGGCGGAACTACGAATGGCGGAACTACGAATGGCGGAACTACGAATGGTGGAACTACGAGTGGCGGAACTACGAGTGGCGGAACTACGAGTTTCGGAACAAGTTTAAAAAAGTTTGGAGGAGTTCCTTATTGTGGAACGACTAATGTGCTTTTGAATGCAAGCTCTCAAACGGTTGAGTTAAATGTGACTCCTGCCCGTTGTGGTTCAGATGATGTCTTCGCCAGTTCACAATTTAGGGAGACCTCTGGTGACTACACATTTTTACAACTCAAGACACTCAAGACTTGTAATTCTTTTTATGATCATAAGCTCGGTCTTTCACCTGCCACAAAAATTGCAGATGTCCTCTACACGAGATCCCCACCTCATAATCCTACGTTCTGCACATCTGCAGATAAAATGCCTCTGGACCTACAGTCCAAGATTAAATCATTTAAAATTCATGCTATTAATAAGACACCTGATCAGCCTGAGGGTTCACTAGGCTTTTCAACTTCCTGTTTGGTAGGCAATCAAGATTATTACCCTAGCGCTAGCGGGTCAGGTGATTATCCTTCAGCGACGACACCCCTGAGACTTCCGACGAAGATACCTTTAGCGATTGAAATCTTTAATGATAATGCTTGTACTAAATCGGTTGCAAAATACGTGTTCAAATCAGGTCTTGAAGTAGAGCATCCTGAATCATTTGATTCAGTATTTCATTACACTGACGCTGGAAATGTTCTTTTGTTACCAGGAACAGATGTAAGGCGTGCAGTTAGTCCTTTTACTTATTTGATGCCGTCCTTTAAGTGCCATGACGGTAACGGTACCACTATCAATTGTCCTACATTGCCAATTGGTCCCCTTAATACTACTGCGCCATATGAATACCATGGTATTAACGGGTCAAGCAATAATGAGCTATTTGATAGTTCAACTAAGACTTGTGCAGGTACGTATAGTAGTTCGGATAATAGTATTACCGCCATCACCTGCGCGACAGATGGAAACGGGATAAAACTAACATATTCTAAAGGTACTGGCACAAATGGTACAGTTTCTGCAATAAAATTAAATGACGTTATTACCTATCGTATCATGTTCACGACTGCTCTGCCCGATGGATTTGATTCTAAAAGGGTAACAGCTTACTCAACACTTACTCGTCTCATTGGATTCAGTGATAACAATTTTCCGCGCTCGTTTTTTAATGGTTCAAAAGATGATAACGAAGATACTTTTGGTGCTCTCTCACAAATTAGAGACATGTTGGATGTTCCGGGAAGTGTCATTGGTGTTCAGAATACCTCCGTAACCTTTCAGCAAAACTGTTTGGCGACTGGTCCGACTTCAAAGACTATTTCTATTTATAACAATGAGAGACTCACATTTGAAACTTACAAAGTAGAAATTGAAAATCCTCTATTAGATACTCCCAATGAATATATTTGTGTTTCGGCTAATCCAGGCGCAACAGTAGCTAATTGCACGAATTCTCTTAATAAATTCCATAAAGAAATGAAAATTTTTGATTACAAACAATCTGCTCTTATTCCTTCTGTTAAAATAAAATTCAGCTGTAGTGAGTCTTTCGGTAAATTCATTTCTCAAGAACAAAACAATGAGAATAACAATCGACGTCGTTCAGAGAAAAACTACATCTCTTGGAATACTCAAAGCCTAGATACTCAGAGATTTGAAAAGGCTTCTTGGCAAAGAGAATCTGAGTTAGGAGTAGATGGGTATAAATTAACCAATGAAAGAAAAAGCCTTTCACGCGTTGAGAAGAAAACTGAGGGTTCATATGCCATTTGGCATTATGGCTTTGAAACGAGAAAGATTGGATCAAACCCAAACCTTTGGGATCAACGAATTTTTAATAACCAATACATCAGTAAAGATCCAGTCAGTCTAGATCCAACTGCGACAATTTGTTTTAATATCGCTGAAATAAATCGCCCTAGTCCGAATGGCTATAAATCCATTTTTACAGATACGGATACGACTACAGTGGCGGCCCGAGCTGCGACTCCCTTAACTTCAGGTTACGCGACATTTGGTCTTGTCATTAACGAAAACTGGGCAAGCCAGACTGTCGCAGCAGCTTCATGCACCAGTACTCCCCATGTTGGATTGAGCGAACCTAATACTAGTTTTGGTGGAGTAATCGATTTTAAAATTGATTCGCTAAATTCATCGCTAGATGTCCTACTAGATGCCCTATTTAATTAAAAAATTCCTTAACTGATCTGTCCCCCTTAAAAGGACAGGTCAAAAGTGGGCCTTTGCAGGCCCTCTTTTTATTTAGTAATGTGACACTGAATTTCTAATTTATAACTATCAAACCAGAGTCTCTGAGATTCATCGCCGGTAATAGTAATGGTCTCGCTGACTTTTTCTAATTCAGATTTATTTCTATTCTTGATTCTTCTCATGACGACGAATGTCGCCCCTTCTGAGCCTTCATATCCATCCATCACACTTCGAAGCTCAAGACTGACTTTTTTCTTTTTCTTTTCTGACTCAACGATCAGAGTCCCCTCTGAACCAGATCGGAGTGTTCTATCAACAACCGCTTTTTTAGTCGCAATAGTCGTCATGAGATCTTCCGTGTGCGCCAGTTGAAAGTTACACTCGTATCCGGCCAGGGCGTTCATACTCAACAGATTAAAGATGCAAACAAAAATTCTTTTCATGAGCAAAATCCTGCTTTCTGAAGACTCTTAACAAATTCCTGTGCCTGTTGTTTCGCCTTTGTTTTCCAAGATAACCAACGATCCTGACCACGAAGAAGGATCAGATGACTTATCTTCTGTTTTTTCTCAAATTTTAAGACGCATTTTTTAGCTATAATTTTCTCTTCGCAAATTCCCATATCCTGAAGACTAATCATCTCCTCAGTGAGTGAGGATTGACTAAGTTCGTTTATCGCCATTTTCGAGTGAACAATGTGTCCTGAAGCAAACTCAACGACCTGAACTCCTACAGAGCTTCCCAGGCGGATGTCGCAAGGAGCTTCGGCGCGTG
>JBBARF010000014.1:0-45830 GCA_040399925.1 Bacteriovoracaceae bacterium
ACAAACACTTGAAATTCCTCTACAATAAAAGAGTTAAATTTTTAGAAAAGGTGGATTTTTGAAAGTATTAGTGACAGGCGCGACAGGTTTTGTTGGAAAAGTTCTCGTGAGACAACTCGTTCAGGGTGGTCATGAGGTTGTTATCCTTACCCGTAATATTGCTAATGCTGCCTTAAACCTTGGTAGCAAAAACTGTAAATATTTTTTATGGGCCGATACTAACGAAGCTCCACCGCTTGAAGCCTTCGCTAATATTGATGGAGTCATCAATTTACTTGGCGAGAGCATAGCTGAGAAAAAATGGGATGAAACTCAGAAAAGAAAAATTCACGATTCACGAGTGAATGGAACTGCTCAACTTGTAAAAGCGATTGCTACGCTCACTAAAAAACCAAATGTTTTTGTTTCAACATCTGCTGTAGGGATCTACGGAAACCGCGATGCTGAAGATGTGACGGAAAATTCGGCTGAAGGAAATGATTTCTTAGCGACTGTCTGTAAAGACTGGGAAACTGAAGCCATGAAAGCTCAAGCGTTTGTTACTCGTTTAGCGATCATTCGTGTCGGAGTTGTTCTAGGTCGTGGCGGAGGCGCTCTTAAAAAAATGCTTCCTATCTTTAAGCTTGGTGGTGGTGGACCTCTCGGAACTGGTCACCAATACATGAGCTGGATTCACGTTGAAGATCTGGCTGCGATGTATATCGAAGCTCTAAAAAACGAAAAAATCTCAGGCCCTTATAATGGAACTGCTCCATATCCTGCGACTAATAAAGAATTCACGAAGGCCCTTGGTCGCGCTCTCAGACGACCTGCTTTTGCCCCAGCCCCAGCTTTCATGTTGAAGCTTGTTTTTGGTGAAATGTCTCAGATGCTTCTCGAGGGTCAGAAAGTTCTTCCTTTAAAATTCAAGGACCAAAAATTTCGTTACCGCTATCCAACTCTCGAGATGGCGCTTAAAGAGAGTGCTCACTAAAAATGGTGAGATACCTTTTTGTAGCTATTCTTTTTTCGACACTCTCTTGTAATAAAGAAGAGATCTACTCTAAAGAAACACTCTTAAAGCGTGCTCAGACAGCTGATTCCAGTGTGACAGTGGTTCTTCCAAGAAGCATGACGGATGGGGTTCACTGTTCTGATTATCCAGAAGGATGTCTTTCAGCGCACATCGTGCGCGTGAAGGGTCTGGATATGATTGCCGTAGAATACCCTACTAATAAAGAAGCCGTGTATGCTGCTAAAAAAGTTCGTGGCTACTACGTTCGCAACTGGCTACTGGATGACGTGAAAGGCGAGCCTGTTCTAGAAAAATTTGTAAGTGAAAAATTAGAAGCTAAAATGCCGTAAGAAGATACCTTCAAAAAAGGTGAGCTTCTCTTTCCATTTCTCATTGAGAATTTTATTATCCTGATCATTTTCGAGAATTCCCCTGAATAAGACTAACCACCGTCCTAGCTCACCTCGTTTGATGAGTAGGGGGTCATGAACCTTAAACATATCAAAGGGCGAAGTTAGAACTCTGTTTGTTCCACCCAGAAGTTGAATCTCCCAGAACGCCGCTATACGGGGGATGTGTTCATCAAAATTTTTAATATGACGAAAATGGTAGCTGATCAGAACATCATGACGGGCCTTCTCATAGAAGGCATGGACGATTTTAAATATCCATTCCTGATCACTCATATGGGTTTGGTGACAGCAGGAAGTTTAGAAGAGAAAACCTGGGTGACCGTCTTGTACTGAAAACCCTGATCTTTAAAAAACTTCAAATCATCTTTATCATCAAAGACGAGTTTGGTACCGAATTTCATCATATGGCACTTACGTGCTTCAGGCATTTCAAAAAATTTCAAAAGAGCGTACTGCGTGTAGAGATCGTCACTAATGAGAGCAGATCCATCTTCGGCTTCAAAAGGAATAGGCTCAAAAAAAATATTTCCATTTCGTCCTTTGAGAACCAGTAGACAGCCCAGCACTTGAAGATCTTTTTCAAAAGTTAAAACCTGAGCTCCCCATTTTTCCCAGATCGCCAGTATGTCTTCCGCTATGGGAAGAGTCTTGGGAGTCTCAGAGGGAGTAGGGTAGTCACCCATCTCAATTTCTTTTTTTGAGTGGAGAGACTTCCAGGACGATTTAATCTGGTCACGAATATCTGGGGCGAGATGCTCCAAGTAGGCCTGATAAGTTTTTTGCGCCTTCATCAATGGCTCCAAAACAAAACATTCTTTGGTGAAAGTATTATCTGTGGACCACGATGATTGGAAATCCTGAATACCTTTGAGATAAAAATACTGAAGACTCTGAATTTCAACCCGCGATTCATATTCTTTGATGAGGGATTGCATCTTTTCTTTTCCACTACGAGCAAATCTCGCATCAAAAACAAACATGCCCGAGCTTCCGTCACCAACTTGCCACGTGAGTTGTTTCCAGTGCTTAAAATCATCCCGCATAAAACTCAGGGCCTTTTTATGCCAAGGAACAATCTCTTCCCAAGGGAGTTGTCTCAGACAAAGCTGAGAAAATCCAATCGGAGTATTTTGAGTTGGACCAAAAAAAAGAAAGTAAGTGAATACATCACTGGCCGGAGCACGGTCGTGGCGTTGAACCAAAGTATCGAAGCTTGCAAAATCTTCCTGCAGCAGAATCTCTAAGCTTGGAATAAATTCGGGATCGATTTCATGAATAGAATGGTACTTTTGAACCATCAACATTTGATATCTCGGCCACAGTACGGACATAGTTTCCAAAATTGGATATCGAAAACTTTTCCGCAAGCGCAACCGTATTCTTTGAAGAGATCTTCGAAAGAATCACCCATAACAAAAATATCAGGCTTCATGGCACGAACGGTTAATGAGTTCGCAATATATCCGCCAGGAATGAGTGGATCAGGTTTAAACATGGCAGGGGCGACGGATTCACTTACGCGAACGTTAACTTTAACATCCTCATGCCTTTGAATATCAAAGGCGGGATCGCCAACCATATTTTCGATTTGCTTAACGAGTTGACTGATTTTTTCTGCTTCACTCTGGTCGTGATTTTTCAAACTGGCTCCATCTTCTTTCTAAGAGCGCGATAATCTCGCGGACTGCTCTTTGATGAGAATTAAACCATTTCCATGGTGGTGGCTTTATTTTATCAAATTCTCTTAGGAAATAAACACCTTGATTGCCACATTCCTCAATGGTTCTGAGAGTCCACTCCTGAACCTCGGGAGATTTTGAATGGAGGTGTTTTTTAAGAACTTCTAAATATTCAAAGCTTAGACGGTGACCTTTCTGAAAACGGGCAGCGATGATGTGTTTTCGGGAGCAATTGAGAGCGAAAACGATTAGGCGATCAGATAGATCAAGCATCAGCGTCTGAAGGAGTAGAGGCTCGTACTTCCCATAGAGACCTGCACTATGCTCAACTAAAAAGAGCAGTTTCTCGAGCTGCTCATCGTTTTGGGAAGTCAGGGTTTGCTGAAGGTGAACACCCAGCTCTTCCAGCTCCGTCGTTGAAAATCTCACTAGGCCGCGGTGGCCCAGTTCAACATCTTTCAAAATTTTTTGATATGTAGACTCGATATCCATTAGAGGCGTGGGGCACCGATACAGCGGACGTACTGAACCGTAGGAATTTCCTGAACGGCCAGCGTTCCCTGAGGAGCAACATAGGTCCAAGCGCGATTTTTGCTTTTAGAATCAAGAGTCGCTGTCCAGTATGAACGATTGGCCATGCTGTTTGAGTTATAGATTAAACGAAGGCCATCAAGATCGGCCTGAAGAAAATCATTTCGAGTGGGAAGACGCCATCTGATATCGTCATTTAATCCAGCGTACGTTGATTTAGTACAAGAACTTTTATCTTCACCCAAAACGACACAATCTACAGATGTTCCATCGTAGGTCACCTGATTATTGCCCGAACCGCTACACCAGTTAACCGCCGCACGTTCTTCCGACCAGACCATCCCGGTTTTTGTATCTTTCCATATTTCTTTTCCAGTTGCGATGACGGCCACGAGTTGCCACTGACCCTCGCCAGCAGCACCATTCTCTTCACCGTTCCAAAGATAAGTCGCAGGATTTTTAGTTTTGCAATCAGCGATACGCGCTTTAGTACCGGAAAATGTTTCGAGGTTTCCGCAAAGGACTGTTGGTCTGCCTTGGGCTTCAACGGTCACGACGTTCTGAAAACCTTCGGTATCAAGATCAATATCCGGAACAAGTCTCTGCCCAATTGGCATGGTCCCAGCGAGAGTGAGTTCAATTTCTTTAGTATAAGTTAGAACATCCTGACCACGAGTGCGGTTGATATGAGAAACGAGGATGGCAGATGATCCATTGATGGCCTGGTTATTAGACGACGGTGTGCCTCGGCGTGAGCTTGAGCCCACATCTTCACAACTGGTGAGCAAAAGGCTCATGGCGAGCGTCATAAGTATCTGTAAATGCATATTTGTCCCTTGGGGAAATTCCCTCGAATTATAACTAAAATAGTATGAGTTTGGTCCCCCGTTGTAAAATTTACTGCGACTTAGTCCTTCAACATCCTTGGGTTTTCACCCTGATCGTCGAATGCTATACTCCGACCGAAATGACGACCTTACTTATAAATACAATTTACCGGGCAACTGAAGGCGAAGGGATCCATATTGGAACTCCTCAGATCTTTGTACGTTTCCAGGGCTGTCATATTGGCTGCGTGAATTGTGATTCCAAAGAAACCTGGGATTTTGATCCTAAGTTTACGACCACTCTTGATGAGGTCATGGAAAAAATCGAAGTTCTATCTCAGGATATTATCAAACGAATTTCAATCACCGGTGGAGATCCACTTCATCCGTCTCATGTGCCGGGTGTTTTAGCTTTAGTGCAGGAACTTAAGGCGCGCAATTATTTTGTCAATATTGAAGCGGCCGGAACACGAGTGGTGAAAGAAGTTTTTGATCTGGTTGATTTCATTTCTTACGATTTTAAAACTCCTTCAACGGAAGTGAAGACCTCAAAAGAACTGTTGGCCAAATTTCTGGGTGACTATAATCACAAGTCTCAGATCAAAGCAGTAGTAGCTGACAAAAAAGATTTCGAGGCCACCTTCGATGCCTTTCATTACATCAAATCACTAAACATTCCTTTTGGACCTTGGTGCCTGACTCCTTGTTATGAACCAGGCGAGCCATTCCCAATGAATAGATTTCAACAAGTTGTACAACTCAACGAAAGCTTCGGTCTGCCCTTCCGAGTAATCGGGCAGCAGCATAAGTGGCTCTACGGTCCTTCCGAAAAAATGGTCTAAATCTCCTCATTTTTAAGAGTTCTTAACCGATAAGTAGGGCTATGAAAGTCCTTCTTTTAGTTCTACTCCTTGCTGGCTGCTCAACTCATAAGTTGAAGTATAAATACTCATTTTCAAAATCCTACCTCGCAAGTCTGACGGATGAAGAAACTCAGGTCGCGAAGATCGAGATCTCAGTTAAAGATCCTCTGATTTTTGCCAGCGGAATGGACTCAACATACGTGATGGTGAGACTTCTGGATAAGAAGGGACAAGAGCTTCTCAATGTTGATCCGATGGATCTGACTCTTTCAACTTCCGAAGATATTGAAGCCAAGCCTTTCAGTTTGAAGCAAGGCTGGTACAAAGCTGAGATTCTTCCCCGAGTGAAGAGTCCTTCTGTTAGTATGCAAGTCGATTGGCTTGAAAAAATGATGAGCCAGGAAATTTTTCTTAAAACCGTTTCAAGTCCTATAAAAAATCATCTCTCTTCGACCAACACAGGAACTGAAACTCAGGTGTTCGGGGAAATTGATGTGACAAGGAAAAGTCGAGTTCCGGCTTCATTCACGGAAAGATTTAGTTTTGAGAATATTGGCAAAAATAGAATCGTTAAATCTCTGAACTCTTCGCGCGATTTTACTTTCGAATATTTAGAACAGGCCCGCCAAAATATTTCATTTGAAGTACATGATGCTCCCAGTGATCAGGACTCTCAAAGAATGCTCTCGCATTTCATGATCTTTCCACGCAAAAAACTTCCCACTGTTGAGCAGCTGGACAGTAAGATAGTGGTTGGACTGGCCAATGGTGAAAAGATTGTTTTTCAAAAAGATTCAAAAGAAATTATTGATGGTGTGTTTCAGGAAGGTCCGGTTGATGCTAACCGCGATCGCATGATACGTCGTTACCCAGATTTCCGTTATACTGGTAAAGGTGTCCTTTTAAGAGCGAACAGTCGGGGACAGTCTCCACAGATTGCCAACTATGAGAAAGATAAAATCGACCAGCAATTTGGTGTTACAGGTTCAGCAGAAGTGCTGATTCTCAATGGTTCAACCGGCCAGCGTTGTCGTCGTCCAAAGTCTGAATTCTGGGAACCGCTGGACGTTTCACCGATTGAATTTAAATTTGCCACCGACGAAGCTCTGGACACCTACCTTAAGCTGCATTGTGGTTTTGGTATTCCGAAACTCTAGGTCAATTTAAGCTTCAGGCTTTCTTTCAGCATTAAAATCCAACCTAAAACAAACAAGACTCCACCGACCGGAACAATCATCGCGAAGACTTTGACTCCTGAGAGTACATAGAAGTAGCAATCAAAAGAGAACAGAAGAATTCCCACCAAAAAGCAGTTCATCACCATACTCATTTTAGATTGGGGAAAGAGCTGTTGAAAAAAAGCTGCCATGAGAATGCCGAAGCCGTGATAGAAATGATAACGAACGCCTGTTTCAAACGTCGCCAGACGCTCCTCTGTCACTATACTTCGCAGTCCATGAGCGCCGAAGGCACCGATCAAAACCGCGAGGGCAAGAAGGGCCGAGCCGATGAGTAAACCTTTTCTAGACTGGGGATGTAAATTCACTGGCAAAATCCTTTTTACTGATGGGGTAGGTGTTGAAAGTTCCCTGGCCAATGGCCACAAGGTCACCCTTTGAGTTTCTGACTTCACCAGAGCTGATGATGAGGCTCTTGCCCTTATGTATTACTTTGCCCATACCGGTTATTTCGTCGCCGATTTTAACTGGGCGTGTGTAGTTAATTTTAAATTCGACTGTTGAGGTGAGATTACTTTCAACGATCGCCTGAGAAAGGGCCGAAAGTCCAAGAACACAATCCATGAAACCCGCGATGACAGCACCATGGGCCGTATCAGGGGAGCTTAAATGTTTGGCTTCGATTTTCATTTTGTAGGTAATAGATCCTGGTGCATGAATCTCAAAATGAAGTTGATTATCAAGATCGTACTTATTCATCGCACGGAAAATTTTAACAAACTGATCCATTTGAATGGCACTCATCGTGACCCTTTAAAAAACGGTAGAGAGAGTCCGGAAGATTTAGCTTCGACTCCCTGACGAATATTGAGATTGCGGCCATACTCGCCACCAAGATTGTGGGCTTGAGAATCTGATTGATGTCCGGAAGAAGCACTTCGCAGGCGTCGGTAAATGGTATTCACGCGCTCTTCGAGTTTTTGTTCAACCACCACCAGCGCCTTGCGGTCTGGTTCGGAGAACGACTTTTTACTCTCTTTCATTTTCTCGTTATAGCCTTGGGCGACTCCGAGGAAAAAAGAATTCTTAGCACGAAGTCCTTGTAGACCAAACTTTGTTTGGGCTTCTTTAAACAGATGATCCAGTTCTTGATCGAGAAATTCTGCCACATAACGTGCAAGCTTCACATTGGTCAGCGTACCTGTCACTTCCAGGCAGCAAGTGTTCTTGCCCATGCTCATTACGGGACGGACAATAAAGTGGCGGAGGATATCGTAGATCGCCGACAGTTTAGCGTCTTTGCGTTTTCGGATCAAAACCCGGTCCATATAAAGAGGCTCATCATCAGAAACGGCGTACTGCAGATTATGGCGAAGAAGAATTTCATTGGCCTTCATGGTAGCGAGCTCGGCTTCATGGGCATTTGAACTTTGCGCCAGCTGCAGTAGTTTTTTGACTCGCTCAAGGATTTTCTCTGATTGAAGGTCTCCTTCTTTTGAAAGATTACTTGAATGCAGATTCATCGTGGCTGCAGCAACATCTTGAGGGAAGCCAAACTTGCGGCAGGTTTCTTTGAACTCAGCACCATGTGGACTCATGTCTACTTCGCCATGATAAAGATGTGTGAGGTAGTGGGCCAGTTCGTGTTTTAAAATATCGCGAACAACAGAATCCTTGGCCTCAGCAATCAGGCGTCGGTTCAGACCAATTTGGAAATAGGGCCAGTTGAAATGCCCCCATTCTTTTCCTTCGAAGACCACCACATGAATGGGATAGAGATAAGCGTTCACCACAAAACGATTACGCCTCACCTCAAGACCGATTTCGGAGAGTATTTCTCGGCACATTTCTTCAGTTTTCCTAATGAATGCGAGAGTGGTGGAGTCATAAATAATCATGCGCTCAGTGTAGAATTTTTTCATGGTTTGGTCTAGCGCTCCTCGTAAGTCCTTGAGGAAACTTGCTTTTTAAAAAAATACATAGGGCCAAAATGCACTTCTTACATAGTTTTTAGGCCTATGTTATAAATACTGAATTCATAAAGTCCCAAGCAAGGAGAACTGGATGAAAAAGCTACTAAGTGCTTCGTTACTTTTAATTTTTATCGCTACTCTACAAAACACAGCTTTTGGCGCCACGCTGAGCTGCAAATTCAGCTCTGAAACAACCTTAGATCGTATCGACTCAATTGAATTGGCGGATGAAACATTAAAGATTAATGGTGATATCGAAATTCCCTTAGAAAAATCAACTATCCGTTGTGGTAATTTCGGAAAACGTGATCGTCTTGATGGTCTGGCCCTTGGTTACCAGATTATTTTGAAGGCCTGTGCAGTTGGAAGTCAGGTGAAGGGCCATATTATCGATGAAGTGAATGCAGTTTCTGCGGATATTGAGTGTAACGAGTAATATTCAAAAAAAATAAGTAAAAAAAAAGCCCCTCTTGCGAGGGGCTTTTTTTGTCTTATTGGCAGATTTCAGTTTCGTTGATTGTTGTCCCCATAGACTCACCAGTTGTGTGAGTCGTGAGTTGTGAACCATTTTTTGTTACGTGAGTAACAACGTTAGCAAAAGTTTGACCTTGAGCTACTACAGATGCTTCGTACATAAGAGCATTTGCCATACAGCTAGCTTTAGTTGAAACAGTAATAACCACACCAGTGTCCTCGTCAGTTTGAGAAGCAGAGCGAGCTTTACCATCAGCGATGATGGTCTCAGTAACTTCTGTTCCCATATCTTCATCTTTTGAAGTCACTTCGTATGTTGTTACAGAACCAACAGTTGATTGAGTTACAGTTGTTCCACCTGACACGTTTCCTGTTCCAGATGTGCAAGTTGTGTATGTACCAGCGAGGTTAGGACAAGCGGCCATTGTAGAGAAAGAAACGAAAAGAATTGATAAAGCTAAAAAGCGCATAATATCTCCTAAAATTGTAATGGTGCAATATTCGAACATTCAAAATCTTAATTGTAAAATCAATATCTAAGTCGATTAATCAATCTGGCGCCAGTGACTTTGTGGTCGCGCATTAAGTATTTAGGATATTTCAAAAAGTGCGTGGCCGATGAATTGCAATGTCACTTCCGTTAAACTCAAAGGAGTGTCATGTGCAACGCACAATCGCGTCCGTTACTTTATTGTTCTCGCTTTCATCATTGGCCCAAATTGAATCATTGATTCAATTCAAAGGTCAGAATGCCGAAACAATTAACCTCTCAAAACAAGTCACGGTTGTCAGACCTGAAGCTTATGAGGCCAACACAACTTGTACTCGCCAGATTCCTCGCGAAGTTTATGAGTGTAATGATATTACGAGATATCGTAATGAATGTTCTCATGTTCCTTCTGAGCAAAACTGCTGGAATGAAAATGAAAACGTTTGTCACAGCTTAACTCGTTACCGTGAAGAATGTTCACACGGTCCTAAAAAACGGTGGCCGAACTCAAAGCTCAGTATCCTTCGGATCGTGCGAAAATTGAGAACACATTCCTGTTGCTGAATCTTAATAATCTTGTGTCTCGTGAGCTTAAGAAGAAAATGCAACTGGATCTCAAGCTGTCTGCTCCTCTGGATATTCCGGGAGAAGTCCTGAATGCGAAAAAGCCTAAGACTGAACAGATGTATGAAGGTCTGAAAGTGAGATTGAACTAAAAAAAAGGCCCCTCGTAAGAAGGTTTTTTTTTATTCTTTTTCTTTTCGCGCCGTCGAAGCTATGCGCAATTTTTTTGTTAATGATCGTCAGGTTCTGCTACCAGTTCCGCCCCAGGTTCAACAATCATCCCTGGAGTGAAGGCTTTTTGTTCCACCCAGTCTACATCCACCCATTTAAACTTTCTGGAATGAATCTCGCGATTTTGGCGGTCTTTAATCGCCAGATTGATGATCGGAGTTGTTCCTTCCCACGCAATATCGATGAGACCGTAATTAAGACCGAAAAAACTCGTGTCGTATTTGCGACCGAGGTACCACCAGGTTTTTTTGGGAGCAATGTGAGTCATTCCGCTGGACATAAATTCAAGGTACCCTCGGGCCCTGTAGATGCTCGAGAAATGCTTATCACCAGATAAGAAGACTACACCCTTCGTTTTATATTTTTGGATCAGAGAGGTCAGACGGTTAAGTTCAGTGGCGTGCTCTGCCCATTCTTCCGTGTAGGGAATAAGCGGGGAAACGATAGAGAGGCCCGCCATGATAAAATTCACACCGGCGCTTGAGTTTTTCAATTCTTCTTCTAACCACAACCATTGGGCTTCTCCCAAAAGACGCGCCTTAGGATCAACATTTTTAAAGTAGCGGTTATCTAAGAGAATCATCTTAATCTGCTGATCACCGGCACCAAAATTATAACTCGTGTAAACACCTTCTCTTTGACGGCGAGGAGAATCAGCTGGCTCGTTTAAGAAATCTAAGAATAACTTTTGGCTTTCTTTCTTCTGAGAAAAAAATCCATCCGCATTATCACCAGAAAAATCATGATCATCCCAGGTCCCGATTACTGGAATGATGGAGACTAGCTCCTTGTAGTCGGGCTGGTTCTTCTGCTTATCGTACGAAGCCTGAATATTATAAGTCTGATCCCAGTCAGCATATATTGCGTCACCGCCCCAGATAAAGACATCTGGTTTAGATTCCATGATGGGTTTCCATAAAGGTTGCAGGTGGGTTTGGTCGTTGCAGGATCCAAACGCAAATCGGGTTAGATTTTGAGGCAAAGTTTGGGCACTGAGTGAAACAGAGAACATAAGAAGGACGAGAGCAAATCCGTTTTGCATAATACCTCCATGGCGAGGTCAATGTTGACACGCTCTTCAAATAAAGAAATCCTAAAGGTCTCTCTTAAGGCAAAAACAATCTAATCTTGATATTAACTTAATTTAGGTGAAGAGGTCTTAACATAGACGCATAGAGAATAAAAAAAAGCCCTCCATTCGGAGGGCATTTTCAATCATGTGTGTGATGAAGAATTAAATTTGGCAGTAACCTTCTTGAACTGCCGCTTTCAGAATACAACCAGCATTTTCTTTTTCTGTTCCAATTTCACAGCCCATCAGGGCCGCAAACAAGATGAACATTTTCATTCATCCTCCTCTGGATATTGATTAGACCCTCCTATGCTATCTAGGGAGAAGAATCTCTCCAGTGTGCATAAACGGCTCTAGCGCTCAAAACTTCATGAAAAGCGACTAGACCGTGAAAAAGACACGGCGTTATAAAACAAGACTGGTTTCTTCGATTCCGATGCTTTATTAAGAGCCATTAGAATTTACTAATAAGGCCCATTATGAAAATGCTTTTTGTTGTTTTGACTGCTCTTTGCCTGCCTGCTTTTGCTCAGACTATGCCTGAACTTAAGCTCGCCATTGCTCACGATATCAATTCAATCTTAGGCGACACCGTGAATGAAGGTGAGATGCATGCTAAAGTTAAACTCATCAATAAAGTTCCTGTGATGAGTTGTGATGTTATTGCTTCTAAAGATGATCCTGAAATGAAACTCGCCCGTTGTGATGTTGAATTCACCGTTGATCATACTGATGACCCTTCCTGTGAAGCGAGCTGCTTTCTCATTTATAAAATGAAGAACCGTGCTTTAAGTCCGGTGAGAGATCTTGAAGCCGCCTGCTTAGAGAATCTTGCGACTACTGATTGTCAGTAATCTCTGTCTAAGATTTAAACGCTCCCTTTCATTTTTACCTCTGACTTTTTGTCCTCGCCGTGTCCTCAAATACAATGGGGATATGAAAAATCTTTTTGCGGCTTTCCTTCTCTTTTCATCACTTGCGACTTACGCCCAGGAGTATTTACTTCCTGTGAGTAATGAGACCAGAAATCTTGTGGTTCAAAAGCATAAGGAAGGATTAAATTTTTGTCAGCAGGATCAGGCGATTCTCTATGACCGCTACCTGGCCTCTTCCCGTTCTCAGTTAGGTTATTTACTGGAAGTCATTTCTTCAGAGATGGGACGATCGAGTCCCTATCATCACTCGGCCTACATGAATCTTCTTCAAGAAAAAATTTTTCATTATATCGTCATTGACCAGATGAATAAAAACATGAAGAGGGTTTCTCTTTTTAAACTGTATCAATCAGCGGACCTCCTTTCTCGGCCATCAGTAATGGGGCTTGAATCAGTTAAAATTGAACTTGGAGATGAAATAAATAAAACTTTTAATAAAATTCTAGATACTCATAGTTTTAAGGAACTCGCTTTCTCTCATATTGAAGAAGAACTTCTCACTGATACGTTAAAAGACATTCTAAAAGGAACAATCAAGGCCGTTATGTCAGGAGCAGCAAAAAAAGCAATTATGAATATTCTGGCCGGAAAAGTAACTCAGGAAACTTTCAAAAAAGCTTTAATCAGTACGGGGATAGAAATGTCTTCAAATATTCTTGCTGGGGTCGCAAAATCATCGCTAATATCACTTGTGACTCTACCGCTGCATGGATACCGTCTATCCGACGAGGACATGTGGTTGAATCTGACCGAGAAAGCTCCTATATTACTTTTAAATCCTGACTGGAAGGTTGATGATTATTACGGAAGAAGAGCAGCATCGGACTGGCAAATTCATTGTCGTACAATGATATGGAAACCTGAGCGCATCGAAGTTATTTTTAATAAGTTTGTAAGGAAGACAGAAAAAAACTTTTATTCGACTGTTGAGAACATCCGCTCTTCGGTTGATTTTAATAATCCCATTGAAATGATTCAACCATTACCAGCGGACGGAACCTACGTCCGTCCAAAGTTTAACCGTAAAAATATTTAGAGAGTTTTATCTCCGAAAAGTTCTTTCGTCGTTGAATTGACTTTAAACAGCTTAGGCCATGTTTTCTGATCAACCTGAACTTCTGGTGACTTGATATTGGCCGGAGCAATTTCCTGAGTTACAAATTGAATGCCTAGACCATCTCCACGAGGGCAAATTTTTGGAGAGGTGATTTCAACCATCGATTTTTGACTGGCAGAGAGTACATGTTTAAATTCTTCGGCAGCTTCAGCTTTTCCTCCCCAGATTTGATCAATAACTAACTTATCAGCTGTCTTTTGATAATCAGGGGCTAGCAATGCCTCAAATTCAACTTTATTACCTGAGTGAAGATTGAAGACCACACAGCTTGAGCTGACTTTGGCTTCATTTTTATCACCGGCATGGAATGTTTCAGTATCTTCGATGGAGAGGAAATTTGGAAAGAGTTTATCGAATGAAACTTTTCTATTGTACGACTCACCAGTCACATCATCGGCGTGATCACATGATTTTTCTGCAATCTTTGACATCAGAAATTCATTAATCTTTTTTTGTGCCATAGCATTGGGAAGACCATCAATCTGAGCGATAGACCAATCTTCTACACAATCTCCCATCTCGTACTTACCTTCAACAGTGATGACTTTTAGGTTTGTGGCGGGCGGTTGCTTCAGAAAAGAACACGCCCCGAGGATGAAAAGAAGAGGTAGAAGATTTTTCATTTTAAGCTCCGCCTTCATTGCGATCTTTTTCATAGTAAGTGAAAGCAGCCTTCACATACTCACGGTTCATGCGGGCAATGTGCTCGATTGAAATCCCTTTTGGACAAGTAGCTTCACACTCAGCGTGATTAGTACAGTTACCAAATCCAAGAACATCATGCTCATGAACCATATCTAGAGCACGTTTAGGTGCTTCTGCTTTACCCTGAGGAAGAAGTGCGAGTTGGGAGATTTTAGCTCCCATGAAAAGCATCCCTGAACCATTCGGACAAGAAGCAACACAAGCACCACAGCCGATGCAAGCAGCTGCATCCATAGCTTCATCAGCGATTGGTTTTGGAATTAAGATAGCGTTTGCATCGGGAGCATTACCGGTGTTCGCAGTGATGTATCCACCTTTTTGCATAACCTTATCAATCGCCCCGCGATCAACGGCAAGGTCTTTAACGAGAGGAAATGCTCTAGAACGAAAAGGCTCCACTACAATAGTGTCACCCTCTTTAAAGAGACGCATATGAACCTGGCAAGTTGTCGTGTTCTTAAAACCACCATGGGCCTTACCATTCACCATCATCGAGCACATTCCACAAATACCTTCGCGGCAATCGTGATCGAAAGCGATTGGATCTTCGCCTTTGTGAATGAGTTGTTCGTTAAGAACATCGATCATTTCAAGGAAAGACATATCTGGAGATACGCGCTCAACACGGTAATCAACCAGGGCACCTTCTAATGTTGGATTTTTCTGGCGCCAGATCTTCAAATTCAAAGTCATTGTGTTAGAAGACATATTTGTCTCTCCTTACTTGTAAGATCGCGTAGCGAGTTTAACGTTTTCGAACACCAGCTCTTCTCTATGACGGATAGGGCTTGAGTTCACACCTGTGAATTCCCAAACAGCAGCGTGAGCGTAGTGTTCATCATCCCGAACGGCTTCGCCGTCTGGAGTTTGAAACTCTTCACGGAAGTGACCACCACAAGATTCTTTTCTCTCTAGAGCATCAAGGGCCATAAGTTCTCCGAGTTCTAAGAAATCTACGACTCGCTCTGCTTTGTGAAGTTCGATGTTAAAGTTACTAGTATCCCCCGGCACATTTACATCTTGATGAAACTCTTCACGAAGTTTGCGAATAGAGTTGATGGCCTCTTTCAAACCAGCTTCGTTACGTGACATACCAACTTTTTCCCACATGATGTGGCCAAGAGCTCTATGGAATTCATCAACCGTTCGTTTACCCTTAGTATTCAAAAGTTTAGATGTTTTAAGTATGATTGCCTGTTCAGCATCTTTGAACTCCGCATTGTCAGTCGTAATTTTCTCGAGCGGATTAGATGCGAGGTAATTACTTATAGTATAGGGAGCAACGAAGTAACCATCGGCCAGACCTTGCATAAGTGCTGAAGCACCCAGGCGATTGGCCCCGTGATCTGAGAAGTTTGCTTCTCCAAGAACATGGAGACCAGGAATGGTTGACTGGAGATTATAATCTACCCAAAGACCACCCATCGTATAGTGAACAGCAGGGTAAATCATCATCGGCGTTTTATAAGGATTATCTCCAGTGATACGCTCATACATCTCAAAAAGATTTCCGTAGCGTCCTGCAATTGTATCTTGTCCGTCACGCTTAATGGCATCACGGAAATCCAAGTAAACAGCTTGCTTGGTAGGGCCTACACCTTTGCCTTCATCATATCGATACTTGGCTTGCCTTGAAGAGACGTCTCTTGGTGCCAAGTTTCCGTATGAAGGGTAAACGCGCTCAAGGTAATAATCTCTTTCTTCATCAGGAATGTCCGCTGGTTTTCTGTCGTCTCCAACTCGCTTAGGAACCCAAACTCGTCCATCATTTCGAAGAGACTCTGACATAAGAGTCAACTTCGATTGATAGTCACCGTGAACAGGAATACAAGTTGGATGAATCTGTGTGAAGCAAGGGTTTGCAAATCCTGCACCCTTCTTATAACAGCGCCAAGCTGCCGAAGCATTCGATGCCATCGCATTCGTTGAGAGGAAGTAAACGTTACCGTATCCGCCAGTACAAAGAAGAACAGCGTCTGCTGCATATCTTTCGAGCTCACCTGTAATTAAGTTTCGAACAATAATCCCGCGGGCCTTACCTTTGATAGTAACTAAGTCCATCATCTCACGACGGTTGTACATTTTGATTTTGCCCTTAGTAACCATCTTCATCATACCGGAGTAAGCTCCGAGGAGAAGTTGCTGACCGGTTTGTCCACGAGCATAGAAAGTACGACTTACTTGAGCACCACCGAAAGATCTGTTATCGAGGTATCCGCCGTACTCACGAGCAAACGGAACACCCTGGGATACCATCTGATCGATGATATTGTTCGACACTTCGGCCAGGCGATAAACGTTGGCTTCACGTGAGCGATAATCTCCGCCCTTAATCGTATCGTAGAAAAGGTTTTTAACCGAGTCACCATCGTTTGGATAGTTCTTGGCTCCGTTGATCCCACCCTGAGCGGCGATCGAGTGTGCACGCCTAGCAGTGTCTTGAATACAAAAAGAAAGAACGTTGTAACCAAGTTCGGCCAGAGTTGCAGAGGCAGAGCCACCGGCAAGTCCAGTACCTACTACGATAACGGTGAACTTTCTTTTGTTCGCAGGATTTACACGCTTTGATTCAAATTTATGTTTTTCCCATTTCTCGCTTAAGGGACCTTGAGGAACTTTAGCATCGAGATTAATAGTCATATTACACTCCCTTCAGGTGTGCCCAAATAGAAAGGAAGGCAAAGCCTCCACCAACTAGGATGGCGTACAGGTAGCTAAGACGTTTTACATTTTTAAAATATTTTCCAGAATTCCAACCCATCGTTTGAAATGCTGACGAGAAACCGTGGGCGGTGTGAAGAGCTGCACACACCATACAGAATACATACCAAGCTGTGTTCACTGGAGATTGAAAATATTCCATGGTCGTCTTGTAGATATTTCTCATGACCACACCATCGATTTCAACTTCGTAATGTGTGCCGAATTTCAAATTCATTAAATGAAGAACTAAAAAAGCGAGCAGAACTAATCCTGTGTAAGGCATCGTTTGTGACATGAAGGTTGTTCCACGGCCTGTTTTCTTTTTGAGATGATATCTTTTTGAACCACCGCGTGCCTTGATGTTTTCTAGAGTCATCTTGAGCGCAAGACCAAGGTGCAAGAGAAAAAGACCTGCCAGTACAGCCTCAACTAAATAAAGTAGAGCACCAAGAGAGGCGAGCTTGTGAGCATAAAGATTGAAAGCATCCGGACCGACCAAAAGTAAAAAGTTTCCTGTAAGGTGACCCACAAGAAATCCACAAAGAGAAAGACCTGTTACGGCCACTAATTGCTTTCTACCAATGGAAGAAAAAAAGTAATGATTAACAGCGCTTGTTATCATACAAAAGACTCCCTTTTCGAAGATGAAATTACTGATTTAAGTTGCGAAAATAATTGTCTTTAAGACTATCAGAATTGCATGAGTTGTCAGTTAGAAATGAGAGCGACAAACAAGATATTTGTTAGGCTATTTAAACCCGATTGACCCGTTGCGTAACTAGCTTTTAATGACGGCGTACATTTGTAAAAATCGTTCACGATTTTTCTCGTAGCTGACAATAGGAATGACATCGACTGGGCGATGAAGTTGCTTGCCACTCAAATGGGCAAGCTCCGGACACCACTGCTTTATAAACTCACCTTTTGCGTCAAACTTTTCACTTTGAGTATAGGGATTAAAAATTCGAAAGTAAGGTTGAGCATCACAACCGGAACTAGAGGACCACTGCCAGCCCCCATTATTGGCCGAAAGATCAAAATCCAGCAGCTTTTCAGCAAAGTAAGCTTCGCCTTCACGCCAATTGACCAATAGGATTTTGATTAAATAAGAGGCTACGATCATACGAAGTCGATTGTGCATCATTCCGGTGGCATTAAAGCAGCGCATGGCTGCATCAATGATCGGAACCCCTGTCGCTCCTTCACACCACGCTTTAAAGTGCTCAGGTTTTCCTAACCATTTGATCTTGTCGTAATCGCGCTTGAAGGATTCTTTTACGATATGGGGATGACTATCGAGGATCATGAAATAAAATTCACGCCAGATCAGTTCCGAGAGCCAGGTTTTGGCCCCCTCCGATCGAGAGGTGAGGGACGAGCGAAGCATGTCTCTAATGGAAAGATTTCCAAAACGAATATAGACCGAAAGCAGTGAAGTGCCTGGGATGGCCGGATAATCCCGTGCCTCTTTATAGTCGTTCATGATTTCAGCAAAATTCTTTAAGCGTTTTAGTGCAGCTTTAGTACCACCTGTCAGTTCGGGGAGAGTTTCTTTAAAACCGATCACGGGATAAAAATCATGAGTCAGAATACTTTCTGGATTTTTAAAAACTGCGAGATTTTTTAACGGGCCTTGATAGTCGGGAATATTTTTATCCTGAGTCTCAAATGTTTCCAGCCATTTATTTTTATAAGGAGTAAAAACCTTGTAAATACTGCGGTCATCTTTCACGACCTGATGCTTTTCAAAAATCACCTGATCTTTAAAACTCTCAAACTCAACATCTAAGGATTTGAGTTTCTTCCCAACTCTTTCGTCCCGCTCTTTAGCATACGGCTCGTAATCCCGATTAACAAAAACCTTGTTGATTTTTAAACTGGCCGCAAGTTTTGGAATCTCTTCCTCTGGTTTTCCGTATAGGACGTGAAGCGAAGAACCTTTCTTTTGGAGCGCCTCTTCGATTTCAACCAGTGATTGATAAATAAAGGTGATTCGACGGTCTTCTTTATTTTTTAGTTTATCCAAAATGTGAGAATCGAACACAAAGACAATTCTTGTTTCACCATAGGCCAGTGCCGCCGAGAGGGCCGCATGGTCATGGAGGCGTAGGTCTCGTCGAATCCAGCATAGTGATTTCATAACCAGTAGTGTCGCAATCTCAATGTCATTTAGATAGTCAAAAAGCGGTCTTGTCTAAGGAGTGTGGAACCATTTATGCTAGATTTTATGAAAAAACTTACTTTTGTTCTGAGTCTCATGTCGTTTGCTTCTTGCTCCACCAACGTGCGCACCCTTGGTAGCCGGATGATTTCTCCGGAAAGTCAGGGAGAGTTGGGTAAAGGTGCTATCGACGCCCGCATTCAGGGAAATATGAACAGTAAACTGAACTTCGCGAATGAAAAAACTAATAATCACCTGGAGCGTGGTGTTTCTACTTATGCTTTGGGACTAGCAGGATATGTAGGAATCATTCGTAAGATGGACGTTTATGCTATTGCTCCTCTCAATGATGCTGCCGGAGTTTTGGGTTTAAAGTATCAACTCTTAGGTGACACCAAAAAAGAAGCTAAAAAAGGAAACTTTTCCGTCTCAATCGCTGCAGGATTTGGGAGTAATTCATCTGAGGCGACCTCGAGTGACCTGACCTACAATGGTGACAATGTAAAAAAACTATCAACAGATCGAGATACAGTTGAGGGTGGAGTGATCGCTGGTTATCGCTGGACTGATAATATCCTGAACTACGTTAATGCTTATTATGTTAGCCAACATGTATCGGGAAAAGTGACAACGGACACCGGAGTTCTCGTGAGTGCTCCTTATCACTACAATCAAAAAGGGCAGATCTATTCTACCGGATTTATTTTTTACAATAATCGCCTGCAGTTGAAAGTGGATTTTTCGCACTTGGTTTCTACTTGGGCCCAAACAGGATCCCATTCTGCAAGTACGGTGAATGGTGGTATTGGTCTTAGTTGGTAATATTAAAAACGATATTCAGGTTCACAAGGCTTAAAAGCTCTTTGTGATCTTTGTCACCCATGAAGGTCAGATCTTTTTGAGGTCCGTCTTCGAGGTGTTCGAGAATATCCAGGGCGTCTTCATCTAATTCGACACACTGAAATTTATGTTTGTTATCACGGAAGACACACAAAACATTGTGTCTTTCGTAAACTTCAATTCTTCCTAACTCCGCTTCTTTAAGCATCCGCTCAATATCAAACTCCAGACTTAAAAAAAGTGCCGTTGGGTTGAGATGGATACCGCTGGTTTTAGGAAAACTGATATCGGGGTTTTTAGCTTCGTGAACGGCCAGCTCGTAGTAGGCTAGTTCATATAGGTATTCCGGACAATCTCCCTCCTCAGCTTTGATCTGAAGATACTCAGGAAAAGAGATCTTAGAAGAAACCTTTCCATACTCCGCCGATACCGCTTCCCAATCAAGGTCAGAGAATTTCGAAAGACTAGGAAAGATTTTTTCTAAGGTGGTCATAAGATTATTTTTTCTTTGGAGCTACATGCTCATCTTCGCCAACAGCTTTCTTAGCATCATGATCTGGGTGATGTTTGGCATGATCGTGATCAGCGTGATGGCCTTCTTCGTGTTCATGATCGGCTGTACCTTCGTGGTGATGCTCTTTATCGTGAGTAACTTTGGTCTTAACTTCTTTTTTATCAGCAGCAAAAACCGAAACCGTCATAAGTGAAAGGGCAGTACATAGCAATAAACGCTTCATCGAGACTCCTTGGTGTTGTTCAATGATTGACTTTTCGACCGTTTAAAATTCAAATTGAGCATTATGAGCGATCCTTTCGAAAAATATATTGATCTGGAGAATAATCCCTACCTTTTAGGTCGGATAACCGTCCATCACGTTAAAGAAAGTTACCATGCTGAGGTGGATATTATTCACAAAGAGTCTCATAAGATTTTTAAGCATGTGGATATTGTTTATAACCAGCAGAGCGCTGAAGAAGCCGTGATTACCGGTGTTCAACGGCTCAGACGCTTTTTGGAAGAAGTTGAGAAGAAGGCGAAGGACTCGGACACCGAAAACGATAACTATCATTAAGGAAATCTATGAGTACGTTTAGAATTCAGGATATGACCTGTGGCCATTGTGAGAAGACCATCAAAAAAGCCCTTACCGAGGCTCACCCTGAGGCCGAGATTAAAATCGACCTCGAGAAAAAGCAATTGATCGTCGAGAATCTTGCTGATAACCGCGTCGTGTTTCTTTTAAAAGAAGTTGGGTATAATCCTGAAAAGATAAAACATTAACGAGGAACGTTTTTGTTACAGCTCGAGCTTTTTCCAAGGATGGAATTCAAGTCCCTTTCTGATTTTCAGAAACTGGAGACTCATCATTTATCCCTAGGCGATAAGCGCAGACTCGTTTCTCATCCCGATTTCTACACCTCTCCCAAGTCTAATGATGTGATCCGCCGGCAGCACGCCAATATGCTAGATAAAATTCTGGGATTTCGTATCCGCTACACTGAAGAGATGATGGTCGCCGAGGCCCGCAACTTTGAACCCGATGGAAGCCACGAGACCTGGGGCCCGAAACTTCATCAAGGTGTACAAACTTGGGTAGGTCTGGATCTACAAACTCTTCAGACTCCTTACTCCGAATGTATGCGTATCTTGCAACTTTTAAAAATTAAACCTTATCAGCATGTGGTTGACCTAGGTTCGGCTTATGGACGGATGGGTGTCATTATCGGTGGTCTTTATCTGAAGAACTTCTTCACCGGTTTTGAGTATGTGAAGGCGAGAGTGGATGAAGGGAATCGCGTTTACAACGAACTCGGTTTCACAAAGTGTAAGCAAGTGACGCAAGATCTCTTCGCGAAAGATTTCGAAATGCCAGAAGCCGATGTGTTCTTTATTTATGATTACGGCCAGGTTGAGCATATTGATCACACGTTGAAGCAGTTGGGGATGATGGCACAGAAAAGACCGATCAAGGTTGTGGTGAGAGGGAAGTTCACAAGAAAGATTATTGAAGACCGGCATGAATGGTTGGATCTTCAGTATGAAGGGAAGCTGGAAGAGCAGTTTTCAATTTATTCGGCGTTTATTAATTAGAAGCAAATTCAAAGACAAGAATGTTCTTCGTTTGGAGTTAGAGACAGCGCCAGTTCTCTGTTCCGGTAATCTGAACTTTTGATGATGAGATAAATAAACACTCTTTTTTTAAAGCGTGATTAACGGCGATATAGACGTAAGTGTTTGAGAACTGTTTGGTCGTCGCGTTCCAACCGGCGATTTGAAAAAACTCAGACTCGTCTTTAAAATATTTTTTCCACTCAAAATTATCATAAGTGATAGAACCGAGGGTTTCAAAACCTTTCAGACTATAGAGCAACCACGGGTGAAAATCGCGGTCCTGATAAGTGTACTTCACATCATTAATGGTGACCTGACCCATAAGTCTATCGTGTCTTTCGGGAACCACTTTAAAAGCGAAGCCCGATTTATCGGCTTTCACTTCGTCTGTTGAGTATTCAGTTTCAACGGCTTCTTTGGGCAAATGATTAACGTGATCGTAAAGTTGGATCACCAGTTTACCTTTATAGGGCCTATTTTCCCGTAGGAATAAAATGGCGGAGGTGGTTTGATCCATCTTGAAGGCAAGAGACTTGCTGCAATTCCCATCTTTGGCAGGAAAAAAGCGGTAGCTATGCATGTGATCTTTATTTAGGGGCAGGGCCTTGAGAACTTTTTGGTTGCGGTAAAAGATATGCTCACCGAAGGCGCGGTCTTTAGGATCGGTGAATTTATTCAGACCACGGAGTTCGAATTCTACGCGAACGCCCCCGAGCATGCAGAACGTATTGTCGTGGGGGTGGGTCGATTTAATCAGGTTCTGGATTTCGAAACGGTCGGTGTCGGCAAAGGCAAAAGACACCAGAGATAGAAGAAGAATGAGCATGAGGTTATATTAACGGATTTGCGGGACAAAAAAAAGGGCCCTTGACGGGCCCTCGTGAAAATTAAATCGGGTCAAAGACACAAGAGCGGTTAATAACCAGATCTACCAGAGTTTTTTGGAGTTTTTGAACCTCAGAGTTCTTATCAAAATTCCCCTGGAACTGATTTCCAACATATAACTGGTTGGCCCAGCCGGAAACATTCAGTTTTACGTGACAGCCTCGGTACTGGTAGTTCGCAAAATCCTGGATCAGACGTGGGTTTTGAAGCAACTGTCTCTCATAGTTTGAGCGAGAACTGCATTTTCCACTTATCAGGTGATCAGCCAGAATCGAGCGAAGTTTCATTTGCTCGGTTTGGTTTGAGGCATCGTAGTTCCCCACGAACTGGCCATCAACATAGAGTTGGTTGGCCCAGCCAGAAACGTTTGGAAGCACGTGACAGTTACGAGACAAAGAGTAGTCGATGGCTTCAGCAACCAAGCTCGGTGTGAACTGAATATTTAAAGTATCTGAATCTTTCATCAAGCACTGACCACGAGATTGAAGATCACGGATGGCGCGACGAAGTTCCATATCTTGGCGAGTATCGAAGTTGCCCACAAACTGGCCGCGAACGTAGAGTTGGTTGGCCCAACCAGAAACATTCGGAACAACATGACAGTCTTCCAGAACAAAGTTGATCGCTTGTTCAAGATCAGTCATGCGCTCAACTTCAACTGGTAGTCTTCCCGGATATTGTGGCGGATTAGGGTACTGAGGTGGTTGAGGTGGATTAGGATAATGCGGAGGAATCGGAGTATTTAAAGTTACGCGCTCACAACGGTAACCAGTCTTTCGAGCTGCCAGACCGCAGGCCTTAAGATTTTCTTTGCAAATATCGCTGCGGAAAACTTCTATCACACGATTATAGTTATCGATCAGATGTCCTTCGCATTCCTGAGCAAATGAATTGAGAGCGAAACCGAGAGAGGTGAGGGCGAGAACAGAAAGGAATTTCATTGTCTTCTCCTAAACGTGAAGAGTTGGTGGTTAGATAGTCTGCTTTCCATCTTGGAAAATTTCTTAATTAAAGTGATTTAGTACAAGAATTAGGCCAACTCATTTGGACAGAGATTCAACGAGAAGACGCTTCGCAAGGTGCATTTAAGTGAAGTCAAAACGGCACCAAGTGATGTTAGAGGGACTGTTCCAAAACTTTGTAACACAACGACATCATGATGCTTTTAAGAAGGCGGGGGTGATGACACATGTGCAATGAATTTTTCTAGAAAACGGTTCACATACTTTTGTTCCTGGATGAAGTAGTTGGCGTGGGTGTTCTCCTTCCCGACCTTGATGCAGAAAGGAGTGAAGTCATCGCGGTCCTGAAGGGAATCAAACATATCTTCATCAGTGGTATCGTCACCAATGGCCACAACGATATCCGGTTTGTATTTTTGATTCATGATCCACTGTTGAACAAAAAAGCCTTTATTGGCATGAATAGATTTTACTTCAATGACTTTTTTGCCTTTACTCACTTGCACCGGTAGCGATGTGAGGATCTCATCCAGTTCAAAGTAAAGTTTGTTGGCGAGGAATTCGGCAAATTCAGGAGGAGAGTTTCGATAGTGCCAGGTAATAGCATAACCCTTATCTTCAATAAAACTTCCGGGAGTACGAGTGGCGTACATTTTTAGAACTTCTAGGACCTGTTCTTTCCATTTCGTTGAATCGTGCGGAATAAGATTGTGCCATTGTTTATCTTCATGACTATAGGTATAGGCCCCATGACAGGCAGCTAGCGTAAAGGGGTAGTCATTGTCAGCAAATTCTTTTTCCAGAAATTCTTTATCTCGACCACTGACCACAACAAACTCGCAGTGATCATTCTCGCCGATCTTTCTCAGAAGGCCCGCGGTCTTTTCTTGGATTCGAACATCGGCCGGATAATTTGAAATGGGTGCAAGAGTTCCGTCCAAATCGCAGAAAAAGAGCACACGCTTGCCTTTCAGCTTATTCATCCAGGGAAATTCGCCAGTGGCCGAAACGTGAGTGATTTTTTCTTTGAAAGAAGGACGGTGAAGATCCCTCAGAATGACTTTTGCCCAATCAGAAGAGGTGTAACGGATAAGGAAATCTTTCATAGATTTTATTTCTGCTCTTCGTTTTTCTTCTGGATGGTGAAGAGCCTCGTGCAATTTAATCGCAGTATCTTCGACGTTCCATGGATTTATTGAAAAAGCATAGGAGAGAGTGGAGTGTGCTCCGGCAAATTCACTCAGAAGTAAGGTACCTGGATGACTTTCATGCTGTGATACAATGTACTCAAGACTCACCAGATTCATGCCATCTCTTCTTGAACCAATGAACATGACTTCACTCAATTGATAAAGGGCGGAAAGTTCTTGTTCAGAAACAGTATTATAAATATAAAAGATGGGCATGTAGGTGGGAGTTCCAAATTTGCCATTGATACTTGAAACGAGTTGTTCGACTTTATGCTTTAATTGCTGGTACTCAGGAACCTCTGTGCGGGATGGAATCACTATCTGAACCAGCTGAACTTTACCGACTTCTTCCGGGTACTTTTCAAGCATCGTTCTGAACGCCTTGAGCTTTAAAAGTAGTCCCTTAATGTAGTCCAGACGGTCCACACCTAATACCCATTTGATATTTTTTTTGGATTCAAGATAACGGGAGATATAATCTTTTGTCTCAGGGGCCTTAACCAGAGACAAGAAATGTTTGGTATCAATAGAGATAGGATAGACGCCTAACTTTCGTTCACTAATAGGGATAGAGACTTCTCCGATAATTCTTTGCAAGGAACTTTTGAAGTGATTCAAATACGAAAGATCATGAAAACCAATTAAGTCGCATTGGAGAAGAGATGAGAGAATTTCTTTTCTCTCAGGGATTTCGCGAAAGACTTCAGAACTTGGAAAAGGGATGTGAAGAAAAAATCCAACTTTGAGATTAGGCTTTTTTCCTTTCACCATTCCCGGCACCATAAAGAAATGAAAGTCATGAACCCAAATCGTATCAGCTTCGTTGGCTTCACGAAGTATGGCATCGGCCATGAGTTGATTGACTTCCACGTAGGCATGCCATGATTCTTCAGTGTGATGAACCAATGATCTTTCGTAGTGAAAGAGCGGCCAAATCACGTCGTTGCAGTAGCAGTTATAATAAAGATGATATTTATCTTTAGGCACAATTACGGGATGGCATGGAATGTTGCCAAATGACATGGTTTTTAATTGATCGAGTTTCTCCGAATCAACATCGTCGGTCATGACTCCCATCCATTCGAAGTCGTATCCTACGATCGCGGGATCAAGTCCTTTTATCGCTGAGACTAAACCACCAGATGATGGAATAAATTCTTTCGTGTGAGGATCGAGAACGATGGGCAAGCGGTTACTTATCAGTAGGCATCGAGACATCATGTCCTCCAGGCAAACAAATATAAAATCGTTTCATAGTAAGTGAGAAAAAAAATATGAGTAAGGCACATCGCTACAACTTAGGGATCACAGGAAACTGCCATTACCTTGCCTATGTAAACGCAAGCTCAGCTGTAGAGTGGATGTGCTGGCCTCAAATGGATTCAAGTTTTATTTTCGGTGCTTTACTTGATGATGAGAAGGGCGGAACTTTTAAAGTTGAACCCTTAAGCAGCTTTACGACTAAACAACGCTATGTCGAAAACTCTGCGGTCATCGTGACTGCATTTTTTTGTGAGGACGGTGAATTTGAAGTAATTGACTTCGCTCCGCGCTTTAGCATTCATGAGCGCTATCATAAACCGCTACAGTTTTTTAGAAAAATAAGGCAAATTAAAGGTCAACCAAGAATCCGCATCATTTGTGATCCTCGCGGAGACTATGGAGCTTCTGCGCCTGAAGTTCACATCGGAAGTAATCACATCCGCTACACTGGTCTGCATATTCCCTTAAGACTCACCACCAACGCTTCAAAAACCTACCTGGTAGAGGGCAGACCTTTTCTTTTAACTGAAGATCTTTACCTCATCTTGTCTGGAGGAGATCCTTTTGAAGCTCCTCTCAAAGAAACTTATGAAGAGTTTTATTATAAGACTGTGAGCTACTGGAGAAAATGGGTCAAAGAAACCTTCATTCCGAATATCTTCCAGAAAGAACTTATTCGTTCGGCCATCACCATCAAGATGCACCAGTTTGAAGATACGGGCGCCATCATTGCATCGGGTACGACTTCTCTACCGGAGTTTCCTGGCAGTGGGAGAAATTGGGACTATCGCTACTGCTGGCTTAGAGACTCGTATTTCAGTTTGAGTGCACTGAATAGTTTGGGTCATTTTGAAGAAGCTGAACGCTACCTTCATTTTATTCATAACGTTCTTAATAACATTGATAAAGTTCAGCCCATGTACAAAATCAATGGAAAAGCCTTGATCGAAGAATTTTTAGTGGATTTGAAGGGCTATCAGGGAAATAATCCAGTGCGAGTGGGGAATGCAGCTTATTATCAAAAACAGTATGATTCATACGGACAAGTTATCTTAAGCCTCCTGCCACTTTACATGGATGAAAGAATTGTTCACCGACAACAAGTTATGTCACTGGATCTTATTCAAGGAATGATTTCTGAGATTCATCGCTTGATGGATGAACCTGATGCTGGGATCTGGGAGTTTCGCGGAAAAAAACAAAAACATTTAGGAACCTACGTCTTCCATTGGGCGGGAGCGAAAGCTGCCATTAAAATGGCGCAACATTATCACGATAAAAAACTAGAAGAGATGGCGCTAAAAGTTTGTGAACTCTCGGCGCAAAATATTGAGAAATGTTTTAGTGAAGAATTTAACTGTTACATGTCTGATCAGACGAAGGGTGTCTTTGATGCCACGGCTTTTCTTCTCATCACCATGAATTATTTAAATCCAGAAAATGACAGGACCAAAAAGTTTTTTAAGCGTTTAGAAAAAGAACTCATTACCAAAGAAGGCATGATTTATCGTTATCAAGCCGCAGATGACTTTGGAGACACTCACGCTACTTTTTTGATCTGCACCTATTGGTACATAGAATCACTGATTTGCCTTGGGTATCTCAAAGATGCCGAGGACTCCCTCAAAAATATTATTGCTCACTCCAATCACATGGGGCTTTTAAGTGAGGATCTGAGTTCAGAGGACGGAAGTCAGTGGGGTAACTTTCCCCAGACTTACAGTCATGTGGGACTCATTAATGCGGTTTGGAGACTGGCGAAGAAACGTGACCGCATGGTCTTTGAATAATTTATACCCAGTCTTTTAAAGTCATTTCTTTTCTGGGACAAAGTTCTCAATACGATCCAAAATGTTGTGGCAGAAGACGGTAAAGTTCTTTTCCATTGTACGGCCGGGGAAGACCGCACAGGACTTCTCGCGGGGACATACAGAATGTGGACAGAAAAAATTTCTGCTCAGACAGCTTTTGAAAAAAAAATGTGCGCCGAATGGTTATTCGGATGGAAATCCTGGCAAATTTGGCATGGTGACCGGTCCCATTCAAAAAGGCCTCACGCCCTTATTCCTCGAATTCGCCAGTCGCATTCAAGCCGGCAAGATCAAGGTTGGTAAAATCAATAAGTCAGTCTGCAAAAACTTTTTTCTGAAACCCACGACTCTTACGTGTAAAACCTGTATGACATTTTTTAAAATTAATAGAGAAGGTAGGGAAGTCTTCTAGTTTTAAAGGCTTCGAGTTCTTGATCAATCACCTTCCTATAGCTCTCCCAAGTCGTACCAGCACGGATGGCGTTGACCATTGAAGCTGATCCATAACTTTGTGGGCTCATGGCAGAACTATTAATTCTACCCTTAAATTGTGTCACGAGGTGAGAAGAAACTTTGTAAGTGAATTCATCTGTACGGATCTCTTCACCAGTCCACGCGAGTTTTACACCGTAGGCTTTTTTTCCTACATGTACGGCGCGAGTGACGATCCAGTTATACGGAGTGAACGTCGCTCCTTTAAATCCAAGTTTATTGAGTTCAGCTGCAAGATTTATGGATTCATCAGGTGTGATCCAGGGGGCCCCTAAAATTTTGAAGGCCTGATCATTATTAGTTCCACGTCCAACAGCGATGTTAAAATTTTCCATCGTTCCCCATATAGCATAGAGGCCTACTTGCGAAAGTTCTGTCAGTGCGGGAGAAGGAGCAATCCAAGAGCGTTCGGTATTAGTTAAAAGAGATTCTCTACTCCAACCAGCAGCAGGAATCACCGTGAGTTTAACATTGAGAGATTTTTCAGCGTTCACCATCTGAGCAAGTTCCCCCAGAGTCATTCCGTGACGTGTAGGAACAGTATGGTAAGCAGTAAAACTTCCGGCGAGGTTTGCATCCAGAACTTTTCCTTCAACAATTAATCCACCTAAAAGATTCGGCCGATCCAGCAAGATCACTTCCACGTTAGAAGCGGCACAGGCCTTCATGACTTCAGCGATGGTTGAAAAATAAGTATAATAACGAACACCAACATCTTGCAGATCAATCACGACGGCATTAATGCCAACCAGATCAGCGGCATTAGGAGCACGGGTTCCACGTTTATAAAGTGAGATCACCGGAAGCCCTGTGGCTTCATCTGTTCCGTCACCAACCCAGTCATCGGCCGTCGTACGAAGACCATGCTCAGGGGCAAAAATTTTCTGCAGATCGTAATTTTTAAACAAGATATCGATCAGATGCTCGCCACTTTTTGTGCGTGCTGCTGCGTGTGTCAAAACCGCCAAGGTTTTTCCATGAATTTTCGCTGCAATGGCGGGCTCATTGAGGCGATCCAGACCGTAGTCCAGCGCCAAGCAGGAGAGTGAAAAGATTGAAATGAAGAGGGTTAAAATGAGTTTTATCATGGATAAACGCTAACATGAGCAAAAGGCTAGCGTCTATGTTTTTTGGGGTGTAGATTAACGCGTATTATGACGACGTTATTTCGCTCTATAACCATCTTTTTTATCCTGCTGGTTGCTACCTCTGTGGCCGTTGATATTTTCAAGCTTGATTTCGGAACGATGAACTTCTGGGACAGGCACGGCTTCTTTTTTTTAGTGGCGATTGCCTTCTTTCCTCGTCTAACTCTGCTCTTTTCTTCTGTCGCAAGCGGCGGAGTTTTATGGTGGCTCAGTTGGGCTTTTTGTCCACGTATCTTAGTCGCTTTACTTGCGACTGTCGCCTACTTTCATACCAATCCCGTGCTCGTTGTGATCGCATGGTTTGTCGCTTTAGGGGGGGAGACGGCGGAAAAATTTGGTTTGGGTAAAAAACGAGGCAACTTCTCTTTCAAAGTTTATCGTGGTGGACCATCGCCTTTCGGAAATCAGAATGCATATCAGGAACCAACTCCCCATACGAGCATCCCTGATAAAGATGCCGCCATCGAAACAGAATTTAAAAAACTCTAATTTATGGCCAAGAAAAAAGTTCTGAGATCTGATCTCGTCATCACTGGCATTGCTCCTAATCTTCTATTAAAAGATATTGAGAACACCGCTCCCTGGCTTTTTAGAGGGGAGATCGAGACCTCTGGTGATAAACGCGCTTATCTGGCGAAAGTTGTTTTCTATAAAAAAAATCTCAATCTTTTAAAACACATCAACCTGACGGATTATTTTTATCTCTGCATGGCCGCTCACTGGTCAACGGCAGGAACTTTTGTTCCGACCAACGTTGATAACCAGATTCGTGAAGGTTTGTGGAAGCACGGAGAGATCGGAGCGCATATCGAGCGCATGGCACGGATTACGATCGATTCATGGCTATGGGATTATCAGGATGTGACAAATAGAAAATCTTTTAACATAGACAATAATCAGGTCATGAGCACCCACGAAGGCACGTGGTTGAGTGTCGCCATTGGTGCTTACTGTGCCTTAGTTAAAAATAAAAAAACGGTTCTCGCTCAAGAAATGGCGGAAGTCATATTAGCTGAGATTGAAAAAGAAGAAAAACTTCTGATCAGTCTGAGAGAAAAAAGAGATCACATTAATTTTCTTAGAAGTACGGCACTCATGGCCCATAACTTCGGGGATCTGGACCGGGTAATAGAACAATGGATGATGCCAGAAGATGATTCGTTCAAAAAACGCATTTATAAACTAGGTCACGAGCTAAATGAAAATTACTCACCGATTTTTGCTTATGCGGGTCAGATTAATAAAAAATTTCTCTCGGTTGAAAATCACCGGCACATGTCCATGAGGCAGCCTCGTTGTCTGCGCCGCTCGCATAAGTTTTTGATTCCGTTGGGGCCATTTATGGATCAGTGGGGGGAAACTCTGGGTAACTCTCAGGACCTCACCTCGGCCGATAAGGGTGAGATTGTGGCCGCCTTATTTGATGGCTACTCCCGTCAGAATCAAGCTATGGGATATGCTCGGGCTTTCGGTGGTATAATGCGGACTTTACCTGAAGGTCTGAAGACGTTAGTCGCCGATGTTCCGTTTGACTTAGTTCAGACTATTAACAAGTCGCCTTTTATGAAAGTGGCCGAAACTGACATTCAGGAATTTGAAGCCCAATATAAGACTAATCTTGATGAGTTTCAGTGTCCTGTGACAGGGTGGAAGTTCTAAGTTAAAGTCTTGGGCATGAATCAACTTAGCTCCGGATTTAGTTTCGAAAATACCTTTAAAACTTTACCCAAATTTCTCTTCGAAGAAGTTGTACCTACCCCTTTAAAAAATCCGAAACTTATTCATCTGAATCAATTAGCTTTTGATCTGGGACTTGATTCACTTAAGCACGAACATTTACTGAAGTGGCTTAATGGTGAAACTCGTTTTGGGGGGGATCAGCGCATTGCCACGAGGTACGCGGGTCACCAGTTCGGCGTCTGGGCCGGCCAGTTGGGAGATGGACGTGCCATCTCTATTGGCGAAATCGTAACTCCTGATCAGGAACGTTTTGAAGTTCAATTGAAAGGTTCAGGTCTCACACCTTTTTCCCGCATGGGAGATGGTAAGGCCGTGATCAGGTCATCGGTGCGTGAGTATCTTTGTTCAGAGGCGATGAGTGGTTTGGGGATTCCTACGACAAAAGTTCTGGCACTCATTACCGGTGAGGATGATGTTCATCGTGAGACGATTGAAAAGTCGGCCATTGTGGCGCGAGTTTTTCCCAGCAATCTTCGGTTTGGTCACTTTGAACTCTGTTATCACTTCCAGCAACCAGAGGCCCTTAAGGCTTTGGTTACTTATATGCAAACAACTTTTTTTAAAGCTCTTGATCTTGAGGAGATGCTGCTTGAAATTATTAAGCGTACGGCATCTCTCATGTCTCACTGGCAGGACGTTGGTTTTTGTCATGGTGTGATGAATACCGATAACATGTCGGCCTTGGGTCTCACTCTGGATTATGGGCCGTTTGGTTTTATGGAAGATATGAATCTGAATCATGTCTGCAATCACACCGATCATCGTGGACGATATGCTTATAACCAGCAACCATCGGTTGCGATGTGGAACCTCGAGCGTTTCATGGTGTGTTTCATGGATCTCGTACCCAAAGAAAAATTGCAGGAGATGCTCAATCAGTATCCGGATTTTTTTAAGGCCTCTTATCAGGATCTCTGCCGCAAAAAACTTGGCCTTATGATGCCTAAAGAGCAGGATCAGGAACTTTTTACGGAGCTTTTAAAAATTCTTTCATTTCTAAATTTTGATTACACCTTCTTTTTCCGTCAGCTTTGTATTTATAAGCGTGATAACCATAATTCACTGAAAGAAATCTGGGAGTACTATGGAGAACGGGAAGAGCTTAAAGCGTGGTTAAAAAAATATGATTTGCGATTAGAGTTGGAAGATTCCCACAACGATGAAAGATCACTTCGCATGCTCAGAAATAATCCCAAATACGTACTCAGAAATTACATTGCTCAGGAAGTGATCGAAGATGTGGAGAAGGGAAATTCGGTTCAGCTTGAAACCTGGCTCAATATATTAGCGGCACCTTTTGATGATCATCCAGGTTTTCATAAGTATGCATGTCCCACTCCGCCAGCTAAAAAAGATTATGTCGTTTCCTGTTCAAGCTAAGGATAATTATGTCGCACACTTTTAGTATTTGTCCCTCATGCAAAAGTTTAAACAAGGTCTCTATCGAGAAGGCCCTGGCTTCAAAGGCCGTCTGTGGAAAGTGCCAGAATAATCTCGCTCTTCACGGTCTGGTTACCAATGTATCAACATCCGAGTTCCGCAAAATTCTCCGGGTCAGTGATAAACCGGTGGTGGTGGATTTCTGGGCCAGCTGGTGCGGGCCTTGTCAAATGTATGGTCCGGAGTTTGAAAAAGCATCGCTTTCCAACCACAACGCCGTCTTCCTTAAGGTTAATACTGAAACTGAGCCAGATCTCAGTCGGGAGTTCGGAATCAGAGGCATTCCCCTCACAATTGTCTTCAATCAAGGCAAAGAAGTAGGACGGCAGTCCGGGGCGATGGATGCCAGTGGAGTCATGTCATTTTTACAAATAAAAAAACCTTAATAGGTTTTGGTTTGACGGTTTTCCCCTGATGAAAGAAAGTTCGGTCTTAAATTCTTTATAAGGGGTCCTATGAAAGCTTTTATCGTGTTTGCACTTGCCGCTATGACAACTGTTGCCTTCGCTTCTCCAAAAATTGGGGATTCTGCTACATATAGCGCTTCAGCTTCAGGTATGGATTTTTCTATGACTGTTAAACTGACGGCTTTCAATGAAACTGCAAATTCATTTACTAAAGAAACGTTGACTTCAATCATGGGTCAGGAACAAGTTGAATCAGAAGAAGTTGCGACTGAAGATCTTGCCTCAGATGAAGCATTGAATATGGTTATGGCCCTTTGTGAAACAGAAGTGATCAAAGGTAAATTGGCTTCGGTAACTGTTGCTGCTGGAACTTTTGATTCATGCGAAATCGTTGATGCTCAGTCTGGTGCTGTTCAAAATCTTGGTGTTGTTCCCTTCGGACTAATCAAGTACTCAAGCCCAGAAGTGAATCTTGAACTTTCTGCTTTCTCAGCTGCTCTTTAATTTTTTAGATTTTTTGTTGGGGGTTCTGGAACTTATCCAGGGCCTCTACAAATCTTGCAGGTGATTCCGGATCTTTTCTGAAATAGAGCGATGGCTCAATCAATTCTAACTCCATTAAAGCAAAATCATTATTCATTGGCACCACATCCACTCGAGCAAAGAGCAAAGGCTCATTGATATGACTCAGGATTTTCTTGGCTTCGCTTAAGAGATATTCAGAAGGTGTATAGGGAGTAATATTCCCGCCATACTCTTCCTGCACCCGGAAGTCTCCGGACTTGGGCACCTTGATGATGGCATGACTAAAGTGAGAATTAAAAAAGTGCAGCGAGATTTCACCTTTGAGAATTTCTTCTATGAAGGGCTGAAGCATCCAGTCGGTATTAAAAAGTTTTGAGCGATAAGATTCATCTTCTAATTCATCACGACTAACGACAAAAGTATTGTATGAGCTCGCGGAAACACAGGGTTTGATAATAAATTTATCCTGCTTCCATCCAGGAGGAATCAAAGCTTTTTGAGGAAAGGTAAAAAAGACAGTGGGAACAATCAGCACATCTTTTTCTTCGAGCTCTTTTAAATAGCCCTTGTGGTGATTCCACTTCACCACACTGAGACTATTGATGAGTCTAGTTTGCGAGTTGATGAGAGTCATCTTGGCCAAAAACTCTTCGATCCTTTGGGTATAATCCCAAGTGGTACGAATGATAACCATGTCAAACTTAGACCAGTCATGATCTTCATCCCAAGGGATGTTATCGACGGTGTAACGGTCGGATTTACGAAGCTCATCAATTAAAAGTGAGTCATCAGTGATTTGATTGTTTTCTTTACAGGTCAGGAGACAAATCTTTTGCATGGAGGTCTATTCCTAATTTAAAATTTTATACTCGCCACCACGGGACAGTGCCTTCTGATAGGCCGGACGTGCATGGATACGCTCGAGATAGGCATTAAGCTTGGGAGAATGAAAAATCTTGCGAGCGTGTCCCGCTTCGATCGGAAAACTTAATTGAATATCTGCGGCGGTGAATTCCTCACCGGCAAACCAAGTACTTTTTTGAAGTTCACTCTCGAGATATCCAAAGTGAAGCCTTAACTGCGGAGTAATAAAAGCTTCATGAACTTTTTTAGAGATACCGCGCGCGATAGGCTTTATAAAAAAGGGCATGGGGCCCGATTCAATTTTTAAGAAGATAAGTTTTAAAAGCAGAGGGGGCATGAGAGAGCCCTCGGCGTAATGGAGCCAGAAAGTATAACGAAGCTCATCCGGCGTTCCTACCTTTGGCTTTAGGCGTCCATTACCATAGACATTAAGAAGATACTCAATGATAGCGCCAGATTCGGCGACCGTTACAAGACCATCAGTGATAACAGGTGATTTCCCCAAAGGGTGAACGAGCTTCAGTGATTCAGGAGCGAGCATGGTCTTTTTATTTCTCTCGTAAAGTTTGATCTCGTATTCGAGACCCAGCTCTTCGAGAAGCCACAAGATTCTCTGTGAGCGGGAGTTATTCAGGTGATGAAGAATAATCATAATTTCCTTAAGAGAGCTTTGAGTTTTTTAGATTCATAAGTCCGCGCCGCTTTCTCTATCCACTTAACTTGTTGAGCAAGCTCGTCAGTGATATAGGATAGGGCCGTAAGTCTCGCGTGTTTTTTTGAGTTCGCTGGAATCACGAGCCATGGGCAAGACTTGAGATTACATCTTTTTAAAATTTCATCCACTGCCTTCACATATTGATTCCACGATTTACGGGCCTTGATATCATCCATGGAAATTTTCCACTGTTTGTAAGGATCATCCAGACGGTCACTGAAACGTTTGAGTTGTTCATCTTTGGTTATCGCCAAAAATATTTTAATAACTTTGATGCCGTCTTTTTGTAATGTCTCTTCAAACTTATTAATCTCCTCAAAAGATTCCTGAACTTTTTCTTTTGTTATGAGGTGATCAACTTTCTCCACCAGAACTCTGCCATACCAACTTCTATCAAAAATCGCAATATTTCCGGCTTCTGGTAGATTCTTCCAGAAGCGATAGAGCCAGTGTTTACCTTGTTCTGTTTTTGAAGGAGCACCAATCGGATGAACCCTGAAGCTACGGGGATCCAGTATTTCCGTTATGTTTCTGATCGCTCCACCTTTTCCAGCGGCATCAAAACCTTCAAACATAATCACGACTCGATCTTTTTTATGGAATACACCTTGCTGAATACGCAGCATTTTCTTTTGAAGAGAGATGAGTTCTTTTTTGTAAAAATCTTCTCCCTTCTGATAGTGAAGGAAAGCTTTTTTTGTTTTGAGTAATACCGATAAAGATTTGATGTTTTTCATGGCCTAATCATACCTCTTTTACCTTTGTGACTCTAAGAGCTAATATGCCTGAATTAAACTTTAGTCTTTGCCTCCGCTATCCACAGCTGAAACTTCCAGCAATTTCTGCTCCCACTCATTCTCCCATGCGCCTTAATTCATTATGATCTCGGGGTAGGTAAAATTTAATCAGTATGGAGGACTTATGAAAAGACCAGAACAAAACCGAAGCAATTACGGTGTCAATCCCCAAGGTCGCAACCAGTCGATGGTTACCGGTAAGGGTATTAACCGCGACAACTTTAATAGAGATTATGATCAGTATTCTTCCGGGACTCGTAGCAGTGATTGGACCAACCCAGATGAGCACTTTAGTTTTGATCACGACAATAATTTTGATCAGAGTTCAAAGTACAACGATTACAGTTCTTCGATGAATGATAAGAATCGTGGAGGGATGGAATCCAGTGGTTACAATTCAAATCACAAAACCGATTTTGATGATGAAGGTCTTGAAACACGTTCTCACCGAATGAAATTCACGGGCCGTGATCGTGCAGGCATGCGCTCATCCAACCCGGGTATGCAGGGGCAAAACTTTGGTTCCTACGGGTACTCTGAATCTTACGATGATGATATCGGACAAAAATCGAACAGAATGGGACACTATGGAAAAGGACCGAAGGGGTACCGTAGGTCAGATGAGAAGATTAAAGAAGATGTGTGTGAAGCCCTTTACGCTCATACTGAAATCGATGCTTCAGATGTCGAAGTCAGTGTTAAGGAAGGACTAGTCGTTCTTTCTGGAACGGTTGAGAGTCGCGATATCAAACGTAGGGTGGAGGTAGAGATTGAAAATCTATCAGGCGTGGATGATGTTCAAAATGATCTTAGGGTCGCCAAGGTTTCGGGGACCGGGAGTTCAACCTCGTCCTTTAGGAATACAAAACTAGCTTGACCAAAAAAAGGGACCCTTTCGGGTCCCTTTAAAATTAAGCCGTTTGTTTTTTATTCCATTGCATGGATGACCAGAGTGAAAGAGCGATGAAAGCCGCTCCAATCAGTCCCGTGAAAACTTCAGGGATGTGGTAGATTGTTCCAGTAAACATAATCAGTGCGAGAATTCCGATAGCATAGAAAGCACCATGCTCAAGGTAGCGGTACTCGCTGAGAGTTCCTTTCTCAACCAACATAATGGTGAGTGATCTTACAAACATGGCACCTACACCAAGACCGATCATAATCGTAAAGAGGTTATTGGTAACAGCGAAGGCACCAACCACACCATCAAAAGAGAATGATGCATCTAAAACTTCGAGGTAAAGGAACATTCCCATACTTGCTTTATGAATATCAATTCCGGCTGTCTCATCAGGAGTTTGTAGGAAGGCACCGATTCCATCAACTGCAATATAAGTCACGAGTCCCCAAACACCAGAAACGAGGAAATTCATTTTCTCATGATCTGGTTGGTAGACAGAGAACACGTAAAGAGTGATGAGAGTTATTCCGAGCTCAACCGAGTGCATACGCCCGAGGCTTGAGATAGGTTTTTCAATGATCGAGATCCAGTGAACTTCTTTTCCTTCCTCGAAGAAATATTTCAGGGCAACCATCATCAAGAAGGCACCACCGTAAGCTGCGATACTAGCGTGAGCTGAAAGCATGATCTCTTTATATTCATTAGGCTTGGTGGCCGCGAGAACCAGAGCATCGATAGGATTAATATGGGCAATAACTCCGACTAAAACCAGTGGAAAAACTAAACGCATTCCGAAAACTGCGATCAAAATACCCCAAGTTAAAAAGCGGTGCTGCCAAAGAGGAGTCATCTTTTTTAAAACGATGGCGTTAACGACGGCGTTATCAAATGAAAGTGAGATCTCAAGCACACTGAGAACAGCGGCAAGGAAGAGGGCCTGGAATCCACCGGCAACTGTGCCTGAATAGAAGTGGCCGATGTAAAAAGCACAGGCCATCCCGACGATTGAGATTGCGACAGAGCCTTTAAAGTACTTTAACAAAATTTGCATGGTGGTTCTCTTTGAGGTTTAGACTCAAGTATGCCCACAAGATGTTAAATCGTAAAGGAATTGTGTGAAGCGTTAGGTGCTTTTACTTGTCCGGACGGGCCTTTAGAGAATCAATCTTAGCATCAATATTCTTTATGGCAGAAGTGTAGTCCTTTTCCATCGCCAATTTTTCAGCCTCTACCAGCATGGGATCAATTTTGAGAAAGGCTCTTTGAAAACTGACTTTGGCGTTCACAATCTTTTTTAGATCAACGATGGCCGTTTTCTTTTTCTCGAACTCTGCCATGGCATGACGGCTCTCAACGTAATTTTTGATAAACCACGCCGGGCCGTCCACAAAGTTAACGATATTAACGACTAAAATAAACAGCGGAATAAGGCTGATAGAGCGGTTGAGGCTCGATTTAATATACACGCTCACAATATAGGCGTGACCCAAGCATAGGATCCAGACCAGAACGATATTACGAATCCCATTACTCAAAAGAAGTTTGGTGTACATCTGTGAGAGGAACATCAGTTCAACCGGAACAGGATATTTTATTTCAAGATTGATCACCCAGCTCACGGCCGTGAGAAGAATGAGGAGTAAGTAAATACCTTTCCATTCTTTAGTGATCGCGAAAAAAGACAGAACTTCTGTCAGGCGGCGACCAATAGCATTGCCGGCCGATTGTGAACGTCTTTCCTGATGACCAGAGGCCGTGACCAGAGGTTTGACGGCGGGAGTGTCGCTATCTTGAAAAGTGAACTCTTCATTTCCTAAGCGGACGATATCTCCCACATTAAGGCGAAATTCTTTGTTGGCAGGAATCTGGATTTTATTAACGTAGACACCATTGGTGCTGTTCAGGTCTTTAATAAAGAGGTTAAGGCCTTTCGGGTTAAGCTCACAGTGTTTTGAACTGAGTTTACTATCGTTGATGATCACGTCACCTTCAGAGCGGCCGATGGTCATTTTGGTTTTGATCGAAATAGTCTGACTTTTATTGATCATAAAGAAGCTAACTTGAAAAATTTCTGTTTTATCAGACATGTAGTTGATCCCAATTAAAGTGTTTCGGGTTAATCTTAATTTAATTAAAGGAAATTTCCTATGCTTAAGTATATGTTCATCTTCGGTCTGCTCTTGACGGGCTGTGCTGAAATTTCTACTCAGGAAGCGGCGAGATTTGAATCTAAAGATTATTTTCCTAAGATGAAGGGATGTTTTCTTCTCTATAACGTAAAGAGTGGCATCACCGACCGGATTATTGGCGATGAGTACTGTAAAGAGCAGTTAGTCGCTTGTTCAAGTTTTAAAGTGCCGCTCGCCGTGATGGCCTTTGACTCTGGTATTATCAAAAATAAGACGGATAAAATGAGGTGGGATGGAGTGAAGCGAGAACGAGAGGTTTTTAATCAGGATCATAACGTTGAAACCTGGATGCGTGATTCGGTCGTTTGGTACTCGCAAAAAATTGCCACGAAGCTTGGTAAAAAGAAATTACAAAAATACTTAGATTCTTTTAATTATGGAAATAAAGATCTGCGTGGTGGTTTGATCATGGCTTGGTTGCAAGCTCCTTCTTCGAATAAGCCTTCACTTAAAATTTCGGCTTACGAGCAGCTGACTTTTATGAATGAATTATGGACCAATAATCTCTCGGTTTCCAAAGAGGCGATGAAGCTCACTCAGGAAATTACTTTTATCGAAAATTCTCCCAAGGGATTTGTTTTGAGTGGAAAGACCGGATCAAATTTTTATAACAATGATCCTGGCATGCGTTTGGGTTGGTTTATTGGTCATATTCAAAAAGGTGACCAGGAGTACATCACGGTCACAAACTTCCGCGACATCACTCCGCTAAAAGATGCAGGCTACGGTGGCATGAAGGCGCGCGAGATCACTAAAGAAATTCTGACTGATATGGGTTACTGGTAAACCATGACTGCACGGACTCACTACTTTTATCTCAGACTTGCGGTTAAGGATCTTCAGCGATTAGTAGAGGCCCATATTGAAGAGTTTGAAACGGTGGTGGGGGATTCGTTCACAGAAGAGGAGCTTAAACTTCACGAACGACTCTTAGACGAGTTAGCATCCGTCGTGGTTCAGCCCATTTTAAGTGAATTAAGTTTTGATGATTTTTATCCCTCTCCAAAGGAAGAAGAAAAACAGCGATTCTTTTTTGAATCCTGCCAGAGTTCCATTTGTCTAGATAACCTACCATATTTTGAAAGTAATCCCTTTCAGATTAGCTACCTCATTGATCTTCTCTGGAGTCTGGATGAAGTTCTGATTGATCGGGGAGGAGTCAGTGAGCTTATTTTTAAACGCGAATACATTGATGAGCTGAAAAAGTTTAAGACCATGGAAGTTCTCTTGCCGGTAGAAAAAGAAAAACCAATTGTTGTGACAACTAAACGTCCAGTTAATCCGATCGATTTTACCATTAATGATGTTTATAAAGAATTAGTTTTGGTTGAGGCGTTGGGCATCGAGATTCCTATTGCTGATCAATCAGAGAAACTTCAGAAGATTTTTGTAGCAATTATGAGTGATAAAGATCTTGATGCCGATGCTCTCTTAAAACGTTCAGGTCTTATACCCAAGGATTTCGGTGACAATCTCGAGCGACTTAAATTTTTTCTTAAAAAAATCAGAAGCTCTTCATTGCAGTAAGCATCATGCCGTCCTCAACCGGCGACGGGATGTACAAAATCTCTTCGGCCGCGAACTCTTTGGTTCTAAAACTGGCCCGGGCCCAGAATGTTCCCATGAAAGCTCCACCAACAATATCTGAAGCCCAATGACGATTTTCTTTTACCCGAGACAAAGCAATCGCCGAGGCAACGACATAACCCGGAACCGCTCCCGTCCATCCGTAGGAATAGGCCATGGAGCCCGCTACAGCAAAAGCAGATGAGGCGTGGCCTGAAGGAAACGATGAAGGGAAGGGCAAAAAGTCGGAAGGGTTGTTTGGACGGCGACGACGGATAATGGCGGCACTGGTGATGTGAGAGATCGAAGTAAAAATCACGGCACGAGCGGTTCTAAGGCCATTGTCCTGATCAAAATAAAGTTGAGTCACTGCAATCCCTATACTCACGACTCCGTTTCCGAGTTTACCGAATTTTTTCGCGGTTTTTTCACTCATCCAGAGATTTCCACCATCATCAGAAAAATCATAAATTTTACCATCATACTGATGGGTAATAAAAGTCACCCCCGCGGCAGTAGCAAAAATCTGCAGACCGGTTTTATCAAAGCCCGTAATAACCACAGGCTTAATTTGATCTTCCCAGATCCAAGGAAAAAGGGGCTTACCCCGAGTAGTATCTTTCCATTCTTTTCGCTCGGCAAAGGCCGGAAGAGTAAAAACGATGAGAAGTACCGAGACCAGAAATTTAAATTTCTTTTTTATTAATTTATCCACGAGTAAGAAGTAGAGATAAGCAAAAATAATACCGAGTATTGCTCCCACCATGACGTCACCAAAGTAATGAACACCATTGTACATGCGAGAAAAACCGGTAAGACTGGCCATCAAAAAGAGCGGGAGAGAGAGTTTCGAATAAAAGAGACTGAGAAACATTGCCATAAAAAATGCACTGAGGGCGTGGCCTGAAGGCATGGAGAGGCTTTTTTGATGGTTGGTGCGAAGGATTGTTTGGATGGGGCGGGCGCGATTGAAGGTAGGTTTTAAGAGATGAGTGTTAATTCTTCCCACCAAAAACATCCCCAAAAGACAAAATCCCAGCACCGTCAACGATTTCCAATTCTTCTTCACCACTAAAAATCCCACTAATAAACCCATCAACACATAAAAGAAAACCGATTGCTGAATATCAGTCCAAAAAGGGAAAAAGAGATCAAACACCGGATTGGCGATTGATTGGTTAAAAAATGAAAGTATTTTGATCTCTAGATCATGCATATTAAAAAATCAAAACTCCTATCATAAAGTACAGGCTATAGAGGCGCGACGAATCTTTCTCTCGACTGACCACCACAGGTGTCTGGCCATTCATTTTAATCGCCTGACGATCATCCAGCTTTTGAAAAGTGGCCGAGGTCTCAAGAAACCAGATGAGACCATTTTTTTCTTCAAACATCTTTCCTACCGCGAGTCCAAAAACCGGACCATCGTACTGAAGCCTTGAAGCTGAGGTGCCTTTGTACTCTTTAGGAGGGTGACCATTAAAGAATACCACAGTCGGCGCCTTGCCAGCAAAGGCCCGGACGTAGAAGTCTTTTATCCGGTAACGTAGACCAAAAGTGATCAGGGTATCAAAGACCAGATAATTGGTAACTCGATTAAATTTAACGTTAGAGCTCCACTCAACAGCAAAGCGGTTGGTGAAGAAGTAACCCAGATCGGTTTTACCGTTGAGACCATAACCCCAATTCCCAAAACGTTCATTAGCATCATAGTAGGTCCCGTTGACTCCACCACCGACTGCGAGGTGAAGACCCTTGCTCCAGTAGTTCGGACGAAACTTGTATTCTTCTTCTTTGGCCAAAGCAGTATTGATTAACAATAAAAATAAGAAAATGAGGCGCATAATTAAAAACTCCACGAGACGAGTGCACCGACTTTATTTTTATCAATGATGGGCATCGCTGCCACTTTCTTCTCTCGTGCAAACTGTGGGATGAGAGTCATGGGATTCAGAATGTAACCGAGCGTATGCCAGTACCACGTATTTTTCGCGTGAAAGTAATGACTAAGTTTTTCAGAACCTATCCCCAACACCGCTCCGAAAACCGGTGTCTGATAAATGTCCTGATAACTCGGAACTTCGGTCACAGTCTCGACGGTGAACTCAAAAGCCAGCGACGACATGAAAGACCAGAAGAAGGCATCTTTCTCGCTATAATTTCGTGAGCGGTAGAAAAGATAATAATAGTTACCGGTCAGTGAGTGTTTAAAAATATTGTATTCAAAACTATCTTTATCAAAGCGAGGTCCGAAGGGATGGTTGTACCAGTTTCTAAGTGTCCCATTTCGGCGAATCTCGTCCTTCTGGGAGTAGAGGTAAAACGACCATTGGAAAGCGTAGAGCGCTCCGAAGTTGAGCATTTTTTCTTTGGTAGGAATTTCTTCACGACCGCGAGGTTCGTATGTCGGGAAAGACCCGCCATCCTCACCTTCAATTTTAACTTCTTCTTTTATATTGTTTTTTTTTCGTCAATTCCGTAAGAATGAGCTGAAAAGAGAGCTGAGCAAATGAAGAGCACAAAAATAAATCGCATTGCATGAATAATCCCGCATAATGCCTATCTGCGCATCTTTATAGTCCCTTAAGATTGGCGCGTTTTGAGTTTTTGCCGGACGTGTTTAAGCTTGTTTTCTGTTTGTTCATGCACCAGCACCAGCTCTTTATGAATGGCATCTAGGTCTTTATCGTTGAGATCTTCTAAATCGATTAATTGATTGCGGGCATTTTTATTAGCGCGAATAAGTTCATCCAGTTTCATCTGCAGTGCGCGGTTGTCCCGATTCTGAGTATTTTGAATGAGAAAAACCATGAGAAAAGTAACAATGGTGGTTCCAGTATTGATCACCAGCTGCCAAGTATCCGAGTACTTAAAAAAAGGTCCCATGAACGCCCAGGCAATAATGATTGAAACCGAGAATCCAAAGGCATAAGGAGTGCCGGTGATAGAAGATACTTTTTGCGCAAATTTTCGAAAGGTGTCGTTCATAAAACGAGCTTAGAATTTATTTAAAAGGAAGGCGATGGGAAAGTTCTGTGATAGCCGCTGCGACATGAGTTTTCTCACCCCTAATAAACTGCGAAATCGCCTGATCAAAAGAGGGGTGCTTGATTTTATGGGCGCTAAAGGTTCTCACCGGTCGGAAGCCACGGGTTATCTTGTGCTCGCCTTGTGCTCCGGCCTCAAACAGCGGAATTTTTCGTTCAATACAAAAATCAATTCCCTGATAGTAACAAAGCTCAAAATGCAGGTTCGGGTAATCACGATCTGATCCCCAGTAACGGCCATAGAGGCGTTTACTATCATAGAAGAAGAGCGCTCCTGCGATCGCTTTATCATCCAAGAGGGCACGTACATACATAACGTGACCTTTCATGGTTTCAAAAATGATTTTGAAAAAATCTTCCTTCAAGTAGGCCATACTATTTTTGAGATCAATGGTGGAGAGATAAAACTGATACATCTCTTGAGCCAGTTCAGGAGTTAAGTCAGTTCCTGTGAATTGTTTAATCACAAGCTCTGGAAAAATTCTTTCCGAACGAAGATTTTTTGCTTTCTTGGTTTTAAGTGTTCCTAGGAAATCCTCGAACTTTTGATAGCCCTCATTGGTAAAGTGATACTGAAAACTTTCCCGAGTTTGATAACCGCGAGATTCAAAAAAACTCACTTCAGCAGGAGTGGTGAAAAGAAAATGCGAAGAGGAGAAATTATATTTTTGATAAAACTCTTCGTACTGATCCATCAGCTCATGGGCCACATCCACATTAAACTCCCGCATGATAAAATGCGATGTGGTAATCGGTGAGAGGGGAATCATCGAGGTGAGTTTGGGATAATAAGCTATGCCATGCTCTTGAAAAGCATTCGCCCATTGCCAGTCAAAGATATATTCGCCGTAGCTGTGAGATTTTACAAAACTATAAAGAATCGCTGTACCAGTTTTGTCCGTGAAAAAGACCGGCATCCATCCAGCATCACTGCCAGTAGAGCCACTGTCTTCCATCGCCTTAAAGAAGCGATAATCTAGCAGGGCCTCTTCCATGGAAGCCCCATTCCAAATCGAAATAAGTTCAGAGAGATTGTTTGTGAGCAAAGGTGCCGACTAGAATTCCGCTGTGATCGGATCAGGACCAATACGGCCTTTAACATCATCCATCTTTTCGATCGCCGAGATGTCTGAAGGATCAAGACTGAAATCAAACACCTTAAAGTTTTCCTGAATACGTAACGGAGTCACAGACTTGGGAATCACGATATGGCCCTTGTCAAGGTGCCAACGTATGATGATCTGAGCTGGTGTGCGATTTTTCTTCTCAGCGATTTTTTTAATAACGGCATCGCTAATAACCTGACCTTGACCCAGAGGTGACCAAGCTTCAGTTTTAATGCCGAGTTTGTCGTGGAATTCTTTAAGAGCTTTCTGTTGAAAACGCGGGTGAAGCTCAACCTGATTAATCGCAGGAACAACACCAGTGGTATCGATAATTTTTGTTAGATGCTCAGGATAGAAATTTGATACACCAATTGAGTGAACACGTTTTTGCTCTTTAAGTTTTATGAGAGCTTTCCACGTTTCAACGTAAGCGTTTTTATGGGGAGCAGGCCAGTGGATCAAAAGCAAGTCGAGTTTTTCCAGACCGAGCTTCTTCATGCTGACATCAAAAGACTTCAAAGTGGTATCGAAGCCCTGTTCTGAATTCCAGATTTTTGTAGTGATAAAAAGATCGTCACGTTTCACTCCGCCGGCCTTAATTGCGCGTCCTAGACCCAATTCATTTTGATAGATTTGAGCACCATCAAAAGAGCGGTAACCAATTTTCATGGCCTCAATGGAATTCTGTTCTGTTTCTTCATCTGACACCTGCCAGAGACCAAAACCGAGCTGAGGAATTGCGTTGCCGTCATTAAGTTTAATGAGAGGAATATGCATGAATACCTTCTTGTTTAGGGAGCGAATTTGAACCAGAGGATACAAGATTTATCCTCTGGGGTCAAAATAAGCTTTATGAAAACTTTTAATTGTTCGCAGTAAAGTGATGATCAACTCTCACTTCTTTTGCCATAGGGATACA
>JBBARF010000015.1:0-42107 GCA_040399925.1 Bacteriovoracaceae bacterium
AGATCTGGCCGCGGTAACCAGAAACGGAGTAGAAGGGATATTTTTTCGGAAGAGGCTCGTCCAGACGATAATCCGTCGGATCTTCGCTAACAATTTTTTGATCTAGTTCTTTTTGATTATCGTAATAGATGTAAAGATGTTCTCTGATCACATAAACAGTTTTTCCCTGACGATCCAGCGTTCGGACAAATTCATCATCATCTTTATTGGGAACAGTTGTGCCTTTAAACATAGGGTCTTCATTCCATTCAGGAGACTTAGATAATTTGTCGAAAACTTCTTTTTGTTTGTCCGGCTTCGGTGCCAGGGCATCGTATTTTTCTTTGTTGGCCAGTGACGGATCAACTTTGATCACATCGCCTTTACGAAGATACTGAACAACTGGAGATTCTAAGCTTGGGTAACGAAGCATGGGAGTTTCAAGAACTGTGACTACGGCATCGAGGGCGTAACAATTTGAAACACTCAAGAGAAAGATGAGCAAAATTCTCATTGAAAGACCTGTGAGAAACTTAATCCAAAACTTTTATTGATTTCATTTGAAGGACTAACTGAAACATTTTTTGTCTGGCTTTTGAGATTGAGCCACTGCGCTTGATAGAAAAACCCTACTACAAATTCTCCCCAGCCATTCTCAAACGGGTGCTCAAGTGAAGACAGAAAATCGCCCGAGTTAAATTTATAGGCCTCATGACCGGTATTGGAATCGGCTGTAGCATTAGCAAAAGGACTCACACGAAACTGAGTTTGCAGTCTTAAGGTCGTTCCTAAAAACTCAAAATCTTTAGTCTTAAACTGTGGACCAAAAGAGAGGGCGGAATAATTTATTGAACCGTCACCTTTGAGTTTATAAAAAGATTTTTCAAAATGAACAACCCCTCCCACCAGAATAGGAAGTTTCCAATGCGTAAAATAATGAAGGCCGTACTGAGTTGTGTAACCACTGGCCGCCGTCTGATCATTAAACAGATCGGCCATATAGTTTCCTTGAACTGTTCCAGCGTAAAAACTCACTTCAGGTCTAAGTTTTAATCGGAAATCATATTCAGCGCGACTGATTTGGAGTGGTGCCGGAGTATAACGTAAAGGGGGCTCGTAGAGTTCAAGTTCCTTGTTGATACTGACAATATTAGGAGAGTCTGTTTTGTATAAAGTCTTTCCATTTTTATCTACCAGATGTTTAAAACCAAGCTCGTCTTCCTGCATTTTATAGCGGGTCGTAAATGATTCAGTAATTTGAAAAGCTTTATCATCGGAAAGACGAATGACTGTTTTTCCCGCATTGATGACTCCAAAACCAAAACCACTTTCTTCAATTGTTTTTTCTTTAACATGAACAATGGGAGATTCCATCTTGTTTGGTTTAGGTGTGTAGGCCGGAGAAATATTGTCTGAAGAGGGAAGTTCTTCTTCGAGTGCTTGCAGTGTTTGCAGGTCGATGTCGTCGAAATTCTCTTCGACCGGCTCTTCGTCCTGCGCCACTGCTGGCACTACTGTTAAAAGAAGAAGCAACCACCACATTAGCGGCCCCAATGTTTCAGAATATGCTGAGCTTTCTTGAGAGTTTCAAGGTTTGAACTGAACTTCACGCTGTCGCTCTTGACCTCATCAAGACCAATCCATTTGAAAGTCTGATGTTCGTGAGGATCAATTTTAATTTCCCACTTCTTATCGAGGATAATGAGAAAACATTTCTCATGAACTTTGTTACTGCGCTGATCGGTAAAGTTGTAAGACAGACCAAGGTCCACAATATCGATGATGTGCTCAATTTTTAAATTGGTTTCTTCGATGGCCTCTCTGAGCCCACCTTCTTCATAAGTTTCATTACCGTCTAATTTACCGGTGACGTTTTGCCAAAAAGATCCGCGTTTCTCGTTGGTTTGAAGCAAGAGAAAGGCAAAGGATTGACTTGCCTCGTCAATTGCCGCGAGAACCACCTGAGCTTTTTTACGTTTTGAGTCCATAAATTATTATGGGCCAGCTGTTAGAGATTGTCCAAAATCAAGAGTGAAATTTTAAGGGGTTTGCCATGCGTAGTCGACAGCTTTACTCAACTTATTAAATTGCGTCATATACCCAGTTTTGATATGAAAGAGGGATGAACGATCTTAACTCTACTCTCTTCGACATTGCCCAGTCATTGCCTGGATTTTTGCTCGCCATAGTGGTTCATGAAGCAGCCCACGCATGGATGGCCAATAAGTTTGGTGATCCCACAGCAAAAAATGCGGGCCGTCTGACCTTGAATCCAGCCGCTCACTACGATCCATGGGGAACCATCTTCTTTCCTTTGATGGCCGCTATGATGCATTCAGCGATGATCGGATGGGCCAAGCCCGTTCCGGTTGAGACCAGGAATTTCAAAAACTACCGCTCAGGAATTTTCTGGGTGAGTTTTGCAGGTCCTCTTTCAAATCTTATTCTGGGAACTTTGTCGGCGGTGGCCTTTGCGATTCTGATGACAAAAGTTGATCCGATGTGGAGCTACTACGCCATCTTTTTAAGAATGCTTCAGTACTCAATCTTCATTAATTTCATTCTCGCGTTCTTTAATTTGATTCCTCTTCCTCCACTTGATGGCTCGAAGATGGTTTCTTCTTTTCTCAAAGGCCACGCCCTTAGAAAATATGAAGAGTTCGCGCGCTTTACACCCATCATTTTTATTGGTGTGATGCTCTTAAGCTTTATGGGAATTGAAACTATAGGTTACTTACTCAGACCGGCCCAGATGATTGCCAACAATCTTCTCCAAGGCCTGGTTGGATTTTTCGGGGGATTAGGATGACCGAGAACGAAATTTTAGTAAAAGTCGATCGCTTCGACGGACCTCTGGCCCTGCTTCTTCATCTTGTTCAGAAAGAAGAGATGCGCATTCAGGAGCTCGAGCTCAATACTATTACGAATCAATACCTCGAATATCTGCAAAAGATGCAGGATTTGAATTTTGATGTCGCTGGTGAGTATCTGTACATGGCAGCGACTCTGCTTTTCCTTAAGTCACAGACAGTGGCCGATGAATCACAAAATGAAACGCTAAAAATTACTGCGACCGATATGGGTCTTGAGATCCAGACTAAGAGCGATTTAATTAATCGTCTTGAAGAGCTTGAGCGCTTCCAGCGTTTGGGTCAGAGACTTTGGGGACTGGATAAAAAAGGTCACGAGATCTTTGTTAAGGCCAAAGTTGATCGTAAGGCGATTGAGAATTCTATTCTCACTCCACTTGATCTTGAGCAACTCACGAACACAATGATGGACCTTATTCGTTTCGAGAAACGTAAGTATACCGTGGTTAAACGTGACCGTATCTCGATCAAGGAAAAATTGATCCGTCTGAAATCTCTTCTGCATGCAGGGGACACGACGGAGTTCACAAAGCTGCTTGATGAAAATGAAACAGGAATTATTGATAAAGTTATTACATTTATCTCGCTTCTTGAGCTTGCTCGTCTGAAAAAACTCCAGGTTTATCAGAATGAAGACAAGGGCATTATTTACATTGAGGTTAAAGAGAGTCTAGATTCGTTCGATGTAGAAACGGCAGATGGATTTGACCCTGAAGATGAAAAGAAAGAAGTGGCAGCTGCACCAGCAGACGCAACTATCCAATAAGGACGTAACATGGATACAACGAACGACGACATCAATTATGAGTGGGATCTTTCAACTGAAGTTCCACCTTTATTAGTCGAAACTCAATCTGAAGATGTACTCATCGATGAAAGCTTCTCGCTTGATCTCAATCACTTTGATGAAAAAGATCAAGAAGACATGCTCTGGCAGGCAAGAACGGGATTAAATCTCGAAACTCTTTGTGGTGCTATTGAAACGATCATCTTTATGTCTGATCGTCCGATCGCGATCCAAAAAATTAAAACTCAAATCGATGTTGAGCTTCCACTTCGCGTGATTCACGAGTCCCTCATTCGTCTTCAAGCGGAATACGAACAGAAGCATCACGGGATTCGTCTCGTGGAAATTGCGGAAGGATACCAATTCCGTACTAAAGCCACTTATTCTAAGTTTGTTCAGAATCTTTTCAAACTGAACTCGCTTGTTCTCACTCCAACAGCTCTCGAAGTTCTGGCGATCGTCGCCTATAAACAACCCGTTTCTAAAAACGATGTTGAAAAAATCCGTGGCGTAGATTCTTCGCACATTATCCGTGCCCTTATGGATAAACGCTTAGTTAAAATCACAGGTCGCTCTGAAGAGATCGGTCGTCCGTCTCTTTTTGCAACGACTGAAGAATTTCTTGAAGTGTTTAACCTTGCTGATATTTCGGGTCTTCCACCTGAGTACGAACTCGAAGAGATGGCGACTAAAAATACCATCGGAACGATTGCTGATATCAAGTCAGTTGTTTTCCGAGGGGACACGAAGAAGTTTGCTCTGGATGAATTTGAAGAGCTAGATAAGCTTTCTGAAAACATCCACCAGATCGCTTCTGAAACTGATTTTACAATGCTTCTTAAGTCTGAAGAGAAGAGAAAAGCAGATGATAAGTCAGTTGTTCGTAAGTCTGCTTTTGATATCCTGGAAGATTTCGTCAACCGCGATGAAATCGTAAAACAAAACCTTAATGCTACGAAGTCAGAAACTCTGATGAACGTGGTTGAATCGAAAGTTGTCGATATTGCCTCTGATGAAGTTTTCAATGCTCCTGAGATCGATAGTGAGTTCGAGGCCCTAAGAGCTGCGGACATCGCTGAAGTCGACGCTCAGAACGCTTTGGACCTTGAGGCGGAAGCGCTTCAACTTGAGAAGGCCTTGGATTTTGCTTTCGAGCAATTGACGGGTGAAAAGCTTGAGGAAGGTGAGATGGAGTTTGAAGTAGAAGGTGAAATCAATAGCTTAGATATGAGCATTGACGACGCTATCACTCAAGGTAAAGACTTTGATCTTGACCTAGCGTTTCTAAATGAAGTACCTGAAGAGAAGCACGAAATAGAATAGACGGTAGTCACCCTACCGTCTTTCATAACCAACCTTAGAACTGCCGGGAGGCAGATTGGAGAGTCCGATGACTACGTCTAACCAAGACATTAACGTTCGTTTACAAAAAGTAATCGCTGATTGCGGAGTCACTTCACGTCGTAAAGCTGAAGGCTACATCCTCGATGGTCGCGTTCAAGTTAACGGCAACACTGTGACTGAGCTTGGAACTAAGGTTAACCCTCACAAAGATACGATTCAGGTTGATGGAAACACACTAGAACTTTCTGCGGTTGATAAAGTGTACATCGTTATGAATAAGCCACGTGCTTACATCACGACACTCTCAGATCCTGAAGGCCGTCCGACAGTTATGTCTCTTATCTATGGTGTTAAACAAAGAATTTTCCCTGTTGGTCGTCTGGATTATCTTTCTGAAGGTCTTTTGATCCTCACAAACGATGGTGATCTGGCCAACATGATCATGCACCCGAAATACGAAGTTGAGAAAGTTTACGAAGTAAAAGTTTTTGGTCACGTGAATGAAGGGATCCTCGCTAAAATCAAGCGTGGGGTTATGACTGAAGATGGTCTTCTTAAGCCGTCATCAGTTCGCGTAATCGAGCAGCTTCCGAATAAAACTTGGCTTGAGTTCCGCCTGAATGAAGGTAAGAACCGCGAGATCAGAAAAATCTGTGACGCTGTAGAGCTTACAGTTGATAAACTTCGTCGTGTAGCGATCGAAGGCCTTAACATTCAAACTCTTCCAGTTGGTCAGTATATGTTCACGACTCGTAAAGAACTCTTAAGAGCTCTTGGGATGAATGAGCATGGTGTAAAAACAATGCAGCGTACATTTGTTTCTGCGAAGAAAACTCTTAACGTAGCTAAGGTAGCAAAAATTGTATCTGCTACAGCTCGTCCAGCTGATGATAAAAAGTTCCAGGGCTTCCGTAAGGAAAGCTACTATGAAACAGTTTCATCAATCAAAGAATTGAAAGCTAAACAAGTTGAAGAAGATGCAATGAACCTTGCTGATTCTGAAGCCGCTGATACTGCTGCTCGTTTCGCTAAAACAATGCAGAAAAAAGAGTCTACTCGTCCGTATTATGGAAAAAAATAAAATCAAGAAAGGGAAAATCCTTGTTTACCGAGTCTTCGACATCGGTTCAGAGATTGACCTCGAGAAAGTAGAAAAACTCTTTGAGGATAAAAAACTCAAAGAGCGCTTCAAGCTCGATCGCAAACACAACATGGGTCTTATCATCTCCAGCTCGCCGGTTTCGGTTCAGCTGGGTGCTTTTGATTTAAAACTCGTTGATCTATTGCTTCCGTGCGAACTGGTCGCCAAAGTCTGGCACTTCGGGACCGTTTCCCTCTGTTTCCAACTCACTATCGCTGAAGGCACAACCTGGTCAGAGCTCGTCAAAATTGCGAGCTTCATCGAGCGCGATAACGAAATCGATATCCACGCTCGTAACAAGGCCGATGAATTCCAAAACGATATCAAAGACTCGATTCAGGGCATCTCTAAGTGGGAAACTCACGAAGACTACGTGATTTACCATATCCAAGAGTTTGACGGGATCGACTGCCGTATGGCCGATCTTAAAGACAATGTTGATATCGCCGCTCTGATTCTCGCTGAACCGAATGAAATACTTTCTGAGTCGATGAAAAAATCGACCTTAGAAAACGTCTTCCAATACTCAAAAGATGATCTGGTTGTTGTGGACTGGAACTCGGCCCTCGTGGTTGAGCCCAATGGTTCAATGGACGTGCCACTCATTATTGAGTTCGCTGTGAACCAGCAGCTTGAGATGCGCTACTACGACGATATTCTCGATCAACGTCTGAACACTTTGTATAACGAAGTTGTCGGCCGCAAGAAGGGGATTCTATCCAACAAGTACTCTCGTCTGGCCGAAGAGGCGAGTCAGATCTACCTCGAGATTTCTGAGATCGTTGAGAACGTAGAAAATTCATTCAAGACCGTGGGGGATTTCTATCTCGCGACGATCTTCCGTGCTTCATCGAAACGTTTCCGTTTTGATGACTGGCAAAGAAGCATTAATGATAAGCTGAGTAATTTGGCAGAGGTTTCAAAACTTCTTCACTCTGAAGTGAACGAGTCTCGAAACCAGATGATGGAGATCATTATTATTGCTTTGATTGCGATCGAAGTGGTGCCGCTCGTCTGGAGCCTCATCAACTAGTTGTCGATATTGCCGAGCTTTCCCGAATCCATTGTGTCATTCAAGAAATCCACCGCAAATTCCACGGCCTGATCGCCATACGGCATAGAAGGGTTAAGGGCTGCAAAGCTTGAGTGTTTTATTATCTCTGCTGTCTTACGAACCAGTTCAGCACTGATTTCGAAATATTCAGTCTCATCTTCGGCCGTGAGCACGTGAGAAATGAGCGCATTTACACTTTTTATCAAACGAACCTGAGTGGGAGTAAGCTCTTCAGTATTCATCTTAAGTACAAGCTCTTTCTCAGTTTTGCCTAATCCGTGCATACGTTTTTTCCTTATTAAAGATCGCCCACAAAGACTTTATCGGGCGATTCTCGTGAAAATTTAGCTATTTATGCTGGAGTAAAAGATTTCGGCTTTATTCTAGACAAACTGAGCGGGAGGGCGTATAACTACTTTAATTTCCAAGAGTTTCTATCATCAGTCGCGGGATGGAGCAGTCTGGTAGCTCGTCGGGCTCATAACCCGAAGGTCATAGGTTCAAATCCTATTCCCGCAACCATTTTTCGGTATAAGAAAAGAGTCACAAAAGATCTTTCTCGGTTTCAAAAAAAAATCATCAAAAACATCAGCAAACAACGAAAAACATACGGGAAAACGTGATCAATCGTTCAAGTTTTCTCACCTTTCGAAGGTCACTGGAAGTCATGCAAAAGACACCTGCTTGGCTACCAATGGTGCTACTTTTTTTGAACATCACAGAGTTTTCTCTTTTTCAGTGTTACCAAAAATGCTGGTAGTACAGACTCCAAGATCAAAATTTTAAGCGGATTAACCGGCCCACTCTAGAAAGGAAGACTCTTCTTTTAGATTGGGTTTTAATAAGAATGAGGATATTTTTATGAAATCGTTAACTGCATTCGCAGCAACCTTAGCAGTACTCGCTTTAGTCTCTGAAAAACTTCCTTGGATTATTTTTCAAGTTCGTAAGGCCCAGATTCATCTCATTATTGAGTCTCAAGCATCCAGATGGCCTAAGGCAATGACGTTACCAAGAAGAATTAGAATTCCATCTTCATATAATCCCCACCCCAATAAATGATTCGAACCTTTTTCTCGGAATCAAGCTCGTATGTAAGAAAAGATGACCCTCGTTTTTTGCTGAAGTTTGCTTCTGCAAGATTCACGACATGTGGATTTGTTTCTGGGATTTTTTCTATTTTCCAATCGTCAGACGGTAGAAGAATTTTGATGCTAGTTGAATTTGCATAATTTGGGTCTAGAATCCAATAGAAAATGCTGACAACCTTCTGATCATTTAGAAAAACTTTTAGAGTGGGACTTCCATCCGAGGAGTAAATCATAGAATCTTTTGTGCGTTCCTGAGGTTTTCCAAAATATTGCTCAATACAGGCAATATCCTGTTTCTTCCAACATTTTTGAATTTGAGGAATAGTTTGAGAATAATCATTTATGCTAAAAGTACTGCATGAAGTAATGAGTATAAGAAAAAAGATAAGTTTCATTTTTGGTCCTTGAGTTTAAAGTCTGGGCCCAGCAAATCCTTCAGCAGGGAATAAATGTGAGGTCGTGTTCTTATTAAGGCGTTTGGTAAGTATAAATAATCTTCGATATGATTGGATAAATCCTCTCCAGGATTTACTTTTGAATCTTCTTTTAAAGGTGAGGCTTCTCCAGTCCATTTTGGTTGTGATGTAGAGCTTATATCCCAGCCTGATAGTTTGAGAATGGCCTTCATTTTATCTGGTTTGAGTTGTAGTATATGAATATTAGCTAATTCGTGAGCAAGGATCGCTTCACGAATTTTTTGTCTAAAGAAATTGTCATATATGATGATAGCATTTGCTTTGGGAAGTGATCCACCTGGATTATCTTTAAAAATTGATTTTTCGGCACGATGAATTACCGCCCCTTTCCAGTTTTGATAAATATTAGGCCAATTCGAAATAATTTTCAATATTATTTCTTTTTCAAGTCTATTCCATTTTTTTAATCTTTCGGGATAAGGCCAGTGTTGAATTGGTGAATCTCTAAATCCTTTAACCCAACTTTTGGTACCAATAAAATATTCGCGGCAATAATCATTTTTGGAAGCTTAAGAAACGTGAGTCCCATCTGCTCTTTGATAGGCCTGAACTTCGTGAGCTTTCACCAGAAATTCGAATTCTGAACAGGGTGGCTACGAAGCCCACAAAAAAGATGTTATAAAAAAGAAAAAAAATAGAGCCATAAAAAACTTTACCATATTGCATAAACCATTAAAGATTAAATATTGGGAGAAATTGCTTTATACCCATGCAAATGAAATGTTAAAGTTTAAGCACAAATGAATACAAAAAATAAGAAAACTGCCTCAAAAAAGGCTGTAAAAATAGAACCGTATGGCGAAATGATTCTCTTCCAATCAACTGATGGACATACCAAAGTACAAGTGCGGCTTGAGGATAAAAATGTCTGGCTTTCACAGAAAGCATTGGCCGATCTTTATCAGGTTTCCGTAAAAACCATCAATGAGCATATTGTTAATATCTATGATGAGAATGAACTAGCACCGGAAGCAACTATCCGGAATTTCCGGATAGTTCAAACTGAGGGAAAACGTGACGTTACCCGCACTGTAGACCACTTCAATCTGGAAGCCATTCTTGCCGTAGGCTATCGAGTGAGAAGCTCCCGCGGAACTCAATTCCGTCAATGGGCCACTGCTCAATTGCAGGAATTACTGGTTAAGGGCTTCGTCATGGATGATGAAAGACTCAAGGAAGGTAAGTCCATCGGGCAAGATTACTTTGATGAACTGATACACCGTATCCGTGATATTCGTGCCTCTGAGCGGAGATTCTACCAAAAAATAACTGATATATATATGCGACCAGTATAGAACGGAGAAAATATAAAAATGAAGCAATTACTTTTATGTCTTTTTTTATTGTCATCAAACTTGTTTGCAACAGAAATCACTAATCTTCGCGACAGTCGCTACTGTGAGATCCTCGTTGGCAAAGGGAGTGTTTTTAAAAAAATAAATATGGACGTTTATAATTCAATTGGCCTAAATGATTGTCCAAATGAAATCTGGGCAAGGCTGTCGGAAAATAAAATTAAAAAAGAATTTAAATCACGATTTGTAAAATTAAATGGTCCACGCTTTTGGGTAATGGATTCCATGGAAGCTTCTTTAATAAATACTGATATTGTCAATTTTGATGGAATTGAAATGCGCAAGGCCGGCATTTTGACTATAACATTCAAGGATATTTTTGGAAAAAGACAATTTTATAAAGAAAGACTTGTTAATCGTACCTCCGTCTGGAAATTTGATAAGAATCAATACATTTTTGAATTAATTTCACCCAAAAATAAAGTCTATGTAATGCAATCTTATACGACTGAAGTCTTACCGCTTACAATAAAAGATTTAGTTGCTTTGTCTGAGAAATTAAAACTTCCAAAAGGATGGAAATATCAAGCGACACTATTAAAGGAACCACTGGCCATTCCAATACCTAACCATAAAGCAACAGTTATCCAAGATGATCTACATAACTCTTATACCTTGGTAGAATAAACACATGAAAACATAGCTGGTTTTTCATACCTTTAATGCAGGCGATTTCATGATTTTGTTTTGATCAACCTTAGGCAATCGCGGAGCGAATAAATGAATTTATCGATGCAAACTAATTTCATCCTAATCTAAGTCACTCAAGGTTAGGCCCCATCCACAAATGGGGTTAATAACTTTGTCTAAAAATTCTTGATCAGTACTATATTTGAAATAAGCACCGATATCTGCATTCTGAGTATTTTTCCAGATAAGATCTTTGGAAACTAAACAGGTCTTCCCCTTGCGAGTGATGGTAGCTTTTGAAATCTTCTCATTAACATTAAACGATTGAGTGTAGGTATGCTCGGGAGTACCCGCCCTTCTATCTGCGCGAATCATAATTCCGTTACCTTTATATTCAAGTCCCGCAAATTTTCTTTGATGACGACTCTCGGTCATATCCATTGGAGACTCTTTTAAAACTCCAGCGATGATTTCGTTTGTAATAGCATTTAAAACCATAAACTCACCTGTCGGTAAAAATATTTTTCTCGTGCAAGAATCTGTCTCTTGGTCTTGTTCGACTTCGACATAAGGGAGAACTTTTCTAGGGATTAAAACAATCGTTGATTCCAAGAAATCGTGAGACATGTTGCCGGTTAAACCTGAGTTTTCCGTAATCGCTAAATTCATATTTTGCTTAGATCTTTCTTCAAAATTAAATCGATATTCTCTGTTAGATCCTTCTGCTGCAGTTCTAGGATTGATGGCGTTTTTAGAATCATTCGTAAAACTAATTTGAACGAGGTCTCCATTATCATCCATGCCCACAGACATTCTACACAGTTCACTCAGGCTTAAAACTTTTTCTAGTTTCTTTTTATACTCAGGAGTTCCAAAAGTCAGTCCACTCATTTCAGATCGAGTTTTATCTTCGAGGTTACAATGTTTTTTATCAATTTCCACAGAAGTATTAGACACCGAACTATTGTTGGCAAATGTCGTAGGGACTCCTTCTTTATAATCAGCGGTCGTTAACTGATCTATGTATTGATTCTGGGCCATGGCCGAGAATGAAGCTAGAATAGATAGTAGAAGTACTGCTTTCATAAAAATCTCCTGTTCGTAATCCTTATTTATAAGCAAAGGACATGCCAGTGAGGACGTGTCCTTTCAGTAGTTTAGGAGGTAAAAATTGGGTACTTTTTAATTCAGTGAACAGAGTTTAAGCAGTCGGGGGATCTTATTGGCAGTGCGATTCCTGGAATTTAACGTTTTATATTATTTAACTTTGATCCATAACTCTATCGAACTTGTTCCGATTTGTTCTTCCGAAGATAGTTCATAGGTCTTTGGAAAATCACCTCCGAAACTATGGTATGTTGCTACTTTGGTGCCTTTCTTTAGTTCGGCAAGTTTCTCACATACTATTTTGATATAAAATTCATAACGGTTCTGGGTTGCAGGGACTGTTATATCAATACGACCAATGGCTTGCATTTTATTTTCATAGAACGGATTGAAGAGGTAGAAAGCATCATATTCTGACCAGTCTAGTGCAGTTATGTTCCCATCGAGAAATGTGATGTTTGGTAAATTAAGATTCTTTGCAGATCTTGTGGCAATTTCGCTTAGGTAGGATCGTTGTTCAATTCCATAAAAATGCGCATTAGGATTTGATGCAGCTCCGACGGTGCAAAATTTTCCGCAACCTGAACCTACATCAAGAACCTTGTCTCCATCCTTGGTAACGAGTAGCGAGGCAGCTCTTTGAGCTACTTTAATGGGCTTCCAGTGGACTGAGGATAGTTTGCGATCATGGCAGGGTACATTCTATCAAATCGGAGATTAGACACCTCTTTCCCATCAAAAAGATCTTTAGTGATCGCAACGAGGCGATAGTTTATTTCTTTTTCGGGATAGATTTTCTGAACAAGGGCTTCCATTTCATCTTCTATTTCACGAATCAATGTATTTAAGGCGGATTTTTCTACCGGCAGCGTTTGAGATCTTTGTCAGAAGATGAATTGGTAAAAGAGTTATCTCTTATGTTGCAAATGATTGGTCTTACGAGTTTTTCTAAATTGAATATAATTATTGGTGTCAATGATGTCAATGTTAAATATTGGATTCAATTCGTCTGCAAATCGTTGAATAATTCAAAAATAAAACATCTCTTATCGATCAAGAACATCATGATCTCTGAAAACCATCAGACTTGTTATGGTACTTTTGAGAAAGAAAAAAATAAATTTTCATTTAAAACGACCAATGACATTTTAGATTTAAACAAGCCTTTAGTAGAATATCTCGAAAGGAAGAGTTCATGGGTGTTAGATCGAAAACGTGTTAAAGATTTGATTGATATCCCTTCCATCAATACTTCTAATGTATTAATAATTGGAAGAAGAATTTTGACAAGAGGGCATAATCCCATTAATGAAAGTTCCCTTATTCAGTCTTATGACTATAAAACAGACATGGATCATAGACTGATTGAAATGATCCTTAAGAAATTTCTAAAATTATTCAAGAACTCCATCACCAATTTCTTAATTGTAATTGAAAATTATCCGAACCAAATATCATACATCATTTCTAGAGATGAAGAGTTAAAAACGTTGCTTCATGGAAATGTCATCGCTCTGGCGTGTATTGAACCAGACACAAAAGACATCTATACCTTTGAAGGGAACCAGTTTATCCAGAAATCTCTTAAACATATTTATTAACTCATCTGGTAATTTTTCATCGTTTTTCTTCTACCTGTTTCTTTTCTAAATTTTGAAACATGGGTTATTTCATACTCTTTCTAGTGCAGCATACTTTTCTAAAAATTTAGGATGTATTCAGTCTTAGATGTAGAAAAAAGGATGTATTCATTATTTGATTTTGGTGATGAATGTTTTTTAACTAAAGGAAAAAAAATGAGAACTTTATCGACACTTTTAACTTTTGTATTTTTCATGAATCTAGGTATCGCCCAAAGTAGGCTACAAACTGACATTGTAGATACCGCTGTTAATGCTGGAACCTTTAAAACGCTAGTAACGGCAGTTACTGCGGCAAATCTTGTTACAACTCTTAAGTCTCCAGGACCCTTTACTGTCTTTGCACCAAATGACTCTGCATTTGCGAAATTACCAGCAGGAACAGTGGAAAGCCTTCTGAACAACATTCCTCTGCTTACGAAAATTTTAACTTATCATGTGATAGCAGGAGAGCGGACCGAGCACCAGCTTGTGATGAGAGGTTCAGTCACTACAGTTCAAGGTCAGCAGGTTCGAGTTAAAGAAATCTCAAATGGTAAAGGATCCGACATCTACATTAATGACTCTAAGATTCTTGCAAGTATCTTAGTTAAAAATGGTGTGATCTATGTCATCGATTCGGTCTTAATGCCCAAATAAAAACAGTCTTACTTAAATGATAATCGACTTGGGGAAACATAAACTCCTCTGTGCAAAAAGGATGAATCTGGTACTTCTTCATGTATAGTCTTTAGATGAAAGTTTTATATGAAAAAGATTATACTGGTTGCTGGACCAACAGGAAATTTAGGTCATCGGAGAACATCCTTTTTGCTTCAGAGTGGAGCCGAGGTCCGTTTTTTTGTTCGTACTCAAATTGATAGTGTGGCCCTCGCAGAACTTGAAAAATCTGGTGCTCATGTATTCAAGGTTCAGAACTGGAAATTCGAAGACATCACCAGGCCGTGCAAGGATGTTTCATGCGTAGTTTCTGCTTTGGCGGGGTTAAAAGAAGTTGTAATTGATGCCCAAAAGATTTTTCTCGAAGCTGCGATTTTTAAGAATCACTGGGGAAAGATTAGGCCGAAGGAATATCAGACATATCACCGAAGAAGTATATGGAGTGAAATTTCGTTACATGCACAATATGATAGATGAGCGCTCAAGGATTGATGAGTTGGACAATAAGCGATACCCCCAACAAAAATTCTTTTTAAAATCTCGGTCCCTCGTAATTCAGCAATACCTCAAAGAGGACTGTAAGCAGAAAGAACGCCACCTGAAATTACGTTGATAAATCCTATAATTTGATTGTTCTCACAGGCCAGAATTACATGGTGACTATTGCGAAGAGTTCTTTTGAATTAAATCAGTAGTTTATCATTGATTTAAGTGTGTATTTAATACCCGATCTCTGGAAAACCCCGCTCGGAAGTGGTTTATGAAATCTTATAAACCGGAGATCGATTGCGATGCTAAAACTACTTTCTTTAATTAGTCTTTTATTTGCTTTCGAAGTACTCGCCATTACTTGGCCTAGTACACGTAGTGTTATTAAAAAAGATCCTGCCATAGAGCTTCAAATAAAAACAATATTGGACTCTATGAGCTTGGAAGAGAAAGTCGCTCAGATGATCCAAGCCGAAATCAAGTTTATAACTCCTGATGATTTGAAGCAGTACCCTCTTGGCTCTATTTTAAACGGAGGAGGCTCGTTTCCGAATGACAACAAATTTTCAAAAATTTCTGACTGGGTTAATCTTGCAGATAGTTTTTATAATGCTTCAATTGAAAGCGGTAAAAACATTCCTATCATATGGGGAACTGATGCAGTTCACGGTCACAATAATGTAATTGGCGCGACTATTTTTCCTCATAATATTGGTCTTGGTGCCACTAATAATCCAAAGTTAATAGAAAGAATTGGAAAAGCAACTGCTCTTGAAGTGCTGGCAACTGGTATTGATTGGGTTTTCGCCCCCACTGTTGCAGTCGTTAGAAACGATCGTTGGGGTCGGACTTATGAGGGATATTCGGAGGATTCAGCGATTGTAAAAAAGTACGCTGAAAGTATGATCAACGGTCTTCAAGGTAAAAATAATAACATTTTTAATCAGAACCACCTAATTGCAACGGCAAAGCATTTCATCGGAGACGGTGGGACCAAAGATGGTATTGATCAGGGTGATAACTTATCAAGTGAAGATGATCTCATACGAATTCATGCTCAAGGATATGTAAGTGCTCTAAATGCTGGTGCTCAAACCGTTATGGCCAGTTTCAATAGCTGGAAAGGAATGAAAATTCACGGTCATAAATATCTTTTAACTGATGTTCTCAAGGAGAAGATGGGTTTTGACGGATTTGTCATCGGAGATTGGAACGGTCATGGTCAGGTTCCTGGCTGCCAAAACGATTCTTGCCCACAGGCCATCAATGCGGGTGTTGATATGTTCATGGCACCTCAAGACTGGAAGAGTTTATTCAACAATACTTTTCGCCAAGTTAAAAATGGTGAAATTGAATTAAGTCGCATTAATGATGCTGTTACTCGAATTCTTAGAGTTAAAATTCGGTATGGTCTATTTGAGCTCGATAAACCATCTTACCGTAAGCATGCTGGTAATGAAAAAATAGTAGGTTCTCAATCTCATAGAGATGTTGCCACTCAAGCTGTTAGAGAATCTTTAGTTCTACTGAAGAACACTAACAATATTCTCCCACTAAGAGCTAATTCAAATGTGCTCGTTGCTGGAACTGGTGCCGACAACATAGGAAAGCAAAGTGGTGGATGGAGCATTTCGTGGCAAGGAACAGGAAATAGTAATTCAGACTTTCCCGGAGGCAGCTCTATTTATAGTGGTATAGAAGCTGCAATCCAACGAGGTGGAGGTCAAGTCAAGCTGAGCGAGGATGGCGAGTATACTTCACGGCCCGAGGTAGCGATTGTGGTTTTTGGGGAAGAACCCTATGCGGAAGGTCAGGGAGATTTACTCAATTTATTTTATGGAATAAAATATTCCAAAGACATCGCACTTCTAAAAAAACTTAAATCTCAAGGTATACCAGTTGTAAGTGTTTTTCTTACGGGAAGACCTCTTTGGATTAATCCAGAACTAAATGCTAGTGACGCCTTTGTCGTTGCTTGGCTTCCAGGCTCAGAAGGAAAAGGCGTCTCTGATGTCCTGATTCGAAAAAGTAATGGCAAAGTTAATTTTGATTTTAAGGGTAAATTATCTTTTTCTTGGCCGAATGATGCTCTTCAAACTGATTTGAATCTTGGTGATATTAATTACAAACCACTCTTCCCCTATGGCTTTGGACTTACCTATTCTAATGTTTGCGACCTTGGTGACAATTTGCCTGAAAATCCTTTTCCACAAGGAAATGGATCCGGATCACCTGATTCACTTGATATCTTTATTGGGCGTCCAGTATCCCCATTCAAAACGTTTGTTTCAGATTCTGGTAATTCAAAAAAAGAGGCCGTCGCAGGAATCGGTGAGAGTGCAAAATTTGTAGTCAAATCAACGGCGATTGATAAAGAGACTCAAGAAGATGCACGGCAAATCACTTTTAATGGAATAGAAACTGGTGCTTATTTTTTTGAAACTGATAACATAATTAATATCTCTCAATTCTCGACTACAAATGGTGCTTTATCTTTTTACTTGAGAAGAGATTCTTCTATTACGGGAGTATTGATTTTGGAAATCAATCAATCAAGCCTGGATATGACTCATTTGATAAGTCGCCTTGACCTCAATGAATGGACTGAAATAACTGTGCCACTTAGTTGTTTTGTGGCCAGAGGCTTAGACCTAAGCAACTTAAAGCGCTCGTTTGGAATCATTGCGAATGGAAGTGCTACTGTTTCATTGGCAAAAGTTAGGATTGATGCAAAATCACGAAGTACAGTTTGTCCGTAGGATAGGATTTTTCAGTTTTGGTAAGCAGTACGGAGCATTTGTTTTATAATAAATCATTTTTAAGTATAATTTTAACTATTTAGAAATAAAATTTGGTACAAGACGTTTATAAACAGGGGAATAAGATGAAATTAACACTATCACTCATGGCCTTTCTTTTTTCTTTTCAAACATTTTCGAGTGTTGATCAAGAAATTGAATTTCTAAAAGAAACGATAATTAAAACCGCTGAAAAATATCAAGGTCAGGGAGATCCCGAATTTAAGATCCAAAACGAGCTAGAACCTTATGTGAATAAACTTTTAAATTTAGAGCCTCAAGCAAAAATTATCGATCGTCTTCCACTTCTTTATGGTGTTTGGAAGCAAGTTTGGGGTCCTTATGAATATAGAAAAAATGATAGATCTGTAGACCCAACTCTTAATCCCAAAGAAATTTACCAAGTGATATCTTCTGAAGGATTCTATTATAACGTTTCCCCAAACATGAATCCAAAAGGGAATAAAGAAAAAAATATTAACTACTTGAAAGGCAAATACGTTCTTTCTAATAAAGATCCAAACGGACTTGATGTAAAATTTGTTAAGTTTATTGGGATGAAACAGAGACCTAGTGAAAGAGCGATATATCAATATGTCGAAGAAGCTGAGCTTAATCAGCTTCCGGATCAAATTACTGTTGTGCCAAGACTTATTGTTAAATTCTTTTTTGGTGGAGGTACTTTAAGAGAAGTATACACGGATAAGGACCTTCGAATTCTATATGGATCGAACAATAAGAACTTTAAAAATCAATATCTTTATATCATGACGAAAGTTAAGGATTAGATTCTGATTCTCTTAAATTTTATCTTGGTTTAGATTTAAACAGCCTAATTCGAATACCAAGATTTAACTCCGGAGTTGCTCCGTAATTCGGACCCTCTTTATAAAAACCCATACCGACAGTCGCGTTAAACGTAATAAATTTTTTGTTACCCATGAAGCCAGCTTGAGGAGTGATCATCATTCCGTTTTGATGAGTCGTTGAATAGGCCCTAACTTCTCCACCATAAAAGAAAGCGGTTTGTTTTGGATGAATACCAAAACGTACGCCGTGACTCACGGCCTGAAGATTGGTCTCAGCATCATAAGCAATGTGAAAATTGGGTTTACCATTTTTAAGCTGCATATACGTTAAATCATAACCAAATAATGGTATCCCAAGGTGAATCCCTGCATATACCAGATGCTGGACTGGTACGGGATTTTCACTTTTCACCACGACATCTTTTCCATTCATACACACTTCCATGGCTGGAAGATGTTCTAGGGCAGGATTATTAGCAGTACTTTCAATGGCACTGTCACAATCCAACTCGCCAGCAATCGAAGAGAGAGTGGTCGTCAGTAAGATGATGCTAATGAGATTTTTCATTACATAAGGCTATGCGAGCTTTGCGATCAGTTGTGAAATTGATAAAAAATTACAATGGATCTTTAGATAAGACGGGTAGAACCCAATATTCTCTTTTGTCGTCTTTCTCGTCCGGTATGAATAACTAATCGATAAATGGCCTTGGGGAGTACTCAAGGCCATTTTTATTTATTCGTCTTTACATGCACCCAGATAGTCTGCACCGTCATGATGCTTGATATGGGCCTTGAGAGCAGGGCATGCAACAACTACAGCGTGAGATTCTCCTGAACAACTGTGGCAGACTTTTACTTTGATCTGACCTTTGTTTTTACTGAAAATATATTTTTCATCGAGCTTACTGCAGTCTCCGGCATTATTTAAAGCAACCACTTCTTCTATTTCCTCTTCTTCTTTTTCTTCTTTTCTTTCTTTTCTTTCTTTTTCTTCTTTTTCTTCTTTTTCTTCTTCAGCTAGCTCTCTTTTTGGAACTTTTACTGGTTCTGCTACTACTGGTGCAGCTGGAGCCCTAACTGGTTCTTTAACCGGTTCGGCCACAACTACTGGATCAGCAGGAGCTTTAACTGGTTCTTTAACCGGTTCGGCCACCACTACTGGAGCAGCAGGAGCTTTAACTGGTTCGGCCACTACAACTGCTGGTGCGGACGGAACTTTAATTTCGGGAATATTTTCACCGATGTTACCTGGGTTAGAAATACAACCTGCAAAGGGTTTATCAATACCTTCGGCTACATCTTCGAAGGCCGGTTGGCATAAATCTTTTTGCGCCTGACAATCATCCAGATCTTTTATTTCAGAACAAAAAACTTCAGCATCTAAATCAGGGCTACTGATGGAGATACTCCCTGCGGTTGAAACTTTTTGAGAGAATTGTCCTGCTTCATTACAACTTACTAAAGTGGCAGTGAGAGTTAAAAGAATCAGAGAATTGAACACACGCAATTTCATAAAAACCTTTGGAGTTGTTTTTAATACGATTTTAATGGCGAATGGAATATTTAAGATGAAATAAATCTAACTCGTTAGATTCACAAAAAAGATTAAAGAAAGTTTGTCCACTTTATGGGTCAACTGCTCTATATTCCACGAGAAATTGGCATCTTGGCCTGAGAAGTTAATGATCGTGCAGGCAAAGAATGTTTCCATCCGGGTCTTTAAACCAAGCAGCTTTCATTCCCTGCATGACGTGAATATCACCCACGAGTTTGGCTTGAGGCATATTGTAATGCTCAAAAACGACACCTTTGGATTTTAAATCAGAAACTTCCTTTTCAAGATTATCTCCAACTCCCCATGTAACAGTGGTGGCCTTATTCGTGCCAGCAAAATCGGTTTTATACAATTCGATCAGGCTGTTCCCACATTGATAGTGTTGAATCAGACCGTTTCTTTTATCGATAGGTGAAAGCCCAAGTTTTTTTTCGTAGAACTCACATGAGACTTCTAAGTTTTTAACTCCGATTGTCGGTTTGGCATCTGCTAGCGTTAACATAACAACCTCCTGTTGCGTCCACCTGTTATTTTAGTCTTGAACTACAAAAGCGAAAGTGAATGTCTTATTAAGGGAAAAATCTTTGGTCTTGGTTAAGCTTGCCTTAAATAGTGCTGTCTGCTTTTACTCAATGTCACTAGTCCCACACTTTCTTCTCTGAGTACTTCGGCACCAGGAACTGTCGAGATGGTGAAAGTTAGAACGGTTGTTTGTTATGTCTATCTCGTCACTCGCAACACGTGGACTCCCGTGCTGGGAAAGAGTCGCCAAATCACTCGGGCGAGAACTTATGATTATTACCTTGATCTTGATAACACTGTAAAAATTCTTGGCGGAGAGTGGATCTCAACTCAGCGTCCGGATTTTTTATTAGTTTGTAATTTGAATTTGAATAGCATCTGCCCCATTCTTTATGACGTTCCACCCTTTTACTGCATCCCAACTTCCCTGATTTGCAAGCTGAAGAGAATACTTCACATTGTTTTGGATAGAGGCACTTGGATCAGGCATGTACAAGGCAATACTATAGGTGCCGGCCGCGACTGAAGAGATACCAAGAGATTTGCTAATGGAATAAATACCTGTTTTCCATGCACTAGGATTTAAGCTGAGATCAAATTGATAATTTGTCGTGGCATTGAAGAGAACTAGTTTCACTGGACGGCCGTGAATCGGAGCAGAGAAGCCTAGGTTTTCTATTTTCATTTCGATGTTAAGTGGGACTGTATATGAAGCGACTGTTTTGTATTTAAATTCGTTAAGACGTAGACGGTATCCTAGGCCCTGACTGATTTCATTATAGCATCCATCTAAAATCCAACTATCGTAAACGGCACCGTTATAATCTCGATTCAAGTAAGTCCATTTTTGTTTTTTTACTTGCAATAAGGCGTTCGCACATTGTGAGTAAGGGGCAACAACCTGACATGTTTCGCCACCTACAGGGAGAGCGTTCGCACTAGCTTCCTGACCAATGTAATCCCTCCAGTCTGTTGGACTTGGAAGAGAGTAGTTACCATTCGTTCCCTGATCACTTGATCCGGCGAGAAAGCAGTCATTCCAGTGGCCCACTCGGTTCATGTAAGTCGCATTGGCCGGATCTGATGAAACATTTGGTGCAGTCATTGAAAAACTTTTCACTTTCATACCCGGAGTTCTGAGAGAAACGTGATGACCTGCTGGCATGTAGTCGAGCATTTTTTTAGTCATATCTCGAATAAAGGTAAAGTTCTGTCCATACTGAGAGTAGTACATCTCACCATAGGCCCCGATCATACTGACGTGAGTATTGAGAACGACATCTTTATTAGTCGCAATCAAAGGGAAGATCTGATCGATGTGAGACAGGATAAAGGCCTGTGAAGGATCGGAAGCAAAATCGTGAATATCGTGGTATCTGTGCGTGATTATAAGTTTGATTCCCGCTGTTCTGGCATAAGTAAACATTGCATTGTACGAATTAATAAAGGCTGCTGGGAGAACTTGAGTGGCAGAAGGAATGGTGACCTGGATTCCTGAGAGCCTGAAACCAGCACTGGCAATACTGTTTGCACTTGATTGAGAGAAGCTTTCAAAGTTTGCGTATTTTGAAAAACCACGTTCTGGGTTACTGAATTCAGCACTCGATGAAAGTGGTGCGATAGTTGTTAGGCTATCTACCGGAACCGGAGTTGGATCCGGAACTGGAGTTGGATCAGGAACTGGAGTTAGGCCAGGGGAATTGATCACGGCCGAAGCCAATGACGGCGTATATCTTTTACTGATGAATTTAAATGAAGCAGGACTTGCGATTTTAGTTTTTAAAATATTCGACCATTTCGCCAGACCATTTTTCTTAGAGAAATTAACTGATCCAAGACTTGACCATGACCACGATGATTGTGATGAACCTGTAAACTGATACAGGTTTCCATTTTCAATTAAATATTCAGCACCGATAGAACTAACACTGAATCCAGACGAGGCATTATTGACATCGATATAGATCTGATGATTGCTCGATGATCCACTGAAAGAATATTGGAAGATGTATCCTGTGCCATTACTCGTTAACGAGACAGCAGGTGTACCCATCTGGGCGAAAGCAGCCGAGGTTGTAAGACACAACATGAGAATGAAATAAAACTTCATCAAAAACCTCTTAATCATATTTGGATCAAGGTATGATCTCATGTTCTTTTATTCAGTTCCAATCGAGACTGAGGACAGAGCTAGAAAGGGTAGTGATTTTAGGGTGTTAAGTTGATTATATGGAGATAAGAAAGGAAAATGATTGCCACTTAAATGAGCCTCTGACATTTGAAACCATTATATGAACGGGAAGGATTAATCCCTCCCGTCACTTTCCTGTATCTTCTTAATGGTCATCCCGATGGTTTCTTCATCAATCAAATCAACTTCGGCCTACATTTCTAAAACTTTTGAACCTTCAAATTCATCTTTATCCATCAATTACAATCCTAAGTTTTTAACCCAGTCATCGAAGTTTTGGATTTTACCTGGCATCACGACTTCAACTTTTGAGTCGGCGAGATGTCTGATTTTTCCAAAGTACTTTTCAGTTAACTTTAATTTAAAGGCTTCTTCGCCACCCTTTATTGTTAATGTTTGAGCAATCTTACGAATGGATTCCGAAGTGGCTTTAGCAATTGTGAGAATCTCTTCTGCACGACCCTGGGCCTCGTTTACAGTCCTTTGCATTTCACCTTCAGAGATGTTGATCATCTCCATTTTGCGACCTTCAGACATATTAATCTTCGCCTGCTTATCACCTTCAGATTTAGCAAGAATGGCACGTCTTTGTCTTTCAGCTCCCACTTGTTTTTCCATGGCATTCTGAACTGTTTTTGGAGGAGTGATGTTCTTAATTTCGTAACGAAGAACACGGATACCCCAGTTGGCACCGGCAAGATTCAGCTGCTCAACCACTTTAGAACTGATGAGATCTCTTTCTTCGAAAGTTTTATCAAGATCGAGAGTTCCGATAATTGATCGGGTTGTGGTCTGGGCCAGTTCAACGGCGGCGTAGACGTAGTCTGTCACTCCGTAAGTCGCCTTCGTTGGGTCCATGATCGCGAGATACATCACGCCGTCAACGATAACATTGACTTCATCCACCGAGAAACATTCCTGAGGTGGGACGTCGATGGTGTATTCTTTTAAATCTTGTTCTGCTACGACCTGATCGAAGAAAGGAACAAGAGCATGAAAACCTGCATCGAGAGTTTTGTGATAGCGACCAAGGCGCTCGACCACGAAGGCTTTTTGCGTCGGTACCAGACGAACCGACCGAATGAACTTAAAGATAACGACAGCAAGGGCTAGAGACCAAAACGTCATATTAAACATATCAAATAAATCCATATTAAACTCCGTTCTTAAGTGGCGCCGTGACTTTATCAATACCCTCAAAGGCAGCCTTGATATTTCCCATTTCTGCTGGAAGAAAAGTGACTTTCGCAGAATTCATAACAGCACCAACTTCTTCAATGAACTGCTCCACTAGCTGCATCTTCACGGCTTTTTCACCACCGGCTTCATTAATGGCAGAGGCCACTAGACGAACACCTTCTGCAGTTGCTTGAGCTATAAGCTCGATTTCAGCAGCTCGGCCTTTAGCGATATTAATACGTCTTTGTTTTTCACCTTCAGACATATTGATGGCTTCCGTTCTTTCACCCTCTGACAGTTTGATACGGCTTTCTTTATCTGCGGTCGCAAGAGTAATCTCGGCACGTTTTTCACGCTCGGCTTCCATTTGTTTTTCAAGGGTGGAAACAATATGTTTCGAAGGACGAATATTTTTAAGCTCGTAACGAAGGACCTTCATCCCCCACGCTTCACTTGCGCGATCGATCTCTTTAACAATTTTGAGGTTCAAAACTTCTCGTTCAGAGAAGGCGTGACCTAAAGAGAGTTTACCAATTTCTGAACGCATGGTGGTTTGGGCAAGATTAATCGCTGCCATCTTATAGTTCCCAATTCCGTAACTCGCCTTTTTAGGATCAGTCACCTTGAGATAAACGATTCCATCCACTTCAACCTGCATGTTGTCTTGGGTGATACAAGTTTGTGGTGGAATGTCGAAAACCTGCTCACGAATTTCGTGCTTGTAAGTAATGTTATCGATGAAGGGAACTAGAAAGTGAAGACCAGGGTCCAGAACTTTTCTGAATTTACCAAGGCGCTCTACCACATAGCTGTGTCTCATCGAAACGATGGTGATGGTATTGTAGAGAATAAAAATTCCCACAATAGTTACAATGGTCAAAGTCGTTAACATTTTTACTCCTCAATCGATTTGACTACGAGAACGTTCCCGTCAAATCGTAATATAATAGCATTCGAATTTTTTAAAATAGTGTCATCACTGCGCGCCTGCCATGTTGTTCCACGGAAGTGCACGCGACCCTCTTTGTAAGGTTGTATTTCTTCTTCAACCAGAACAATTGATCCCACAGCATCTTTGTTTTCATCTACATTGTGAATAGTTTCATCACCCTTAAAAAATCTTAGGAATAGTGTTCTCACAACGATCAAGAAAAATAGGGTGCTAAGGATGAAACAAAGAATAATAGAATAAGGAGTTTGTAAGTAACCATACTTAATACCTGCACCCACGAGCATTGCGGCCATGCCTACAAAAATAGTAATCGCTCCAGGGAGAAGGAGTTCGAGCAACATAAGTGCTCCACCAGTCAAAACCCAGATTAACCACTCATCCATCACAGCCATCCTTTAAAAAAACCTTTGATCGTTAAATAATTCGAGCGATTGACCTTTAACATTTCTGCGCACTCATCAATGTAAGTGACTTCTTCGTTACAAATCTTACCATCACTTTTGGCGAGAAAAAACATCAGCCAGATGGTGAAGTGTTTTAGCGCCGCGTTTTGTCCGAAATGTTTGAGATCGGGCAAGTGCTTATTGATAAAAGAGCGGGAGATCGATTTCACATTCTCATCCAATGAGAGGTCCTTAGTCAGATCATTAAAAAAAATCATCTCACTTTCACTGATTTTTTTATCTGCACCCATCAGAGAACCAAAGGTTTTGAGCATATCTGTGGCGAGAATTTTTTTTTGCTTCTCAGTAGAGTCTAGGGTTAGAAGATCAAAGACCGAGTGATCAAAAATTTTATCAGTATCCTGCTCAAGGTGCGCACGTATCACCGGATCAAGAAAGATGAAGCCGACGTCCCCTCGATGGATGAGTTGTCCTACTAAATCCAATTCACGACTCTGAACTGGATTCTTTTGACTTTCAGTCGAGGTAAGAGAATTGAGATCGACTTTAAAGAGCTCAGCAAACTTTGCGGCGATATCAATTGGAAGCTTAAGACGACCGGTCTCATAATCTTTCATCGCCAGTTCACGCAGGCCAAGACGAGACTCAACTTCTTTTTGAGTAAGTCCTGCTTGTGTACGGGCCTGCTTAAGGTTTTGACCGATTTGATTCATGTACATATATGTACACTATGTACAAACTTTTACAACTAAATTTTGTACAATATTGATATTACAGCTTTCCCCTAGATGTTACGATAAATAGTGATGAGGTACTTTCTCACGCTGTTGTTCACTACCACTCTATGGGGTCAAACTCTAACCTGTCCTCAGGAATCTTTTTTGATCGAATACATTAGCCCTATCAACAATGGGAAGATCTCTCTCTGTGGTTACATCAAGAACGGAGCGACTGTTAAGCATGGAGAAGAGTGGAATTATAACTCTAAGGGTGAGCTGATTAAGAAATTGAACTTCGATCACGGAAAAGAAGTAAAAACCGCGGCTAATCTGCCGGGAGTTGAAGAGAAGAAAGATCTAGGTCGAGAGTTGGCGGTGATGGAGTCTATCGGGCAGATGCTTCAGATTCTGACGCTGAAAAAGGCTAATCCAGGTAAAGGAATGTTTAAGATCCAGCGTTGCGATCCTAAACCTATAGATTGGGTTCGTGGAGCGGTAATGTTAACGCCAATTGATAAGACCTATAGCTTTGCAGAGAAATGTGATGTGGCCGGAACCTTTACGGCCAATTTCAAGAGTGAGTTTCCCGTTAAGTTTAATCTGCGGAATCTTCAGGGTTACAATTCAACTGATATGATGGTTAAGATGGCGATTAAAAAATCAGCAGGAGGAATTACTTATGGTTTTGATGTCGTCAGCGGAGCTATATCGTCTCTTACCAGTTCTGCACAATTTACCGTCCAGTATGAAGTTGAAATTAATCCTATGACTGGTGCCACCCTGGCTGGTTCTCAAAAAGGCACTGTCACTCTCACCAAATTAGATGGTAAGGATGTGAATGCCTCGTCGCCTATTTTTTTTGAGGAGTGAGCATAATCATTATGCCGTAGTTTTGACTCTTGCCACGTACCAAGAGCAAAGGCCTGCCGTCAGAAGAATCATAAAGATAACGAGTAATGAAACAGTACTTGGGATTTTAACAAAATCGACAATTAACATTTTTACCCCAATAAATCCTAGGACAGCCGCAAGTCCAGGCTTCAGGTAACGAAGCTTCGTTACCCAGTCAGCTAGCACAAAGTACAAAGCTCTTAACCCGAGTATGGCGAGGATATTTGAAGCAAAGGCGACGAATGCATCCTGAGTGACGGCAAATACCGCTGGAATAGAATCTACAGCAAATATGAGATCGGTGACTTCAATCACCACTAAAGCAACAAAGAGGGGTGTTGCCTTACGGATACCATCTTCCATCAAGAAGAAGTGGGAGCCGTTAAAGTTGTTGGTCGTTGGAATAATTTTTCTTAGCGTTTTTGTGGCCCAGCTATCCTTCACATCTGTACTCTCATCGGACTCCAGGAGGAACTTGATTGCCGTCGCAATAAGAATGGCGCCGAAGACATAAAGGATCCAATGAAATGAGTGGAGAAGTTGTGCTCCCACAAGAATAAAGAATGCTCTTAAGACAATGGCACCAAGTACACCGTAGAAGAGAATTCTATGTTGATACTTTCCTGGTATTTTGAAGGCGCTAAAGATGAGAAGGATAATAAAGAGGTTATCTACACTTAAGCTTTTTTCGATCAAATATCCGGTTAAGAACTGCGAACCTAATTCTGCACCATAAGTATATCCAAACCATAAGTTAAAAAGCAAAGCGATGGAGATCCAGATCCCACTCTCGATAAGAGATTTTTTCTTTGAAACAGTTTCATGGCCTTTACCGAATAGACTTAAATCGATCAGGAGGAGAATCACAATGCCAATTGAAAAAACCGCCCATAGCCAAGTCGGGACCACGGAAACATTGTGTAACATTTGATTCATTAAATTCTCCAGAAGGGTTGGACTGCAATCTGAAGAATATAAGCTGGGATGGAATTTAAGGAAATTCTATAAAAATGATGAAATGGTTCACTTAAAGTTAAGTATGATAGGGGAGAAGAGAACCTCTCCCCTGAAAAAACGATTATTTGTACTCGTTCACTGTATTAATAACAAAATCAACTTCAGCTTGGGTCATGTAAGCAAAACAAGGCAGATTGATGACAGATTTAGCAATGAAGTCTGAGTTCCCGTGAGAAATCTTGCCACCAATGTGGGCCGTCGCACCAGGTTGTTCACTCATTGCACCCGGATAAACTGTTCCGTAACCGATGTCATGCTTCTTGAGATATTCAATGAAAGCGGGACGTGATTCAGGAGTCATAAGAGCTACTGAAAGGTAACCATTCTCTAATACATTGGCCGATGGACCAATGAATTTAAGGGCCGGGTTTTTAATTTTAGCACGGTACTGCTTAACCACTTCACGACGAGACTCAAGTCGAGCATCGATATGTTTAAGTGATTCGTTAAGGAAGTTAGCTTCATAGGCACCAAGACGAGAGTTCCAACCGATCAGTCCATGCTCATAGTGACTTGTGCGACCGTGGTTAAGAAGTTTTTGAGTCACTTGTGCCACTTGAGCACTTGATGTGAAAACTCCACCTGCGTCTCCGCTCGCACCCAGAACTTTAGCTGGATAGAAGCTGGTCGATGCTACGAAAGCACCTGCTAGAAGACTCTGATCATTAATTTTTACACCAATGGCCTGAGCGCAATCTTCGATGAGAAGAACTTTTTTATCGTTACATAATTTTCTGATCTCAATTGTTTCAGGACATGCCCAACCGTAGAGGTGAACAAGGATCAAAGCCTTTGGATTGAACTTTTCAATCGCCTCTTTTACGGCTGCAAGAGTAAGGTGAAGAGTTTCACGAGAGACATCTACTGTATACGGAACTGCACCTACGTTAACAACTGATTCGAAAGTCGCCCAGAAAGTCATATCTGGAAGAAGAACTTTATCATCCTTGTTAACTCCAGCAGCACGAAGAGCTAATTGAATAGCATCTGTACCGTTAGCACATCCAAGGGCAAATTCTGTTCTCGTATAAGATTTAAGACTGCCTTCAAATTCTCCAACAATTGGTCCACCTACAAATTGACCATTCTTTAAGAGTGCAGCAGTTTTTTCAGTAACTGTTTCAAGGAAATTTTTTTCGAAACGAAGGATATCAATAAAAGGAACTTTCATATTTTTCTCGCTGGTTAATTTGAAGAGATTCTACAGAAGATTTGTAGAGTGAAAAAGTGTTATTTCTGACGCGACTCTCTTAACCTCAGCAAGCTTTTGTTACTCAGCAGAATAATCGTAAGTGGGTTCAGTTTCTTCATGAATGGCAGGCTCAATTTGTTCCATACCCTGATTCTCGGGATTTCCTGCGATGCCTCTCTCAATTTGTTCATCTTCGGATACTGGGGCCATATAGTCAGTTTCCTGGTACTCCTCCTGTGTGAAGGCCGAGAAACTGAGTGTTAGAAGGGTGAAAACGAGGAATTTACGCATGTAGTGGTCTCCGTTATTTACCTTTATCGGAATAACCGACTAAAAAGATTAGTCATTTTTTAGTACTGAATATCAGGGACTTATCATTTATACTTTTGGTATGAAAAAGACCATTTTGAGCGGTAGTACAGTCACGGGTGATTTGACCCTAGGAAATTACATCGGAGCAATTAATAACTGGAAACAGTTACAAGATCAGTACGATTGTTTGTATTTTCTGGCCGATCTGCATGCCCTCACGGTTACTCAGGATCCAAAAGTTTTGCGTGAGAGAACGTATAGTTTCTTCGCTCAGTATCTGGCCCTTGGTCTTGATCCGAAAAAAAATATCATCTTCGTTCAATCTCAAATTCCTGAACATACTGAACTTTCATGGATTCTGACGTGCTTAACTCCTATGGGTTATCTCAATCGTATGACTCAATTTAAGGAAAAATCTGAGAAGCATGTAAAGAACATCAATGCGGGATTGTACACATACCCCATTTTGATGGCCGCCGATATCCTGCTTTATCAAGCGCATCTTGTTCCCGTGGGAGAAGATCAACGCCAGCATTTAGAATTATGCCGAGACATCGTTGGTTTCTATCAGAATAAATATGGTGAAGGAAGTTTCACCATGCCTGAGGCTTATATCGGAAAATCAGGGGCACGGATTATGTCTTTGCAAGAACCTGAGAAAAAAATGTCGAAGTCAGATGAAAATGAGAAAAATTTTGTTTCCATCATCGATGACTCTAAAAAAATTGAAAAAAAGATTAAGTCTGCGGCCACTGACTCAGGAACTGAAATCAAATACGATCCTGAAAATAAGGCAGGCCTTTCAAACCTCATGACCATCTATTCAGTTCTGGGTGGTAAATCCATTCAGCAGATAGAAACTGATTATGCTGGCAAAATGTATGGTCACTTGAAAGTTGATCTTGCCGATCTTGTTGTGAGTACACTTCAGCCTGTTCGAGAGAAGTATGATGATCTAATGAAGAATAAAGATTATCTGGATGAACTGATGAAGTCCGGGGCTGATCGCGCTCGAGTGAGAGCACAAAAAACTCTAGATCATGTTTACAATACTGTAGGCCTACTCAGACCACCAAAATAGACATTTGTCAGAGGAATTGAAATGCTAAGATGGGCAACCCTCATAGGCTTCTTATTTTTTTCTGCGTGCAACAAAGATTCTGGCAAAAAAGAGATTTGGATCTACACATCACTGTATAAAGACACCATCGCAGATATGAATCCTCAGCTGGAAAAAGCCTTTCCCGATATCAAGATCAATTGGTATCAGGCGGGATCTGAAGAGATTGCTGCTAAAGTTAATACGGAGCTTATTGCCGGAGCTCCCAAAGCAGACATTTTAATTTCATCAGAAAGATTTTGGTATCAGGAATTATCTGATAGTGGTCGCCTGGAGATCTGGAAGCCTGAAGCTTTTGATTCTTTTGAAGAAGAGTATAAAAATGCAGCAGGAACTTTTCATGTGGTCTGCATTCCTATCATGGTTTTAGTTTATAACTCAGATGTCATCAAAGAAGCCGATGCACCTAAGAGTTTTAAAGAAATGAGTGATCCTCGCTTTCAGGGTTTGATCACAGGAGGGAGTCCTCTTGCCTCGGGAACTGCTTTTACAACTGTCCTTGCTCTTCAGCATAAATATGGCTGGCCATTTTTTCATGACCTGAAAAAGAATAATTTTCTTTTTGATGGCGGAAATAGTGCCGTCATTAAAAGAATTCAAACTAAAGAGCGTCCGATTGGATTTGTTCTTTTAGAGAACGTTTTACGTTTTCAGCATGATGATCCACGACTTAAAATTGTTTATCCGGACGATGGCGTTGTCACTCAGTTCAATACGATGGGTATTCCTAAGAAAAAAGAAAATAGGGCCGAGGTGATGAAAATTGCCAATTGGTTTTTTACTCATGCAGGTCAGGAATCGATGACAAGATCGTTCATGCATTCTCCTATTAAAAATTTTCCGGCCCCCGTGGGCGCCCCAACTCTTGCTATACTTAAAGAAAAAGCTTTTCCTTGGCCGCAAGATCTCATTAAAGAGTTAACAGAGAAGCGTTTTGAGATCAAAGAGACTTATGTGGAGATTATGTTCAAATGAAAAAAATTGGATTATACGCTCTACTGGTGCTGCTTTTTTGTCTCTGCGTTTATCCTTTCCTGTTCCTAGGTTATTCGTTTTCATTTGAAAACGGCGATTTTGATTGGGCAATTTATAAAAGGGCGATCACTAATCCCATGACCATCAGGTCATTCTGGAACACGATGATCGTCTGTGGTTCAACGGTTATAATCAGCACCTTTATTTCCATTCCTCTGGCGTGGCTCTTTACTCGCACGGATCTGGCCTTCCGAGGATTCTGGAGAACTGTTTTCTGTTTGCCGTACACCATTCCGCCATTCATTGGTGCTATCGCTTGGATCTATCTGGCCAATCCTTCCAATGGATTTTTAAAAGATCTTATTCCTGGAATTAATATCTACACTCGCGGTGGACTGATTTTTGTCATGAGTTCATTTTTTTACACATTCATTCTCATTAATCTTCTCTCAACTCTGGAAAAAATTGATCCAACTCTGGAAGAGGCAGCGAAGATTTCTGGCGCCAGTGACTGGAATGTCTTTCTTAAAATAACTTTGCCCCTTATCGTGCCTTCGCTTATTTCTGGGATGTTACTGGCCTTCCTGTCAGCTATTGCAAACTTTGGTATTGCTGCTTTGATAGGGAATGCAGCTAGCATCAGTATGATGACAACTCAGATTTTTATTTTTCAGAAGATGGCGTCTTATACCGGTCTTAAGTTAAGTGGAGTTCTATCTTTAGGACTTCTCGCTATTGCTGCTGTGGTTTTCTATCTTGATCATGTGATCAGTAAGCGTTTTCGTTTTAGTCTGGTGACGGGAAAAGTTGCCCGACCAAGTCTGATCGATCTGGGTAAAAGACAAGCTGGGGTTCAGATCTTTCTTGGTGGCATGGCCTTCATTCTTTTTGTTATGCCCATCGGAGCTATTTTGGTCGCGGCCCTGAGTAAACTTCAAGGGGATCGTTCTTGGGCGAATTTTGGCGTTCAAAACTTTGAAACAATCTTTTTTAAGACTGATGAAACCTACCGAGCGTTTTTTAATTCAACCATTCTGGCGGTCACGGCGGCAATCGCTTCCAGTGTGATAGCTTATTTCCTTTCTCAGGCGAGCAAGAAAGTGACAGGACCCATTAATAAAATCAAAGAAGCTTTCATTGCTATCCCTTATGCAGTTCCTGGGACAGTTCTAGCACTTGCGCTGACTCTCACGGTGTTGTCACTTCGTCTTCCGCTTTATAACACTCTGGGAATTATCTTTTTGGCCTATGTGGCAAAATTCTTGAATTTTTCGTATCGGATTATTCACGATGGAGTTTCGCAGGTGGATCAGACTTTGATTGATGCAGCCGAGGTAGCGGGCGCTAATTCATGGCAGGTCTTTATACGGATCTGGATTCCCATCCTCAGACCCTTTCTCATGGCCTCTTTTTTCCTTGTCTTCATGCCAGCATTTTCAGAATTAACGATGTCTGTTCTTTTAACCGGCCCAGGAAATGAAACTATCGGGACTTTGATCTTTCAGTTGCAAGAGTATGGAGATGCCTCAGGTGGGGGATCGGCGGTTCTTGCTTTATGTGTCTTAGTCATCATCATCATTTTAAACGGAACACTTAAAATTTCGACGAAAGGGAAGTACGGACTATGAGTGCTGTAGAATTTAAAAATGTTTCAAAAGACTATAGTGGTAATGCGATTTTAAAGAATATCTCTTTTAAGATTAACGATGGAGAGTTCGTTTCTTTCCTTGGACCTTCTGGTTGCGGCAAGACCACCTCGCTACGGATAGTGGCAGGGCTCGAGAAGAATAGCTCGGGAGAGATCTTCATCGGCAATGAGATGATTTCTGCTCCTGAGAAGGGACTCTTTGTTCCTACTCGCGAACGTAAACTCGGAATGGTGTTTCAGAGTTACGCCATCTGGCCTCATATGGATATTTTTGAGAACGTAGCCTTTCCACTACGCATGAAAAAAACGCCTGAAGCCGAGATAAAGAAACAAGTTGAAGAAGTTTTAGGTATGGTTGAGTTAGGTGAAATGGGTCCGCGTCTTCCTAATACATTAAGTGGAGGGCAGCAACAGCGAGTGGCCCTTGCCCGAGGTCTCGTCGCTCGTCCAAGAGTACTTCTGCTCGATGAACCACTCTCAAACCTTGATGCTAAACTTCGTGAAAAGATGAGAAAAGATATCCGTCAGATTCAGCAGCATTTTAAAATGACTTGTATTTATGTCACTCATGATCAGGTCGAGGCCTTCAGCATGAGTGATAGGATTATGATCATGGAGAAAGGAAATATTCTTCAGTTCGCGACACCTTCTGAGATCAGACAGGCGCCAGCGAATGATTTTGTGCGAGACTTTATTACTTAATTCAAAAAATGAACTGGTTTATCTTTGTTATAACCTTTTTAAAGAAACCTATATGAAAGCTATCCTCCTGAGTCTGTTGCTTATTTCTTCTCTTGAAGCCCGAGTGGTTAAGATCAAGACTTATGATAAGATCTCATTCATCAAACATGCCCTGATGATCAAGGCCACTGGTCAGGGGGCCTTCGTCAAATTTGAATGGAGTGAACCCCATTCAGATTTTGAATATTTCCTTCAGATCTACCGTCAAGGGACACCGAAAGCGATTGGAACAATGCGTGTAAAAAATCGCAGCAAAACGCTTAAGTTTGTGAATGAAAAGAAGAAGCTCTACTGGCGCGTCTTTGCCAAGAGTAAGTACGGGAATGTGACCTCGAATAAGAAGAAATTTCTTGTCCCCTTAAAATAATTATGTGACTTTGATCCAACCGTAAAAGTAGGAGTTTTTCTTGAAGTCTTTCTCTCTCATCTTAATTCTTTTCTCTCTCCAGACTTATGCCCAGACATCTCGCGAAAGACTTGAGACGTTGGTTAAAATTAATTCAGGTTCAGAAAATATTGAAGGAGTTAATCAGGTTCAGGGAATTGCTCAAGGATGGTTTACGGAACTGGGATTTAAAGTTCAACTGATTGCTAATCCTGAAGGCGAAAAAAAATCAGGTAAACTTTTAGAAGCGACTCTAAAGGGTGAGAAATCAACTTTTCTTACTTTTGTTATGCATGCGGATACTGTTTTTGAACCCAGCTCTCCCTTTCAGAAAATCAAAGAGATTGATGATAACAAACTCAAAGGCCCAGGAGTCATCGATGACAAGGGTGGTATCGTTGTTACGTATCTCGCCCTCAAAGAATTTCTTGAGGCCAATCCCAAACCTCAGTTTTCTATTCGCATCCTGATAAGTCCTAATGAGGAATTAGGATCGCCTGGATTTGGAAAAATGTTTAAGAAGTACTCTCATGATTCTTTCATGGTTCTGGGTATTGAGCCCTCTCACGAAAATGGAATTGTTCATAGCCGTAAGGGTAATATCTGGTACGAGATCGAAGTGACAGGTAAGGAAGCCCATGCTGGTCGCCATCATGCTGATGGTATCAATGCCTGCCAAATTCTCGCTGATAAAATTGTCCAGTTGGAACAGCTCACTGACTATAAAACAGGAGTGACACTTTCTATCGGACATATGATCGGCGGACAGGATAAATTTAATATTGTTTGTGGAAGTGCTAAGGCAAAACTTGATGTTCGTACTCCTTCACTTAAGCTGCGTAAAGAAACGATGACTCAGATTGAGCAGATCCTTAAAGGGAAGCTGATTAAATTTTCAATCAATGACGACACTCTTCCCTACAGTATGAACGATGCTTCAGAAAAATATATTGAACGTTATCTTGATCTCATCAAGCAAGTTGAAGGAAAACGACCTGCAGCTCACTCTTCCGGTGGAGTAGGGGATACGAATCACTTTAGTCGTGAAGGTGTGATCATTATCGATGGTCTGGGACCTATGGGTGAAGAGATTCATACAGAAAATGAATTCATCCTGCTCAAGACGATCGATTCTCGCGCCAAAGTATTAAGTTTGTTTTTAAAAGAAGTTAAAGGATAAAACGAGCGCGTTCTTCAGGTGTAGGAAGACGACATGTTTCTTTTTTTCCAAAAAGTTTATAGCGGTTACTGGCCACAAAATCATAGCCGCTATTGATTAGTCCATCGGGCAAGACTCTTGCTAGTGAAAGAATTTTCCATCCCCCGCCTAATTGATTAAAGACCGCCAAGACTGCGGCTCCTTTTCTAAACGTTTTACCCTCAATCATGACAACGACACTATCAAGATCCTGTGTGAATTGAGGTGGCAGGGTTTTTAAGGCGAAGTCGCTCTGGAGGGGACTGAATTTAAAGATATTGTTTGAATCCACATTGAGGATGAAATCGACAAAACCATTACAGAGTCCGCAGACCCCATCAAAATAAATAATTGATTCTTGTTTTTCAGATTTCATAATTTATTGGTAGCTCTTCTTTTTGCTCACTCACGACAAAAGGCATAGTTAACTGGACGGAGCGAAGATGCATCAGATGATCGACACCCATGAGTTGCCCGGCTTCAACTTTGTACCAGATGTTTTCACCCTGCAAAGGTTCGCTGGAAAAAATCATGTGATTAACCTTCTCGTCTTGCTCGGATTTTTTCTCGCAGGCGGCAGTAAAGCTCCCACAGTTCAAACGCTCTGGACAGAGCTTTTTGTGAGTACTGTAGTAGAGTGTTAGGCCCCCGTTAAAGGCAAGCATGATAGGACCGTTGGTTAGAACGAAGGTTAAATAATTCTCGCTAGATATTCCCGCGTCTTTTATCGACAGCGTTCCAATAATTTCTGCCAGATCATTTAGGCCTGCCTGAAGGTTGGCCATGATAACTTTTAGATCAGGAGTGGAGTCGTGAAGATTTGAGCCCTTCTGAATGTAAGTCAGAAGGAAGTAAAAAATAAGTTCTGAATCTGTTTCACCTAAACAATAAGGAGAAATCTCTTTAGATGTTTTATCCAGTAGCTTTTGTTTTTTTTGACTTAGTTCAGTTATGTTGCCGTTATGAGCGAAGGTCCACTTTCCGTATTGAAAGGGGTGAGTGTTAAGAATGGAGAGCTTACCATGGGTCGCTTTACGAATATGGGCGAGAACGGTTTGAGAAGTGACCACACCTGAGAGGTGATGGAAAAGTTCATCACTTTCAGCGGTGTTGGTGGACTTAACGACATGGGGGGAGTCAGAGATATAATAGACCAGTCCCCAACCATCAGGATGACGTCGGCTCTGGCCCATAAGAGCATTTTCAGCCGATACCAGACTAGAATGGACTTTAGACATCAGGACCGATCTAAAACCGAAGATTCTGCACATAGCTTAAGTATACCTTAATTCTTCTTGTTTCTCTATTGAGAGGTAAAGATTTTCTTAAGCGGTAACGATAAGTCCTAAATGAAAGATAAACGCTGTTTCGTTTGTAAGTACATGCAAAAACAAACCCTGAGTTCTAGCTCGGGCATGAACAACATCTACGATTCACTTGGGCAAACGGTCAACATTCCCCTCTGCTATTCTCACTCCATTGAATTGTTCAAGCATGGTCAGGTAAATTTTATCGCTAAGTATGAGGATAATTTTAAGGGCCACTACGGATTTGAAAATGACCAAAGTTATATTGATCATTTCAATGAAACGAGGAAGAGATTCCTGGGTAATTGGTTTAATCGGGCCTCTTAAAAACCTATGGAAGCTCATTTTTGGAAAGATAAACTGGCCCCTCTTGTAGAAAGGGACCTGCTTATCCGTGAAGGCCTCTTGCAACGAGGGGTTCTGAACGATACTTACCATAAAGAAATGGAAAAAGTTCACATTGAGAATGCTCGAAAACTAAAAGCGCTGATAGATGCTTATGGTTTTCCTGTCCTCTCGAGTGCTGGAGAACCGGGTGTGAAGCTCGCATGGTTGATCATTCATCATGCGATCTCGCTTCCTGATTTTATGCAGGACTGTTTAATTGAAATGAGGCTCGCGGCTTCTCAAGATGATTTCCCTAAAGATCTGCTCGCCTACTCTGAAGATCGTATCCGATTTTTTGAAGGCAGGCCTCAGTTGTATGGGACTAACAGTGACTGGCAGAAAGGGGAGCTCAAGCCTACCGCCATTGAGGATGAAGGTCAGGTCAATCTTCGGCGAAAGAGTATGGGTCTGGCGCCACTTGAAACTTTTACATCCTCATCCATGGAACGTCCTCCTAAGGATCCCGATTCTAAGCTTAAGGAATTTGAGGCCTGGCTTAAGAGAACAGGCTGGCGCCCCTAAACTGTATATTTTACTCACGACCATCTGTTGATCCTGCCGAGTGGTATAAAGCCATTAATGAAATTCCTCTTGTTAACCGTTCTCTCTTTGTTTGCCCTTAATCTCAAGGCCCAGGAGTCGACGGACATTATCATAAAGTCGCGCTTTGATTATGAATCATCGCTGTCATTCATTAAGCGCTTGCGGGCCTTTTTAATGAATAACAATTTCGGCGATCCCTACAACCAGTCCGTTCAAAAACCAATTGTGATTGATCTGAATCGTAATCTGCAGGATCTTCCTCCTGGAACTCAGAAATGGATCAAAGATCTTCAATCAGTTCTTCAACTGCAACTTTTTGAATCTTCTTATAAAATTGTCGTTAATGATCTTTCATATTCGATCAATGATTTCAATTCTGAGTTACGCCCGACAGTTTCTTATTTAAATCGCGTGGAATACGTCACCATGAACTATGTTCAAGGTTTGACTATTTCTGCTACCAGTATTGCTTTTCAGGTTGAACTTAAGAAAACGGTCTCAGGTGACCCTATTACTTTCAGTGTTGAAGTTCAGAATCCTCAATTTAATATCCGCCCTGAGATGATGGTAGAAATGCCGATGGGATGGCTGACTTCTATTATGCCAGAATACCTGTTGATTTCATTACAGCAGGTTGATCTTAAAAAACTCTTTGATACGATTGTTAAAAAACCAGATTTAATTGATATTACCGTTCAGGATTTAAAGATGCCGAAGGTGGCTATCAAAATTGGTAATAAAACGATCAGTTTTGATCGTGAAAAAATAAAAAAGTTTTTCATTACTCGTCAGCAAGAGATGAAAAAGGGCGTGATCGATCTGATCCAGGCACGTCTGGGAAATCGTCTTGAGAATATTCTTAACGACACTCCTCAAGAACTGATTATTCCCCGTACTTACGCTCTTGAAAGCAAAATCAATGCTATCTTTGATATTCAGGAAATGTCGACTAATAATTCAAAACTCCTGCACGTTGTTATGGATGCTCACTTCTGTTCAACAGAAGAAGCCGTTGGTTCTGATTTTTGCTGGCAAAATAAAATCCCTTCGACGTTACGTCGTGAAATCCCCCAGAAAACTTTGGATAAGTCAGTTCGTGATCTTAACCGTTACATGATTGAAAGTGATTCGAATCTTGGTGTCTCAGTCAGTGAGCACTACTTGAATCAGTTGATTAATGCCACGATGGTGGCCGGTCTATGGGAAAAAGATATGGCCGATAAAGAATTCCATATGGGGCCTGAGAAAGCTTTTGTTTTAGGTGAAGAAAAAGGGACGACCTTTTCTCTTTATATGGACATCGTTTATAAACTTAAAGGTGCTCAAAGACTTTTGGTTGGGCGATCAGAACTTCGTTTCCCGATTAAATTTGGTATAGGTCTTAACATTGTTGATATAGAAGGTGTTCCACGTCTTCAAATTCAGGTTAAAAAAATTCTTACGGATTCAGACCTCTTGATTGAAGGCTTACCTCAATATGGAATTATCTCAACTGTTGTCGACATCCGCTTTCGCAAAAAAGTTATCAAAGAAATCATGAAAGAAATTAACGAATTTAATAATAATATCCTGGTTGATCTGGAATTACCGGAGTTCAAAGGTACCTACCTTGAAGAGCTAGAATTTTTCTCAGATGGTCTTGGACGTGCTAACGCAAGCCTTCGTCTAGGTAAGAAAAATAAAATAGGTAAAATGCTATGAAATCTCTCCTCCTCCTTTCACTCTTCTCTTTCAGCTCACTCGCTCTTCCTCCGGTGAAATGTGAATCGGGTGATATTAAGCTCACGATCATCGAGAGTGCAAAAGGTGAGATCTATTTGACCTATCTGCAGGAGTCGGTTGTAGCAGATGGGATTGTGGACACTAAGGAAGTTGACCTTATCGCTAAATTTCCTAATGCCGGGGAGATGACCCTGTTTGCCAAGATAGGAAAGGACTCTAAAGACAATTACCTCTTCTTTAAAGGCCTGAGAAGGGCCTTAAGCTGCAAATAGAAATTTACGAAAGTTCGTTGACCGTCTAAAATAAGGAAACTTTAAGGAGACGGGCCAATGACTAAGATTACTCTAACTGGGGAAGAACAACTCAAAGAACTCAAGCGTGGAGTCTTTGAAATCCTGCCAGAAGAAGAGCTCCTTAAAAAACTCAAAAAATCCTACGAAAAACAGAAACCCCTCAAAATTAAATTCGGTGCAGATCCCTCTCGTCCGGATATTCACTTAGGTCATACGGTTGTTCTCCAGAAGCTTCGTATGCTTCAAGAGTTTGGCCATGAGATCTATTTTCTGATCGGAGACTATACCGCCCAGATTGGAGATCCAACGGGGAAAAACAAAACCCGTCCGATCCTGACGGCCGAAGATGTGATGAAAAATGCACAAACCTACAAAGAGCAAGTGGGCAAGGTTCTGGATATGTCCAAAACGAATGTGGTTTTCAATAAAGACTGGCTGGGGAAATTCTCGGGGCTTGATCTTATTCAACTCATGAGCCGCGCTACAGTTGGTGCGATTCTTCAACGAGACGATTTTTCAAAACGCTATAATTCAGCTGAAGCCATTTACCTTCATGAGTTTGTTTATCCTATTCTTCAGGGCTTTGATTCAGTTCATTTGAAAGCCGATCTTGAGCTTGGTGGAACTGATCAAACCTTCAATCTCATGATGGGAAGACACCTGCAGCATTCATATGAGCAAGAAGCTCAGTGTATCCTGACTATGCCCTTGATCGAGGGAACTGATGGCGTTAACAAGATGTCTAAGTCGATGGACAACTATATTTCGCTCACTGAGACATCGACCGATATGTTTGGAAAGATCATGTCGATTTCAGATGAGCTCATGAAGAAGTACTACCTTCTCTTGAGTCGTAAGCCTGCTGATGTGGTTGATGCCTATATCGCTTCAATCGTTTCAGGTGCGACTCATCCTATGGAAGCGAAGAAATCCCTCGCCTCAGAGATTACAGGCTACTACCACGGTGAAGCTGCTGGTAGGGAAGAAAGAGAGAAGTTTGAAGCTCGTTTTACAAAAAAACAAATTCCTGATGATATCCAGGTGGTAAATAAGCCAGCGGGTGTCGTTCAGTTACTGGATCTGTTTCTAGAACTTGAACTCATCAAATCAAAATCAGATGGACGCCGCTTGATTCAACAGAATGCAGTTAAAGTGAATTTTGAAAATCATGCTAGTGATACGCTTAATCTTGAAAAAGGTCAGGAGCTTATTCTTAAAATTGGTAAGCTTCGCATGCTCAAGCTTATTGGCTTTTAGGGCTCGTTTAAAATCTCCGCGTGAAGTTCTCGCCCCTTGGAAATTCTAAACGAGGTGGTGAGAATAGATGAGAACGTTTCGCAGCTAAAGCGATCAATCATTTTTGGCATTCCCTCGTAGGCGCTGTACTTTACTCCGTCTACGATTCGATCTTTTCCAAATGTCTCAATCATCTCATCCTTTTTTTTCAGAACCTTCATAAAGGGGACATCCTTAAGATGCGTGGCTATGGGATTGCGGATGTCGGCCAGAATCAGGTGAGCGATATTCAGCTCTCCGGTGAGTTCAAAATGAGATACGTAGTCGTGCAGGACATTTTGGAATTGTGATTCAGCGTTTTCTGGCGGGAGGGCCATCTTAATTTTTTTGACTTCAACCACAGAGAAATATTTTCTTCTGCCTGTGATAAATTCTTTTCTCGCAAAACGATGATCAGTTAAATAACTAAGACTTTTATCTGAAGTTTGAATAAGAGTTTCACCATCATCGTTGACCCGCATGATGGATCGTAAATGAGAAATATAAGCAGTCGAATCCTGTCGGTCGCCCGTAGTGAAGATAAACTCAGCTGGTAGCAGCAGCGGAAGATTTTCTCCTGCTTTGATAGCGTCAATGCGCTCCCTAACCAATCGTTGAACTTCCATTCTTTCAGTTTGATAAGCACTGGCATTACAGAGATGGGTGATGGTAGCGGGAGTACGATTGATTTCGGAATAAAAGTAAGAGACAGAAAGGAGAGGGGTAAGGAAGGCAAAACCAATAAGGATCTTTTCTTTTCCAGTCATGTACAATCCTCCGTGATCGCGATTCAGTCCATTTTAAGCGCAAAACGACTTTTCCGAGTAAGAAAGTCAACTTCATCATAGGGCTCCGTATGAAATTAGAACCTTGATTCGATGACAATTTATTGTGGCTGGCCCGCTTATTTGGCAGAATAGAAAGATGAATATCCCTACCTTTAAAATTAAGACCCATGTTTTCCTTCTTTTTGGTCTTCTGGCATTAGATCAGATCCTCAAGACGTGGGCGAGAAACGCGGGGTTTGCGACTTTTCATCATGGGGTTTTCCTTGGTAGTGAGCTTCCGCTAGATTCTTTGAACCTCAACCTCGCAATCGTGACTTCTTCGATTCTGTTTTTGTTTCTTTATTTTCTTTTATTGATTCAGTTACCAAAAAAAATTGCGGCTTCGAGATTGGGACTCACACTTCTGACCATGGGAATTGTAGGGAACGGAATTGATCGATTGCTCGCCAATAAGGTGACGAATATTTTGCTTTCTATAAATCTCGCTTATCTTTATTTTTGGGCGGGACTTCTCTTGTTCCTCTATATATTTATCAAGGATCGTTTTTTTAGTAAGCA
>JBBARF010000016.1:0-41488 GCA_040399925.1 Bacteriovoracaceae bacterium
TCAAGTCTTCTAACCTTTGTACTGAAATCATGCAGTACACTTCTGAAAAAGAGATTGCTGTTTGTAACTTGGCCTCAATTGCTCTTCCTAAATTCGTTGAAAAAAATGAATTTGATCACAAGAAACTTTTTGATGTGACTTATCAAGTGACACGTAACCTTAACCGTATTATCGATCTTAACTACTACCCAGTAGAAGAAGCTCGATACTCGAACATGAAAAACCGTCCAATCGGGATTGGTGTTCAAGGACTTGCTGATACATTCTTCAAACTCAGACTTTCGTTTGACTCTGAAGGCGCACGTATATTGAACAAAGAAATCTTTGAAACAATCTACTACGCAGCTCTTTCAGCTTCAGCCGATCTGGCCAAAGAGAATGGTCACTACGATTCTTACGTTGGATCTCCGATTTCTCAGGGAATTCTTCAGCACGATATGTGGGAAGCTAAAACTTCTGCACGTTGGGACTGGACATCTCTTAGAGCTAAAATCAAGACTTACGGAGTCCGTAACTCTCTTCTTATGGCACCAATGCCGACAGCTTCTACTTCTCAAATCCTCGGTAACAATGAGTGTATTGAGCCGGTTACTTCGAACATTTACACTCGTCGAGTTCTCTCGGGAGAATTCGCAATGGTCAATAAGCACTTAGTGCGCGACCTCATTCAGCTTGGGCTCTGGAATGAAGAAATGAAAGACCGTATCATCGCTCACAATGGATCGGTTCAGTACATTCCGGAGATCCCTGCTGAGATGAAGGAACTCTACCGTACTGTATGGGAAATCAAGCAGAAGTCGATTCTTGAAATGTCTGCCGACCGCGGAGCTTTCATCGATCAATCTCAAAGCTTGAACGTCCACATGGAAGACACTAACTTCGGTAAGCTTTCGTCCTTGCACTTTGCTGCATGGAAATTAGGTCTTAAGACCGGTATGTACTACCTCCGTACACGTCCGGCCGTTGATGCGATTAAGTTCACGATCAACGAAAAGTCTGCACCTAAATCTGAAGCCGAACAGCAGGCCGCGATGGTTTGTTCTCTGGAAAATCCGGAAGAATGTATCGCTTGCGGTAGCTAGATATCTGTCTGGGGTCTTCCTTCATGGATGTGAAGGGAGACCTCTTAATTTCTCAAGTTTTTCCTCGTTTTGCCGATAAGAATAAATGAAAAAAATTGTTCTTTTCTCCCTCCTTGTAACCTCTCTTAATGTTTCAGCAAAATTATGTGATGTGGGTCAGTTCGCTGAGCTCGAACCCATTGCAGATGCGCCTTTTGAGTCGCATTTAAAGTGCCTACGAAGCATTGCTGATGCACCGACCACACCGAGATGGCCGCAAGGGCTTTTCAAAAAAATTAACGGTGAAGAAGTGTTCACCGGTCATTGTAATCTCAAAGACGGCAAAGATGTAACCTCTTATATGATCATGTCGAGCAAAGGCATCAAGGCGATTCGTTATCCGGTCTATCGTTTTATGTCGGGGATCGATAACGACTACCTTCCAGGAGACGTGACTCACTTTAAAGCTGATGGAAAAGATTATTTTGTGAGCCCAAATTACGGAGAGGCGAGAATCTTAACTAAAGATCAGCTTCCTGCCCTGGCCGAAGAGCTGATGAAGTCGATGAGTAAAATTAACGGACAAATTAAAAAATACGAAGACTGGCTCAAGGCCCGTGGTCTGATGGACTCAATTAACGTGACAACGGATCCAGCTGCTGTGGCAGCTGTTATGCCTTGTCTGGCCGATCACCAGTCAGATACGGTGAAGCTCTATGTTTCAGGGAAGTTTGGTCCAAGCATGCCTGCCTACGGGACCATCATTGGTGACCACAATAAGTTCAATGATCTGGATCCGGTTGCACGCAAAAAATACGAGCGTCCGTTTGAAGATTGGAAAAAAGAAATTATTGCTGATCTCGTGAAAACCCACCCAGTCTGTGAGGGCATTATTGATAACGCCCAAGTGGAAGAAGCTTTTGAGAAATCATGGGGAAAAAATAAACAGTACTACGAGATGATCCATACAAGGTTCTTCCCACAGTCGTCGAATTAGTTTACTGAGGGTAGTTACAACGATCTTTCTTCGTTGCTTCATCAAAAACATACAGACATTTAAGCGCGTGCTTATCAAGTGCTGAGAAACCAAGACGGATATTGACTTGAACGCGAGGTTTACGAGATGGCCAGCCAGAGTCTGATACTGTCGTGGTGAATAGAGTTGAGTCAGATAGAACCATCGGTGTTTTATCCAGAGATTTTTCTTTAAACGAAAGCCCATTATCAACCAGAAGATTGAAGTAACAGTAATTCATAATAGAGTTGTTATCATAGGGACCAGTAAAAACAGTTGAAGCAAAAATATCTTCTTGCGAGAGTTTAATTTCTTTTTTTCTTTTGCAGTTTTCGTCGGCCATCGCCTCTTTAAGTTTCACATGCTGATGGCGAAGACCTGCAGTATGTCCGAACTCATGAAGCGCCGTTATTTTAATATAGTTTTCTGAACCGATTTTCTTTTCATTGGAAGCTCTTGTGTTTAGGATGACGAAGTTTAAATAATTAGGATCACCTTTTTCAAAGCTGTGGATAGTATGATTGGCCCCATTTGTGGTGCTCATCGAATTTCCTCGTTCGCCAATTGTTGCACGACCGCCTCTTTCATTAAAAGTGCCATCGCCTTCGGGAGCTACTGGCTCAGTTCTTAGGATAACGACGTCAGATTTTAGAACCTTGGCATCACAGTCTTCCCAACCTACAAATTCAATTCCTACTTCGCTAACTTTGTATTCTTGAGTGATAATTTCTTTTATCCATTTTTTTTGATCTTTGGTGTATTCAATGAAATCCGAATTATCATTAATTGCCAGAGTGGCATTCCGGTGTTGATTATCACCAAAACAAACACGCACTGATTTTTTACTCCACGCTAAATGGGACTCAACCGGAATATCAGCGAGGGCAAGGCCTGAAGCCAATAGGATAACAGCGCTTAATAATGATTTCATGAAAGATCCTTTTGAGAGGATCTTATACTTTATAGAGATATCTGGGGGGTCTTAGAATAGATTACGGCCCTCTGTCTAAAGTTTGGGCACTTAATATGAATTCAGTGACTTCTTAAGTAACGGTTGGGTAGCTTACCTTACGTTCGTCCTGGCCACCTTGAGATGGGTTAATTACTCGTAAGACAGATTGTAGCCCATCTCCGGCCTACGCTGTTCAGGAGTCAAGGATTCAGACCTTTCAGGCATAGGATGATGAGGGGTCACAGGAAAGAGGATAAAGGTTTCGGGCTTTTTAAATTTAAGTGTGTTGTGGTTTTCCAGTTGGTAGATCTCAATGCCACGCTTACGCATCTCTTTCAGGGCATCCCTGAAATCCATCAGGACACCTTTCTTATAAACGTTAAGAAAAGAGACATCAGTATGAATAGAAATGGCCCCTTTCTTTAACACACGCATGATTTCGTTAAAGAGCTCAAACTTGTACTTAATATTTGGCAGAGTCCCTTGGGAATAAATCAGATCAAATTTATTATCAGCATAGGGAATAAGGTTTCCGAAATCCAGATCCTGGAAAACGATATAAGGAAGTTCCATACCTTCAACTTCTTCTTTGGTCGTGATATCAAATTTCAATGCCGTCAGCATGAAACTTTCACGGCGATAAAAAGTGATCGTTTTTTCTTTATTAATTCCGTAGAACTCGGCTTCTGGAAACATCTTCTTCAAGGTCATCAGCACGCGACCATTGCCAGCTCCAATTTCCATGATCCGCGTTCTTTCTCCCGCGATTTTATTTCTCTCAATAATCTCCCGAATAACGTGTTCCATATTCAGGGGCAAGATGAGTTGATTGAGTTCGTCCAGCGAGTGAGAGCGGGCCTCATTATAGGTGAGATCTTTGTAGCGTTCGAAGTTTATCGTCTGTACATCAAGATCACTCTGGAAATAGAGAGTGAAACAAAACCCAATCATAGTGATGGAGATAATGAACATAATGTTTCTGAAATTCATAGAATGATTCAAACATTTTTGACAGAGAAAGAGAAATCAAAGTATGATTGGGAGCTATGAAAAAACTATTTTTATTTTTAGTTCTTGTTCTTGCACTTTTCTCACTTCCTACTTTTGCCGCAGAAGGGGATAAGGGCGTTGGTATCATGTTCGGTAATCCAATAGGCGTCTCAGGAAAATACTGGTTAGCGGACAATCACGCCATTGATGGTGGTGTAGGGATGTCTTGGGGAAGACACTCCAACCTGAGTCTTAACTCTGATTATCTCCTCCAAAGTGATGCTGCTTTTTATTACAACGATACTATTCCTCTGGATCTTTATTATGGACTAGGTGGACGGATGGAGTTTGCTGACGAGATTGAACTTGGTTTAAGACTCCCGGTTGGTCTCGCTCATAAATTTGAAAATGATAATGCTGATATGTTTGCTGAAATTGCCCCTATCGTTGATCTTGTTGGTAGAACTGGAATTGAACTTCACTTTGGTTTTGGTGCGCGGTATTATTTTCGTTAAAATAAATGATGCGCTTGAACCTGCACCTGTCTAGTATTATTTTACTAATATCTTTTCTTTAATCGATGTCTTTTTGCCGTAAATTTCGCTGATTCGGATCTCTCCCCCCAGATTTTTTTCCACGGGGTTTTCTTTATTCATCGGATTTAATTGTACTCGATAATCAGCATCAAATTTCACTACACCTTTGGGACCCGTGAGTTCACCAACAGCCATTTCTAGAAGCATGATGGGCTTAGATTCAAAACTTGCCGTGATGGTATTTTGAGTTGAAATTTTGTGATAGCTGGCGAGGTTGCGGAGCTTGAGATCAACAGGAAATGGTTGAAAAATCCGGGGATTTATTGTGCCCTCGACATCACATCCCGTTTTAAACACGTACTTTAGTTCGGCCTTATCCTTCATTAAGATGACATTCATCCAATTAATCTTATGTTTGTCACAACCTTGGAGCTGGAAGTCCTGAGTAAAAGTTGATTCCTTTGTGTTTTTGGAATTTGTTAAGAGCGGCCTGATCATGGCGAGCAAAGATTTTTTTGCTTCTTCCACTTCTAATGTTGGTGTAGCGAGTGCCGTTTGAGTTATAATAAGCAATATTAGGAATTTCACGCCCTCTCCTTAGGATGGTCTCTGAAATCTTGATTCTAGCAAAAGAGTCGCAAATTAGTAAGGTTATGATCGCAAAAATACCGAGACGTTTATATGGATGAGCAAGCTCTGGCCGGAAAAATTCTTTTAGTTGTGGACGATGAAGTCGATCTTCGCGATATCGTTGCCTCTGAATTTGAATTCATGGGAGCAAAGGTTTTTCAGGCAGAAAATATAACTGTGGCCCAAAAAATTCTCGCAGAAAATAAAATTGATCTGGTTGTGTCTGATATTCGTATGCCTGGAGGTACAGGGATTGATCTCCTTGATGCCATGAAGGCCCGTGATGTGAATTCTCCTCCTATTATTTTGATCACAGGTTTTGCAGATATCACGGTTGAAGACGCCTTCAATAAAGGTGCTGAAGCCTTGATAAATAAGCCCTTTCGTTTAGATGATCTGATTAAAATGACGATCCGTTTTTCAGGCGCACTAAAATCTCGCGTCTCGGAAGAAGTAGGCCAGACCAGCAAAAAAATTGATCATATTATTGATTCTTCTATTTCTGATTACTCTTTTGGTCGTGGCGGAATCTCTGTTGTTATTGATCACCCCGGTAAGCGCTTCGAAGTGGGCGAGAATGTGCAATTTGAATTTAAATTTAGTGACCGTACTTTCAATGGAACTGCTATATGTCGCTGGTCCAAGCACGTTGATCAGGTGAATCACAAATTAGCGTTGGGCCTAGAATTTGTAAAACTCGCAGGCCAGTCTTTGGATTACTACTTAAATCACAAGGCTGAGCGCCCGCAGATTTCTTTCATTCCCTCACTCCCCCTGAAATAATTTACAAACTGACCATCAGTTGAAAGAATAAGGGTTCCGGAGGAACCTCATGAAAAACTTTTTGTCATTCTTTCTGCTCGCCTTCTCGCTACCATCACTCGCCTGTGACGGAGGGATGTTCATATCGAATTTCAGAACTATTCCGGAAAAATCACTTCTCGCTAATGATATGACTGAAGTTCAGTTTAAAAAACTCTCTAAAGACTTCGAGAAATTCTTCGGAGACTCAATTGATGAAGAGTATAACCGCGAACTTCAAGTCTATTCCTCGTGGCAATCAAACACGATCAATGCCTATGCTGAACAGGCATCTGGTAAATTCATGATCACCATTTACGGAGGACTGGCCCGTCATAAAAGTATGGACGCCGACAGTGTCACCCTGACTATGTGTCATGAGCTTGGTCACCATTTAGGCGGCTATCCTAAAAAGAGTACCAACAGATGGTCCAGTGCTGAAGGTCAAGCCGATTATTTTGCGACGATGAAGTGCGGACGAAAAATCTGGGAAAAAGAAAATAATGAAGCAGCTATTGCAACGATGAGTATTCCTGCGGCGATGATGGAAAAATGTGACAAAACTTATTCAACCAATTCTGACCGCGCCCTTTGTATTCGCTTAAATATGGCCGGTCGTGGACTAGCGTTAATGTTCCAGGATCTGGAGTCAGATTCTCTTGAGCCACGCTTTGAAACACCTTCTCAGGAAGTGACTCGGTCGATGAATTACCTTCATCCTTATAATCAGTGCCGATTAGATACTTACTTTCAGGGCTCGCTCTGTCATGTCGATAAGAGTGTTAACTTTGATGATGACAATGAGACTATTGGGGCCTGCCATCCTAAGCTCGGTGATCAGCTAGGTAACAGACCCAATTGCTGGTTTTTTTCTAGAAACTAGTCTCTCAGCCAGTGACAAGTGTAGCCACCCTTGTTCTTCTGTAAGTAATCTTGGTGGTAATCTTCAGCGGCATAAAATTTTGTCGCTTGAACGACTTGAGTTACTACAGGTTTATCCCATTTTTTTGAAGCATCCACTTTTCTTATCACTTCTTCGGCCGTTTTTTTCTGCTCCGGAGAGTGATAAAAAATCGCTGAACGGTACTGCGTTCCTTTATCATTTCCTTGTTGGTTCACAGTGGTCGGGTTGTGCATTCTAAAAAAGTAACCCAAAAGATTGGCATAAGAAATTCGGGCAGGGTCAAATTCAACTTCGATTGATTCAGCGTGATTGGACCCGCCTAGTTTCACGATGCCGTAATTGGGATTATCAATTGTTCCCCCGGTATAACCCACTACCGTTTTTGTCACACCAGGAATCGCGCGGATAATTTCTTCCATACCCCAGAAGCAGCCTCCGGCCAGTGTTGCAGTTTCCATAATCATAGTTTTCGCTCCTACTGAATTAAACATCAAAAGACTAAATATAAAGACCACGAGTTTTTTCATAGTTCCTCCACAGGAATTATCTTTTCACTCTTATATACGTTCGCCAAGGAACAAAAGTTACACTTATCTTACGAAGTAGGAGAGGGCGGACAGGGCAAGTATTGAGGTGATGAGAATAATTCTTTCCATGGCATGGATCTTAGCACCTCCTCAGTCCGACTTTAAGTAGGTAAATATATGTTTTTTTCAGGATCATAGCCAGTCTCTATCAAGGCATCGAGATTATCGATTTTCTTTATTTAATGATCAGATCGATACTCCTTTAAGAGACAAACACAAACGACTAATAAAGGAGTCTATATGTTAGGAATTGGTAAAAAGTTTCCAGAGTTTAATTTAAAAGGTGTCGTTTCAACAGACACTAATACAGCGTTCATCGATATCCACAACAAAACCTACGAGGGAAAATGGCTCGTGGTGTTTTCTTACCCGAAAGACTTTACTTTCGTTTGCCCGACCGAAATTAAAGGTTTTGGCGACTTGGTGAAAGATTTTAAAGATCGCGACACTCAAGTACTCTCGCTTTCAACGGATTCAGAGTTTGTTCACTTGGCGTGGAAACAAAACCACAAAGACTTAACCAACCTGCCGTTCCCGATGTTGTCCGACATCCGCCGTGATCTCTCAACCCAGCTTGGCATTTTGGACGAAGAAGAGGGTGTCGCTCAGCGTGCCACCTACATTGTCGATCCTGGTGGAGTCATCCGCTATGTGTCGGTTAATGCTATGAATGTGGGTCGTAACCCTAAAGAAGTTTTGCGTGTGCTAGATGCTCTTCAAACTGATGAGCTCTGTCCTTGTAACTGGCAAAAAGGCCAGGACACCATTCACGTTTAAGGAGGAAGTATGAGCTTGGATACACTAAAGGATTTGGTAAAAGATTATGGAAAAGATATTCGCATCAATCTGGACTCTGTTCTCTCACCTGAGGGAGCACCTGGACTTACTGAGACTCAGATTTATGGAACCTTTCTAGCTTCAGCCTACGCCACTCAGAGTGAAAAACTCAAAGAGCTCGCGGAAGCTGTTGTCCTGGGGAAGATTGGAGTAGAGGAGATTGAGGGGGTGAAGTCGGCGACAACGATCATGGGTATGAATAATATCTACTACCGCTACCTGCATCTTCTGGAAGGTGAAGAGGCCCTCAAAAAACTTCCGGCCAAACTTCGTATGACAGTGATTGGAAAACCCGGCATTGAGAAAGTGAACTTCGAACTTTACTCTCTGGCCGTCTCCGCCATCACTGGTTGTGGGATGTGTATCAATGCTCACGTCCACGAAGTGAGAAAGGGTGGGATTGAGGATCTGGGGATCCAATCCGCCATTCGTATCGCTTCCGTTGTTCATGCTACTGCTCAGGCCTTATTGATTAATTAGTGATTAAAGACTCGGGCCAATGCCCGAGTCTTTCTCTTTGAGGGTAAAATCTTCACAATTATCTACGGGCCTTCTGTTATACTTTTCTTATGGACGTTCTAAGAGGCCAAGAAGGTTTTGAAGCTTTTTATTCTGAGATGTATGGCGAGCGTTGGGCGGGCCTCAAAGCTGCGCTCATGCTTCCCAAGAAACACGTTGCTGTCTTAAATCCATTTTCAAAATTTAAATTTCCCGAACATCCGATGAACATAAAGGGTTTTGCTCTCGAGCATGATGTGCGAGAAAGTTTTCCGCATCCTGAACCAACGGAAACGGGTTACCTGAATTATTATCTTTTGGATGCTGCTTCCATTCTTCCAGTTGAGGCACTTAATATTCAGCCGGGTGAAAAAGTGGTTGATCTGTGTGCGGCACCAGGGGGGAAAAGTTTTTTATGTGCACTCAAGATGCAGAATAAAGGAATCCTCGTATCTAACGACCGTTCGGCCGCTCGTCGCGCGCGCATTCATAAAATTTTTGATGAGTACCTTCCCAAAACGGAACAGAAGAATCTCAAGGTCACGGGACATGATGCCAGCAAGTGGTGTCTGTATGAGAAGAGTGCTTATGATAAAGTTTTGCTGGATGCTCCCTGCTCAAGCGAGCGCCATGTTCTGGATGATGCCAAAGAATTATCCATGTGGGCACCAGGAAGAACGAAAGCGATCGCCGTGATGCAATTTGCAATGCTCGCCTCAGCTTTGGATATTGTGAAAGTTGGAGGCACGGTGGTTTATTCAACCTGCGCTCTTTCTAATTTAGAGAACGACGATATTATTCGCAAGCTTCATCAGAAGCGTCCTAATAAGTTTCAGCTTATCCGTCCTGAATTTTCTTTTGGAGAGCCGACTGAATTTGGTTGGCAGGTTCTTCCAGACAATACGGGATGGGGACCGTTTTATCTCTCAGTTGTTAAACGGACCCGCTAGTTTAAAACACTTAATCGATGCATCCACTATCTGATGCCCCAATGATCCGCGGGCAATTCCAAAAAGTCTTTCGGGTTCTTCTTTTAAAGCTTCTGATTTAAATCTGAGCTGCAAAAAATTTCTGGTGGTTTCCATTTCAAACATTAAATCCGTCTGCGCATTAGCTTCGATTTTATCTTTTAGCATTCCGTAATCTATATACTGATTAGTTTGTGGTTCAGTGACTGAAACTATGGAGTTCTCTTCATCCAGCGTGAGTTTGATGTTCTTGTATCTCACCGGACAACTGTAGTGAGTTGAGGCCATAGAGTTAAAGGCAAAGAGGCCGAAGACGAGTAGTGTTTTCATAGACTGATCATAATCCGGTTAAATTCTGAGGCCAGATAGGATGTAAACTTTACCTTTGAATGTCTAAAAAATACTCTTTGCCTCACTCTTCTGATGTCCTGGTGAATCGCTTCAGCTCAGGCGAACTGTTACAGGGGATCAGCTCCAGTCTTTACGAGCTCCTGAATGGATTGATTCAGAAGTCCAGACGGCCCGAAGACAAGCGTTTTGGTTATAGTTAAGGTTTGAGAGATTTGATGTATCTAGCAATCGCTTGAATTTCTTTATCCGATAGACGCTCGGCTTTTTTCGGCATCGATCCATTCACGATAGATTTATACATCCTACTATTTTCGGGATCTCCCGGTGTGACCCATTTAGAAATAAGGAGAGTTTCATCTCCCATCTTTTTGTGGCAGTCCAGACATTTAGGAGCAAGGATGTTGGTATTGATCTCTGCGAATGTCGTCGCTATCTCAACCTCTGCTTCAGGTTTCATCGAAGAAATATATTTTTCAACTAGCGCCTGCTCGTCGGCCGAGAGGGGACTACTTTCCTGAGGCATCTCTCCCGATTTAATCGCGAGATAAAAAGGACTCTCTTCTGGTTTTGCTGGAGTAATCCATTCCATCAGAACTTTTTCATTTGCAACATCTTGGTGGCACTTCAAACAATGCGGCACGAGGATCTTCTGCTTAACTTCTTCAAAACTTCCCGCCACCACGACCGCTGTGGTTGGGACTTCGGGAGATTTAACTGATTCAATATAACGAACAACCAAATCCAAGTAGCGTGAGTCTAGAGCTGCTGCTTTCTTAGGCATCGATCCATCTTTGATCACTTGATAAAGTTCACTGTCGTCAGGCTTACCCTCTACAACCCATCCCAAGACTTTTTCTTCCAGTGCTGCACCCTTGTGACAAGCAATACAGTGAGGCACTAAAAGTTTTTCTTTAAGAACTTCAAAAGTCACAGCTTCTCCATCGGCAACGAGAGGCTTAGTTGAGATCGCGCCGTCATCAAAGACAAGAGATGTCTTACCCAGTGAAGGCAAGCAAGAGGTGAGAATGAAGAGCATCGCGAGACTGAGCATTTTCATAGTGAGCCTTTATCATTCGTTAAAGTCTTCTCCTAGAAGACTAAGTATTAATTACCTGTGCTGTGGTCGTTTAACCATTAGAGTTTATAAATGTTCACCATTTAGTAATCTCTCCCATCTTAGTTAACCCTTGACCATAGGAAGCTCAAATTATTAGAGTTGAGCTTTTTTTTAAGACTTTTAAAGACTAAGTCCTTGAGAGAACTGGCGCGCCAGACGAATATGCAGCCGGGGCAGCTCTCAAGTACGAACTAATGATTGCTCACTTCAAAACGGTGCTGACAGAAATCATGTAATTTTAGGAAAAAAAGGGAAAAAAAAAGCCCCTCGCGAAAGGGGCTTTTTTTGAGATTACTTTTTCTTTTTTGCGGCTTTCTTAGCAGCTTTTTTTGGAGCAGCTTTTTTAGCAGGAGCTTTCTTCGCAGCTTTCTTTGGAGCGGCTTTTTTAGCAGCTACTTTTTTTGCTGCCTTTTTAGGAGCAGCTTTTTTTACAGCTTTCTTAGGAGCTGCTTTCTTCACGGCCTTCTTTGCAACTTTTTTAGCAGGAGCTTTTTTTGCAGCTTTCTTAGCAGGTGCTTTTTTCGCAGGAGCTTTCACTGCTGGTTTAGCAGCAGCTTTTACTGGAGATTTAGCAGCAGGCTTAGCCGCTGGTTTTGCTACTGGCTTAGTAGCAGCAGGTTTTTTAGCTTTTGCAGGAGCAATAACATCACCCTCTGCTTTCGGAAGATCAGGCTGATCAGCAAGTTTTTGGTATTCAACAAGAAGCATGTGATAAAAATCCCATGAATCTTCTGGCTTTAATATTTTAAGTTCTTCATTGAATTTTTCCCAAACAGATAAATCTTTCGATTTAAATTGGGCAACAAGGTAAACGCATTTTTGAACAAGGTTGGCCTTGTGATGATCTGCTACTTCAGTAGGAAAAGTCATGGATATCCCCTTAGTGGTGTTTCTGTTTTGAATAACTATACTACTTGGAATATGACGCCGTCTAGGTCAAGGACCAGTCAATGGGGGACAGTTTTTGAGATTTTAGGTAAGCATTAGTTTGGGAAAAGGGTTTGCTCCCAAAAAAACCGCGGTAGCTGGACAGTGGTGAGGGGTGAACAGATTTCAAAATCAGGTGTTTTGATGGGTCAACGGCCTGGGCCTTCTTCTGAGCTGGGCTTCCCCAGAGAATAAAAACCAGATTCTCGCGTTTCTCATTCAGAAGTTGGATGATTTTATCAGTGAATTTCTCCCAGTCGCGGTTGTGATGACTCCCGGCCTTGCCGTCTTCAACCGTCAGAACATTATTCAGGAGAAGCACTCCTTGTCTGGCCCATGCCTCCAAATTTCCATGATTCGGCATTTCAAAATGAAGATCATCCCGCATTTCTTTAAAAATGTTCACGAGCGATGGGGGAGGTTTAACTCCTTTTTTGACTGAAAAACATAGGCCATGGGCCTGGCCTGGGCCGTGATAGGGGTCCTGGCCCAGAATCACAACCTTAACTTGGGAAAAGGGAGTCAGATTAAGAGCAGCGAAGATTTCGTCAGCTTGGGGGTAGATCGTCTTTCCTTTTTTTAGTTCGGAAGACAAGAAATCCTGCAGCTCCAGCATGTAGGGCCGCTTTAATTCATCGGATAAAAGTTTTTTCCAGGAGCTTTCGAGCCTAATCTCAAACATGTGGCCAGAGTAGCAAATAATTCCCAGAGCGAAACCCTTTAATTTTCTAATTCACTGAAATTTGTGTCGCCTGTCATTGTGCTTGCGGGTGACCTTTTGATTCCCGTACAATAGTTAGATGAACCCCCGCCGCTATGTGATCTGCGATATTGAGGCCACCGGACTTGATGAACATAAGGAAATTATAGAAATTGCCCTTATTACTTATCAGGACGATAAAATCATAGATGTCTACGACACACTGGTGAATCCGCTTAAGCATGTCTCTGAATTTATCCAAAATCTTACCAACATTTCTGGCCGAGAATTAACCGAAGCTCCAAAATTCTATGAAGTCGCCGATGCTATCCGTATGCGACTGGAAGGGAATGTCTTTGTTTCTCACAATACGGAGTTTGACTTAGGTTTACTTAAGAAAAAATATCACGAAATGGGGCAAGAACTTAAACTTAAGAACTTTTGTACTTTAAGTGTCGCTCAACATGAAATCCCTGGGCTTAAAAACTACAATCTCGATGTCCTGTGTAGTTTTTTTGGGATTAAGATTACTGATCGTCACCGTGCTATGGGGGACGCCAAGGCCACCCTTCAGCTTTTCAAAGAACTCTTTAAACTGCGGATGAAAGCAGAGACCAAAATCTTTTATCTTCCTCATCACGAAAAACAATTTAAAAACCTCTCTTCTAAGGCCGGTCTTCTTTTATTAAAGAATAGTCAGGGCAAGGTGATTCACTTTGAAGCGGCTTTTAATATGGAGAAGAGTGCCCGCGAGTTGTTACGGGCAAGGCCCGAGAACAAAGACCTTCTGATCCGAACAGAAAGTATTGAAAGTGAACCCACGGGATCGGCGCTCATCGCTGAGTTTAAAAAACTTCTTTACCATCCCTATCTCCCTAACTGGGTCATCATGACTCAGGCACTGGATTCAGGCGAAAAACAATTAAAGATCAGACCTTATAAAAAGGGCATTCCTGGTTTATGGTTTTTTACCGACTATCTGGAGGCTAAATCCCGCTTACGTCACTTGGATGAAAAGCTAAAAGATCATAAATTCGCTTATCGTGACGGTGGGAAATCCAAGGAAGAGATTCTTAGGCATAATCAGAAAGTTGAGGCCCTCGCTAAGGATGCGCGCTTTCCTGCTGAGAACCTGATCATTCTTGGTGAAGGCCGAACCATGGGGGAGAAGTCCCTAATTCTGGTTCGAGGGGGTCATGTTTTGGGGTATGGGTATGCCGAAGCCAGTGATGAAGAGATCTATGATCACCCCGAATCCTACATTACTCGACGTTTTTTCCACCACCTGGGAGTCAATCTCGCCACCATGAAGTATCTGCGAGTGCTAAAAAATCTTAAACAAAAGAATGAAGTCTGGAGAAGTCTGGCGGAAATACGCTGATTTCGCTATAGTAGTCCTATGAACCCAAAACAATTTAAATCCACCAAACGTTTTACCGGCTTTCCCTGCACTCACCGTCAATGGCGTGCGGAATCACATTGCAAATTTGTTCATGGCTATTCCCGTGAATTTCTATTTGAGTTTGAAGCTTCTGATCTAACCAAAGAAGGTTGGGTGGTTGATTTTGGTGGACTCAAGGAACTCAAAGCATGGCTAGGTCACGTCTTTGATCACACTTTTCTTATGGCCGCTGATGATCCTCATCTTGAACAGTTTCGTGCTCTTGATAAAGAGGGTGTTCTTCAGCTTCGTATTCTACCAAATCCAGGAATGGAAGGAACGGCTGAATATGTCTACCAAGAGGCCATGAAAATTCTCACTAAGCTCTACGGCAAGCGCGCGTGGATCACACGAGTTGAAGTCAAAGAAAACGATAACAACTCGGCTATCTTCATCCCATGATGCAAAATTTCTGGGCAAGGTTTCCTCAAGCAAGCTGCCTTCCAGATAGCTGCAACTGTGAACTCATTCGAGATGGTTGGATTTATCAGCCGTCTGCGTTTTGGAGTTCTTTAATCTACATTGTGATGGGCCTTTTACTTATAAAAAAGGTGAAAGATAAAACGCTTGTATTCAATGTCTGGATCACTTTGGCGTTAGCGCAAGGTGTTTTTAGTCACCTCGCACATGCAACATTTCTAAAACTTGCTCTGGCCATGGACTTTGCTGGGATTATCGTTATCATCAGCTTTTTTAGTATTCTTAAATTTTTTCATCACAAGATTATTAGAAACTTTCTTCTCTATTACGTGTTACTTGTCGGTGCTTTTTATTACCTTAATCTCTGGGTGAAGGTGGGTCTTTGTGTAGGGATCTTTGTGATTTCTGTGACTGACATTATTAATTCTCTTAAAGGAGAGTTCAAAACAAGTAAGACTCTTCATCAGGCGTTAGGGATTTTGTTTGTCTCTTTTACTTTATTTATCATTGATGAGACTCGTCTTATCTGCGACCCAGAAAGTTGGCTCCAAGGCCACAGCATTTGGCACTTTGGGAGCTCTCTTTCTATCTATTATTATGGGAAGTGGAGATTTCTTGAGCGCGAGCCTTTCAAAGCAGCGCGGGACAAGGAGCTTAAGCTTTAAAACGCCAGCGTTCTAAAAAATTCAATATATGCTGATCCTGGTTGATGGCTTCGTAGCGAGGAGAATTAAGTTCAAGCATCGCCTTAAGTTCATCCTGATGTGGATCTAGTTTATCCATCCATTGTTTAAAAAAATCTTCGCCCTGCTCGTGAAAATGAATAAGGGCTGACTTAAAACATTTCATCAAGTGTACGGCATAGGCATTCATGTCCGAGATCACGTACTCAAGCTCAGATGCAAACTTCGTATTCTGCATAAGCTCATCGAAATGTTTTTCTCTCAAGCAAAAATCCAGCAGACCATAGAATCCCAATTGCCCGAGATACACACTCTCTTCGCGGTAAAAGTGATCGGCGTGAATAAGATCATGCATAGTAAAACTAAGGGCATCTCGTTCACCCAGAATATAAGTTTTGAGACTTTTTTCTTCAGTTATGACTGTCACACAACGATGACCCCGTTTTTGTTGATCTAGAACCTCTTCCGGTCGTGGAATTCTGAACATGAGTTCCAGTGGATAACTTCCAAAAGACCAAGAGAGGATGGATCTGTTCACGGCCAGCGGTGTGGCCTTTAGAGCAAAATGCTGAAAAATATCATCCAGCGTTTGAAAGTTCGCGAGGCGCTTTTCAATATTGGGCTCAAACACCAGACCTGAGTCGCGCCACGGGTAGGAGAGCTTCGAGGGGAGGGTGTGCGAGGGATGTTTAGCGCCCAGCCAGTCTCCTGGATAGCGAGTCGATAGGTGAACCACAATCGAAAGGGCGGTGAATTCTGCGGCTGAGATTTTTGATTGATGGAATAAGTCTTGTATCGGGGCTGTTTTGGCACTGACCAGCGGTCCTTCTATTAGAAGAACTTCAGCATTAACTAACTTTTTCTTAAACCGCCCCGCTCTTGAGGAAGTCTTCATAGGTAAATTGCGACTCATCTTGTAAGATATATCTAACAGGGCAAAATGAATAAGACAACGCCCAAGGAGGCCATATGAACGGAAGTTTGAATTGGATCAGTCTCGAGCAGGTTTGGAAGAACATGGGAAAGAAGACTGACATCAAAGTTCGCTTTAATGATTGGTCTCACAGTATTCGCTACTTCACTATCGCTGGCGAAAGTGAAGACGGGAAACGTTTTGTAGGAACTCTGGATTCTGGCGAGAAGATGTCATTCTCTAAAAAATCTCGTGGTTGGTCTTTGTATTATCCTGAATCTGAATTTATGGCGAAGGCCGTTTAAGATTTTTTTCGGATATATAGAACCTTATCTACCTCTGCAATGAGTTTTCCAGACTCATCTTTAATCTCGACCCTAAAATGTTTGTCCATTTTCGTATTGGCGTCAACAAACGCCTTGATCTCATCTATGGTTTCTTGAGTCAGGTGGAAGTCAGCATGAACAGTGCCGGTGCCTGGTTTACGAAACTGAATGGTGGCGGCCTTGTCCCAGACGATATAGCCTGAACCTAAATTCTTAATCAGCATCAGCATGTACCACGGATCAACCATCGAGTAGAGCGATCCTCCGAACTGAGTGCCTACATAATTTTTATTATAAAAAGTCAGTGGCATTTCAACTTGGGCGGTCCGGTAGTCCTTACTCATTTTTTTTAGTTTTACTCCGGCACCTAAGTAAGGAGCCCAGTAGTTAATGATTTTTTCTAAAAAATTTTTGCGAAGTTCGGCAACAAGGCTCATGCATTTCCTTTTCCGATCTGATCATCTCTCAGAAAGGCCACATGGGATTCAGCGTGAGCAATCAGAACACCTTCTGATGAGGTGACTTCTCCACGCATAAAGATAAAGTTTTTAGTTTTATTTAGAATCGTCGCCGTCACTATCACGTGACCCATTTTTTCAGTAAAGGCGCGGAGAAAAGTTGTATTGAGGGAGAGTGTGGTGCAAGGTCTTTCAGCTGATACATAGGCAAGAGGTCCGAAGACATCGTCCAGAGCTGCTGATAAGAATCCACCCTGATAGGTATAGATGGGATTCGTGAATCTTTTTTGAAAAGGTACTTTTGCTACCATCTTTTGACTTGGAATAACTTCAAGGTATTCAACCTGAAGTTCTACCTGACTTGGTGGTGGAAGTTGAAGCTCTATCCCTGTCTGTAATTTGGCGGCATCTTTAAAACTTTTAAGATCCGATAACCATTTTTCGTGAACGCTCATCTTAGTCCTTTATACTTTTTAAATATGATTTTAGATTTTTTTCTACCATACTACCGTCATCATTAATTCGGGCCAGCTGAATACTTCCCTGCATCAGTCCCATGGTCGTCAGGACTGCATCCTGAACCGAAAGCTTAAGGCCTGCTTCTTTTTGCATCTCTTTAAACATTCGTGTCAGCCATTCTTTTTGGCTCTCATGAAGTTTTCTAATTTCGACTTGCAGAGCAGGCTCAACTAAGTGCCATTCCAGACTGAGAGCTCCAACTGGGCAGACTCTTTGTTTGTCCACGATCCAGCGGGTAAGTTCTTTGGTATAAGCAATGATTTGTTTCTCTGCCGTGATTCTTGCATGAGCTGTCACCCAGTCTAAAAAAGACTGCTGATAAAAGCGGTAAAGCTCAACGGCAAGAGCTCCCTTAGAAGGGTAGTGATGATAGAGACTCGACTTTTTAATATTGAGCTTCTCGGCCAGCTCCTGCAAACTAAAACCATTGAGACCTTTAGTGAGCAGCATGCGGCTCGCCTCATGTAACAATTCGTTTTTCGTAGTGTTTGTTGGGGTGGACATAAATTTAAAAACCTCGTATACTATTTTCGCCTACCGACCGGTAGGTTGTCAAAAGGATTCATTTGAAAACGATAAAAGTAGTGATTATCAACGGCTTAAGAACTCCCTTTGTGAAGTCGATGGCCAATTACCAAGGTAAATCGAACCAGGATCTTCGGGGGGCGGTTTTTAACCAGCTGGTGGAGAAGAATCATCTGGAAGGTAAACTCCTAGGGGATGTCATTGAAGGGACTGTCATGAATCACCCTTTTGCTGCGATCGTGGAGAGATAAATTATGCACATGATTTTGAGGATCATCCTCATCTTTTTAAAAAAACCGTTCATGAAGCCGGCAGGCGTTTACGACACCATCTCTTGCGAGATGCGTGTCCTTCCGACGGATCTGGACATCTTGTGGCATGTGAACAATGGCATGTATTTTTCGTACATGGATTTTGGACGCTGGACCATGGTGTTTAGGAATGGGATTTTTGATCAGTGTAAAAGTCATGGCTGGTATGCGGTCGTTGCTTCTCAGACGATCAAGTTCAAACGCTCACTCCTTCCTTGGGTAAAATTTAGGATCGAGACAAAGACCGTCGCTCAAGATGATAAATACTTTTTCATCCAGCAGAAGTTCTTCGCTAAAGGAGAGCTCATGGCAACGGGACTCGTGAAAGTGCGCTTTATGAAAAAGAAAGGTGGAACTGTTTCGCCCGAGGAGATGCTCAAAACCTTCAACCTGCCTTTTGAAAACAATGGGAAAGATTTAGGGGATCAGTGGTTTGATCTTGAAAAAAAATATATGTCCTAACTCCAACATTCTTGAGCGACTCGAAAAGTATTCGTGTGAGCTTCAACTGTGAGTGAGATCGGTTTGGCATAGCCCCCACCAATGGCCATCGCCAATGGTCTTGTATGAGACTTCGCAAACTCAAAGACCATTCTATCACGCTTAATCAGTCCTTCAAAACTCATGGCAAAGGTGCCGAGACTATCTTCTTTAAGATTATCAACTCCCGCCTGATAGAGAATTAAATCAAAATTAAACTTTATTGAATCTAGGGACGTTTCCAAAGCCTTCAGGTAAGTTTCATCAGTTGTACCTTCAGGCAGTGGTACATCTAAGGTTGAAGGAACTTTTCGGAACGGATAATTTTTCTCACCATGAAGACTTAAGATAAAAACATCATCCCGCTTTCCAAGAATTGAACTGTTCCCATTCCCTTGATGGACATCCAAATCAATAATGAGAATTTTTCCCACTTTTTTTTCATGAATTAATTTTAATGCCGCCACCGCAAAATCATTAAAGACACAGTATCCTTCACCACGATCAGCATGGGCGTGATGAGTTCCTCCAGCAAGAATGGCGCTGAAATTGAATTCGAGGGCAGCTTCAGCAGCTTTGACAAATCCCCCTACCGAGCATAATGATCTTTTTAATAACTCGGGTGACCACGTGAGGCCAATTGGACGCAGCTCTTTTTCGGATAGGGTTGATTCCATAAGACCTTTTACATAGCCTTCGGAATGGGCAAGCAAAAGATCCTCGACTCTGGCCTCCGGAGAGGGATGGAGCTGATCGGGAACGAGTATTTCTTGTAACAATAGAGATTGTCTTAAGAGTTGGTACTTCTCCATGGGAAATCGATGACCTACCGGCAAGGGAACCTTAATATGGTCGTTATAGAAGAAGGGGATCCGTTGCCAGCTCATTGGTATAGTTTAGTGTAATCTCTTCAGGGTCTCAACTTTTAAAGCTCGGTTTGATTTAAGATCTTTCCATCAAACTAACCGGAGAATCCTTTGAAACTAAGTTTTATCATCCTCGCTTCTGCTTTTTTATCTCTTTCGGCCTCTGCCTCGTCTTATCAAGACTGGATGGGAAGTGCTGTAAGAGTGAGCTGTGTATCAACTCTTGATCACAAGGAACGTACGATCGTTTCTACAACTAAAGTGAATATGCAACATCAAGGTAATGAGAACGAAGGTGTTAAGAATCTTGAAATCGTTTCAAAAGTACAAATTGGAAAATCTGATGTTCGTCGTAAATATGTCATCAATTCTGTAAAAGTTGATCAGCTTGGTGATAACGAAGAATTTGAAGGTCATGTTTTTAAACCAACAATCGTTTCTGGAAAGCATCCGATTACTGGTGAAAAAATACGCATCGAAATTGACGTTGATACACAATTTAACGATGCCAATGACATGCAAGAGGCGACTCTTTTCATCGGTGGCAAAGAACAATCTTACCTGAAACTTCAGTGTAATGTGATGTTTGCTGGTTAATCATTCTTTAAAAAGCAGGAGAGTTGAATCAAATTCTGCTTTCCTGTTGTCTCATGATCAGAAATGCCTTGCTCTAGGCAGACTTAATTTTGCATGAAGATATCCTAATGAGTTGAATAACCTTTGTCCGATGACATTTTTCGTTTTCTAGGATACTTTACCGAAACTATGAGCAACTCAACTTCACTTCATTCCTTCAAAAATATCTTGCCTCGCTATCAAGGAACACAAACTGAACTCGTTGAATGGATCGTGAATCTTCATTATCAGTCAATGGAACTTTCAGATTTTCCAGATCGTGAACGTTTAAAAATTATTCTTAAAAGGTTTTGTGTAAGCGATAAGCTTATCGAGAAGCGATTTTACGATATTGACCGAGATTTTATTTACAAATTATCATTAGGCTCTTTATCGGGAACCGATATCGCTGTTCGTCATGAGTTTTATAAAAATCGCTCCATCGAATTACTGCAACAAATGTATGCGGATGCTGAAGTCCCTGAACATTTAATCCATGTGACTTGTACTGGCTATCTTGCTCCGAGTGCTCCCCAGGTTTATTTTAGTGATAAACAAAAATCTCCAGAAGTGACTCATGCCTATCATATGGGCTGTTATGCTTCATTGCCTGCAGTTAGGATGGCGGATGCTTTTGTTCAGCATCGAAGACAGAAAGTTGATATTGTGCATACTGAGATGTGTAGCTTGCATTTAGATCCTGCACGCCATTCACCTGAACAAATGGTTGTTCAGTCATTATTTGCTGATGGGCATATTAAGTACTCAGCGGATAATCTTTCTTCCGGCAGACGGATGGATTTAATCTCCATCAAAGAAAGAATTGTTCCTCATTCTTCTGATGATATGACATGGGTCCCGTCAGCTTCAAGTATGCAAATGACCCTGTCAAAACAAGTACCAGAAAAAATACGTGGTCATGTACCAGCGTTCTTGAGTCAGATGACAAAAGAACCTTTTGAAAATTTTCTTTTTGCGATTCATCCGGGTGGGCCTAAAATTATTGATGCTATTCAATCTGAATTAGATCTTTCTGATGAGCAGGTCGCCTTTAGCAGAAAAATCTTAAAAGAAAGAGGCAACATGTCCTCGGCTACACTACCTCATGTTTGGAAAGAAATCCTTGAATCAGATTATTCAGGCAAGGTTATAAGTTTGGCCTTTGGTCCGGGGCTTACAATCTTTGGCGGGTTATTCGAGGCAAAGAGATGAGCTTTTTATATCTCCCTTTTATCATTCAAGGTTTGTGTATGTTTGTAGATGAGTTCTATTTTCACGAAAAGCGTGGTCTTAAAACTTGGGAAAAACTAGGACACCCTCTTGATACTCTTACTGTTCTTATTTGCTATATTTATCTTTTGTGGGGTCCAGGGGACTTAGTCACTTATACCATTCTTAGTTCTTTTTCATGTCTTTTTATCACGAAGGATGAGTTTATTCACTCCAATGTTTGCCCGGCGAGAGAGCAGTGGCTGCATTCTTTGCTTTTTCTCCTTCATCCCATTTGTTTTCTTTCAGCATTCCTCCTCAAGGAAGAAGATCAAACTGGATTTCTTAAAATTCAGACACTGATCGTGCTTATATTTATGTTCTATCAAGCCTTGCGCTGGAGTTTTTCATGGCGAATACGAGCGAAGTAAATAATTCGATTTACGATACTTATGGTGATCAGTGGTACACCGCTTTTGATGATCCAATTGCTCTTCTACGTCTTGAAAACAATGTTAAGGCCCCTTGGATTTTATCTCGTATAAATGTGCCCTCAATGATCCTAGATGTTGGATGTGGTGCTGGATTTTTAACTAATGAGTTAGCTCAGGCGGGCCATAAAGTTTGGGGTGTGGATCTCTCTGAATCTAGTCTTGTGGTTGCTTCTCGATATGATCAAACTAAGACAGTGAATTATAAAGTTGCAGATGCCTATAGTTTACCGTTTCCTGATGCTAGTTTTGATGTTCTGTGCTCTATGGACTTTTTAGAGCATATTGAAGATCCGGCAAGAGCAATTCAAGAGTTCGCGAGAGTTTTAAAACCTGGCGGCCAATTCTTTTATCACACCTTTAATCGCAACATAATAGCTTGGTTTGTGATCATTAAATTAGTCGAATGGCTTATCCCTAAAACGCCCAAGAATATGCATGTCCTTAGACTCTTCATAAAGCCAGATGAGTTAAAAAAATATTGTGAACTCGCAGGGATGCAGACCCAAGAGACAATAGGAATTAAGCCTGTCTTTAGCTCGATCCCTTTGACTAAAGTTTTCTCTGGTAGTGTCCCTCCGGAAATGAGGTTTGAATTGACGTCATCTTTAATCACTTCATTTATGGGTGTGGCCACCAAGTCTATACATGCGTGATTTTAAAATTCAGTACCAAACCCAAATTCAGCAGCGCCGTTTAGGTGACAAACTCTACGTCATGGAAGCCATTCGAGATTTAGACGAGGCGATTGATTTAGTTTGTGGTCACCTCACTCCTGAAGAGCAGATGGAATCCTTTGCGGAGGATCTTTGTCCCTACTTCGGCATCCTCTGGCCTGCAGCTGAGGGTCTCTCGCAATTTCTGGATCTTCATCCTGAACTCGTGAAAAACAAAACTGTTCTTGAATTGGGTGGGGGACTCGGATACCCCTCTCTGGTGGCGACCCATCTTGGTGGAAATGTTCTCTCGACCGATTTTCATCCGGATGTTGAAGAGTATTTCCTTCGCAATTGTCGGCATTCACATATTGCATGTGCGTACATGCGTTTGAACTGGCGCGAAGATAAAACTGACATTGGAAAATTTGATCTCGTTATGGGCTCGGATGTTCTCTATGAAAGCAAACACCCGCGTGAAGTCGTGAAAGGATTGATCCGATTTTTAAAACCAAAAGGAAAAATAGTCTTAAGTGATCCGGGACGCGCGTATCTTCAGACCTTTATTAAGGCGATGAATGATGAGGGGTACAAAGAAGAGCTACATCCCATCGAAGTGAATGGAAAAGGAATCTTCGTCTTTTTCTTTAGTGAATATACTGAGTGAAATAGTATAGTGAACAGGCCACTGCCATAACAGTTAACTTAAAGATCATCTCTCCTCCTAAGAAAGAATCTAAACCTATAACCATGATAGCGAGTATTTGAGTGAATACCTAGCAGAAAAGACCCGACTAATTAAATCGGGCCCGAGAATTTATCTAGTACTTAACACCACAACCGTAAGATTTGGTCGTAGCGATGGAAACTTTTTTTGAAGCCATCATTTCATCAAGAGCTTGGGCCACATAATTTTTTGCGTCTTTAACCGAAGCTGGGTCTGCATCGGCAATGTCGTCGATTGCACCTTGATAAGCAAGTTTACCCTCCTTATCGATTACGTACATATGAGGAGTGGTTTTGGCGCCATAAAGTTGTCCTACTGTCCCTGTTGGATCGAGGAGAACGTTAGAGGCAGAAGCCTTGTGATCAGTGAAATCTTTCTTCGCACCTTCGGCATCAACATGGCCTTGTTTGCCCGGAGCTGATGAGATGATCGAAAGCCAGATCACATTTTTTTCAGTGTATTTTTTCTGAAGGGCCTGCATGTTTCCAGAGCTGTAGTGCTTTACTACAAATGGGCAGCCGTGGTTTTTCCATTCAAGAACAACAATCTTCCCCTTGTACTCGGAGAGGCCAATGTCCTGGCCTTTACCGGCAATGCCTTTGAGTTTAAAGTCCGGAGCCGTTTGACCTGTTTCCAGGGCAAAGGCGCCGAGACTCATTAGTGATACGAGGAGAGCAGTCAGAAATTTCATTAACGAGTCCTTTTGTTATGAGATCAGTATTTTCTTACCGAGATAATCCCAGATCTCGCTATAAATTGGGAGCCATCGTTCTAGGCCGTTCAGCTATTGTTTGGTGATTATGGTCCAGATTAGGTAACGAAGAAAAATTTTGACATAGTTTCAACAGTTTAAGTCGGCTTAGGCGGTCAACTAATTTACTACTAAAACGCCCATGGTGTACTCAAATTTTTGTACTCACTGGCAGACCTCAATAACTTCCCGGTGAACTGAAATTCCATAATTCATACGATTATGTCGAGATGGAAAGGGTGGCCCTCTGTTACAGATGGAGTGAATAGTTTGGAACTTATTGCAAATCTCGTGAACTCTGGTGCGGGTCTCGGAATTATTCCCGCTCAATTTGTTAAAAGTCAGCGTTACAATTTTAAAAAAATTAAGTTCGGCTCCTAGCTTTCAAGATAAGCTCGCCATTGTTGTTACCCTGAGATGCTCCAAACTGAGCAGGGAAAAATGATTTTTGAGAATTTGAAGAAATCATTTAAGGCTTGAGTCTTCTTTTAAAATCTCTTCAATGACTTCCTGAGCTTTTTTCAAGTTGGCTTCGTCTTCTGATTCCGAGTTGCCACCACGTTTTGTCGCCTCTTCAATGGACACTTGGTTCAGCTTTTTCATCGCTAAGCTGATCTTTGTAAACTTTGGCGAGACTTCGTAAAGTGAAGCTTTCTCGTCTTCAGGAAAATCAGGATCCAGTAAGGCTTCATCTATCGAACTATATTTAAGTTCAATCTCTTTCTCATTGGAATTATCTGGGGAATTATCTGGGAGACTCATCCTGTTAAATTTTATCGTAACTCTGATTCCGGTAAATTTAACTTTTATCATAGGGGTCGTTCGTGATGGAACCCACCCTTGTCCAACACCAATAGTAATCGTTGTGCCACCTCCAACATTTATCGGAGGTATGACCTGGGAATACGATCTAGAAGAGATCAAAATTAAGAGTAGAGTTAAACTTATGCGAGTAAGACTTAGGTATATTTTTTTCATCCTACTATCTTAAAGGCAAATCATTAATCAAGTTTTGAAATATATCAATGGACGTGATTTCAGCGAATTGGCTTTGAACTTGATTGAAATTTCAAGCTTCTGTTACAAAGTTCTACCAATTTTAAGTGGCAGTCATATGGACTAGTCTTCTTTGTAACCACCAAGACCTATCGTCGCGTTGAATGTTACAAATTTTCTGGTACCCATGGGCCCCACTTGTGGAGTAACCATATATCCTTAGTTGTCGACTTAAGTCTCGGCTCGAAGCGCTCGGACTTAATGATATAAATAGCGCTACTCATGAAGGATAGCGTTTCAACTCACGGATTCAGGAATTAAGAAAATTAAAACGTAGAAAATGTGCTCAATTGGAACGAATAAAATATTAAAATAATGTGCAACGTGCCCAAGGAGGTTTATTAAAATTTTTATTATTTCATTTTTATATTCTTGAAACCGACGGTTGGTACTGCTTTGTAGGGATGCTATTAAAGAAGAGTAAAGAGCGGAAAGGTCCATACTTAGCTGGACATCTCCGCTTTTATTATATCGTTAATTTTTAGATATCTTTACAGATAACGCCCTTTGGAAAGTGCTCTCCCGGTCCAAGTAGATCTGCGCAATGCAGACCTGCAGACCCGAATGAGTAACTACCATTGAGCGGCCAGTGTCCACTTACTGTTATGCGAACGCGTGAAGCAACTTGTGGGTCTTCTGATTCTTTAACATCTCCCAACTCAACTGATTTAGATTTTGCTTTTCGAAGAATTTCTAAAGTCGAAAATTGAGCAGAAGAAACATCTGGACTGATCTTTTCATCCTCACTCAGTTCCGCATTTTTTAACTATTCTTGCCCAAAGCAAGTTAAAGATCCAAGAAGAATAGTACCAGTGATAAAAGTTCTAAAAAAATTCATGGTTGCTCCGTTGTTACAGCGATTGGTTCATTTTCGCTGTTGTAAAAAGAATACTAAGGGAATTGGTTTGATTAAAATTTAACTAGTTAGAGATTTGCAGTAGAAGGTTGCGTTTTATTCTCTTAAGTCATCAAAAAAAAAGGGTTTTAAATAAAACAATCTGTGTGGATTTCACAGAAAGCATGCCACTTTTTTGTGGCTTTTCATTCGTTTTGCTTCTTTTTGATGTCTATCCCTCCTGTGAGTTTATTCAACTGATAAGACTTTCCGTAGCCGTCGTCTTCAAAATTTGGATCGCGGCCCTCTTGGCATATCCATTTTTTACGTTCGTGACGGCTATGACCTAGTATGAGTACTTCAATAGGATTGTTTTCAGAGTGCCACTGGGAATTCGTGAATTCGTGAATTCGCAAATCGCATCCCAAAGCAATTACTCTAGTCACCGACTTAAGTCCTGGCCCCGCTGGTACTTATTGATAAAATAACCGTTTATCATGAAGGATAGCGTTTCAACTCACGGATTCAGGAACTAAGAAAATTAAAACGAAGAATATGTGCCCAATTGGAACGAATAAAACATTATCTAACTGATTTTCAGATGTTTTAACTCAATGATGCAACAATTGATCAACTAGGCATTATGATTTCAACAAGTTGACTTTCGGGACTCACCTGATTTTTAAGATTCGTCCCTAATCTTCCGATATAGACACTATGCGATTAATTTTTGTCGGCGTAATCACCATTTTTTTTTAGTTTGGTTTTGGAAGCATCCGAGACTAAAAAGGCGTTCTCTTTTGTTTCGTCCGGTAACGACATAGCCACTATCGAGCTAGTTTTTTTTGAGAACAAAACATTTGAGTTAAAATTCCAAACAATTGACGAGACCAAACCAAGTTATATGAAAGGAACCTGGATAGAACAATTGAATGTATATGATTTCATAATTAAAGATTTTGGAGAATTTAAAAAGGATGGCCTAGATAAATTTTTTGGAATTCCTGGCAAAACTCTCTTTAAAATAAAATCCGGAGATGAGTATCGTGTGAGATTCAGCAATGACATTAAAAGCATAAAGATTTGGGAAATAGTCTGTGATAAAGTTGATCCAAAACTTCCCTCTCCCGATCAGGTACCTAAAAAAAATTAGACTGATGTCTTTCTATAGGTTCTTAAGCTCTACTCATCGATAAAAGTCCCGGGTCGAAACGCTGGGATTTAATGATAAAAAGAAGGCTGATTACGAAAGATCGCAGTTCAACTCACGGACTAGGAACAAGAAGTATTAACTTAAAGAAAAACGACCGATCTTGTGGGTCAAAAAAATTGTGAGATATGAAGAAAATACATAAAAATGAATTTCTTCACTGAAATTTTTGACAACTCTTTGCGTTAGATTGACAGTTCAGATAGATGAGATTAACTACGCTCCATGCTTAAATATCGTCACCTCCTTTTTAGTTTCACTCTGTGCCTACCGGTTTTCGGAGCAACTTTGACTAACCTCACTTCTCAGAATCGCGTCAGAATTCTCAAAGTTGTAGAGAATTTTGAAGCTGAGATTATTGAAGAAATGCGACGGGGTAAAGTGGTTGAAAGTTGCATGAAAATAGCCGATGCCTACAACGCCAGTATCGAACTTCAGACTCTTATGAAAAAAGATCTTTACCAGCTCACAGGTGGACTTCTCACTCTTAAAAATGACTGCGCTAATCTTGACCTTGTGAAGCTTGATGAGCTTTATTTGAATCAAATGTCCCGTCATCTAATCCTCGCTCGCGAGAGCTTTCAGAAGATCTAATCAGACTCGCTCTGTCAGGCATGCTCTTTTCCCTTAAAGAACCCAAGGTTTTTTGGTAGCCTCTATACATTCAAAATCTATCTTTCGAGGTGCCTCTTGGGACGTAAATGGAACAACATCAAAATGAAAAAAGCCGCCACCGATAAGGCGCGCTCACAAAGCTATACAAAAATTCTTCGCGAAATTTATATGGCCGTTAAAAATACGCAGAACCCTGATCCAGATGCCAACTTCGCTTTAAAAATTGCTCTAACTAAAGGGCGTGAATTCAACGTTCCTAGAGACAACATTGATAAGGCGATTAAAAAAGCGATGGGACAAGACGGTGCTGCCATTGAAGAAATTAATTATGAAGCTTATGGTCTCGATGGCGTAGCTCTCTATATTGAAACTGCTACCGACAATCCAACTCGGACCATTGGTAACATCCGTTCATACTTCAATAAACACGGCGGAAGTGTCGGTACTCCGGGTTGTTTGCAATTTGTTTTCGAACGAAAGGCGATCTTCACCATCAAAGAAGAGAACATGAAAAAGATGTCTAATGACGATCTTATGATGGAGCTCATCGACTTCAATATTGATGATGTTGAAAGTGAAGAGGGATTTGTGACAGTCAAGGGACCTGTAGAATCTTACGGCGATGTTTATAAAAAGTTAGAATCACTCGGTATTAAAATTGCCGATTCAGGTTTAGAGCGTCTTCCCCTTAATACTAAAGAAATAACCAAAGAAAGTTACGATAAACTTCAAAAACTTATCGATGTTCTCGAAGGTGATGATGACGTTCAAAAAGTTTATCACAACCTCGAGTGGAACGAAGCCTTCGCTGAATAGCTAAAAACGTAACAAAAGGATTTGTCATGTACAACTCAGAGATCATTGGTTCAGGAATGTATGTTCCCGACAGGATTGTCACCAATGAAGATCTATCGAAGATGATGGAGACAAGTCACGACTGGATCGTTCAGCGTTCAGGTATTGAAGAGCGCCGTTGGGTGACTGAAGATATGTGCACTACAGATCTCGCTCTTAAGGCTTGTGAAGAAGCTATTAAGAATGCGGGTATTGATAAAAAAGATATCGACTGTATTTTATTTGCGACCCTTTCTCCTGATCATGATTTTCCAGGTGGAGCATGCTTTCTTCAACCCAAACTTGGGTTGACTGAAATTCCTGCCATCGATGTTCGTCAGCAGTGTTCGGGATTTATTTACGGCATGAGTATGGCCGATGCTTTCATCAAGTCTGGTCAGTATAAAACGATTCTTTTAGTGGGTGCGGAGGTTCATTCTAAGGGAATGGATAAAACGACTCGCGGCCGCGACGTTGCCGTTCTTTTTGGTGATGGTGCCGGTGCAGTTGTGATTCGTCGATCAGAAGTAAAAGACAAAGCAAAAGATTCTCATATCCTCTCAACTCATTTATTTGCTGAAGGTCTCCATGCTAAAGAGCTTTGGGTTCCGGCCCCAGGATCTGCTATTGGTGGGGACAGGATCAATGCTGGCCACATCAGTGAGGGTCTTCACTATCCAGCGATGAATGGAAAAAAAGTTTTCGCCAATGCTGTAAGACGCATGGCCGAGTGCCTAATGCTTGCTCTTGAAACAAATAAACTTAAGCTCGAAGATATTGATCTCTTTTTATTTCATCAGGCCAATTTACGCATTAATCAGTACCTTGCGGGTGAGCTTAAAATCCCAGAAGAGAAGATTTTCAATACGATTCAGAAGTACGGTAATACGACAGCGGCAACGATTCCTATCGGGATGGCAGACGCTGTGAAGGCCGGAAAACTGAAGAAGGGATCTCTTGTGGCCAGTGCCGCTTTTGGGTCTGGATTCACGTGGGCAAGCTCCGTCTATCGCTGGTAGGACTCTCTGGGATCTATGATTACTATTATCCTCATTTTGAAACCAGACTCCTTGAGCTGTTGAATAAAAAACAAATGTCTCGAGGGGAACTGGCTAATGGTTATCTCGCCCTGTTGGGAGAAATGGATCAGGCACGCCGGGTTTCGGTGCTCTGGAGTTCATCACTTCTGACGATGCAGTACGCTCTGAAAGCTTTTGTTTCTCAGGATATTTCTCAGGACATGAAAGACATTTATCTGTTCTTAGGCGGAGTGAACGCGATCATTGCGACTTTTTATTTTGCCGGATAATTCTGGCGGTAAGGCAGGGGTTGGGATTAGTAAGGCCTGGTAGGAACTAAGCGGATTTCTTGTCTTCCATTTCACTATCGATATAGGCGATCATCGACAAGGCGTAGAAATCAATGGCAGCATCGATATAGGCATTCAGATATGGTCTTCGTTCAGACTCAGGGAGAGTCTTTGAGAATTCAACTGCTTCATTGATCAGTCTTTCTCTAATTTCAAATAATTGAGTTAGTGTCATAACTTCTTATCGACAATATTTTTCAAATCTTTAAGGACTTCCCTCCATAATGTCCGACTATGGCGGGCTGTTTCTCTTCTTTGTAAATCATCCTTACTAAGGGTTTTTACTGCATCTATCTCTTCTATAAGCGTTTGCAGGAACACAATCCGCGTTTCATACTTTTTAATGAGTTTTTGAATTTCTTCGTACATATCTTCGACATAACTTTTCTCACCACTCCAGGTCTACCATTAGCGCGTGCCGTACCATTAAAATTTCACCCAAGAACAAGGAGTTCCTTATATGAAATGGTTAATTTTACTACTCGTCCCAACAATGGTTTTCGCCAAAGTAAAAACTGAAAAAGTGGTTTATGAAAAAGATGGCGTGAAGATGGAAGGCCTGCTGGTGTACAACGATAGTGTAAAAGGAAAACGTCCGGGAATTTTGGTCTTTCACGATTGGATGGGAAATGGTCCTTATACTGAAATGCGCGCAAAGCAGTTAGCGCAAAAAGGTTACATCGCTTTTGCTGCTGATATTTACGGGCAGGGAGTTCGTCCTACTGACATGAAAGGAGCCTCGGATTTAGCGACAAAATATAAAACTGATCGCACTACTATGCGTGCCAGAGCTCAGGCGGCCTTAGCGACTTTACTCACTCAGAAGAATGTTGATGCAACCAAGACTGCGGCGATTGGTTTTTGTTTTGGTGGAACTGTGGCCCTTGAGCTTGCTCGTGATGGTGCTCCCGTTAAAGGGATTGTGAGTTTTCACGGCGGTCTCTCGGCCCCTGTTAAGGCGACAACTCTGACTCCAAAAATCCTGGCCCTTCATGGAGCGGATGATCCTTATGTTCCCGCTGCGGAAGTGGTCGAGTTTCAGGCCGAAATGCGGGCCGCTAAAGCTGACTGGGAGTTCATCGCCTACGGCAATGCTGTTCACTCATTTACCCATAAAGAGGCCGGTAACGATAACTCTAAGGGTGCCGCCTATAATGAGCTGGCCGAAAAACGGTCGATGCGTGAAATGGATATTTTCTTTAAAGAAATCTTATAGTTAGCGGGGTGGCCTCTGGAGCAGTTCAAGCTCTAAGGGCACGCCCTCTCATTTGTAACGTCTTGCGTTAACAGTAAGTTTTATACAACGCACCATTCTCAAATATTCAAAGTTTTTCAAACTTGTTATTTGAATCATCATGAATATCCGCATTCTTCTCGTTTTTATTTTAGTGTCCATGAGTGATCTATCTCATGCGCTTTATAATGGCCGTCCGGTTGCGGGTAATCGTTTGGATGGTGTGGTCTCTTTGATTTATGACAATCCCGATGATGCTGAAAATAAGGGGACATTCTGTCAGGGTGTCTTGATCAGTCCCACTAAAGTTCTTACGGCCGCTCATTGTATTGAATACATTGGTCGCAATATCCATGCAGATGAAAATCCTGAGCTCTTAGTTTCTTCGCCCGAGCTGATGAGAGTTAAAGTTGGGGGAGTTCTGATTACACCGACCAAGCTAACCTTTGCTCCTAACTATTTTGAACAATCAGGTTTTGCTGGCGAAGACTTAGCGATCATAGAATTTAGTCGCGCGGTCAAAAATGTTAAGCCATTTAAAATAATGAATAAGGATGATCTCAAAGTCGGGCTGAAGATCTCTCTCATCGCAAGAAAACAAATTGCTGATACAACTTTGACGGCGATTAAAAAATATCCACAGAATTCTCTACTCATAACTGACGGTAAGAAGGCCGGCGTGACGATGGGGGACTCTGGTGGGGCGATGGTGACAGAAGTGAAGGGTGAATTTTTTCTGGCCGGTATTTTACTTTTTGACGGTGAAGAAGATGAGAAGAAAGCGGCCATTGGCCACTTTCCCCGCGCTACTTTTAAATAATTATAAAACTTTTGCTAGCATCTCTTTAGAATGAGCTTCAACTTCTTTATGAAGTGAATTTCCGTGAGAGTCCATTGTGACAACGACAGGGAAGTCTTCCACTGTCATCTCCCAGATGGCTTCAGGTAAGCCGAATTCTTCAAGATACAATCCATCGACTGATTTAATTTTCTCGGCCAGAACCTGAGCAGCACCACCCACAGCATGAAGATAAACGCAGCCATGCTCTTTGCAAGCATCCAGAGTCTTCTGGCCCATGCCACCCTTACCAATGACTGCTACGATACCGTAGTCACGGATCACTTCCCATTGATACGGCTCTTCACGAATAGAAGTCGTGGGACCTGCAGCTGTGACAGTCCACTTGCCGGTCTTTTTATCTTTCATGGTTACAGGCCCACAATGGTAGATTATTTGATTTTTAAGATCAACTGGAGGTTTGTTTCCATCATGGAGATATTTATGAACTGCATCTCTGCCGGTGAAAAGTTTTCCTGTGATCAGAACCATGTCTCCCACTTTGAGTTCACGTACAGCTTCTACCGAAAATGGATAAGTTAATTTTTTCATGCATTCCTCCTAGTAGAGCCATTTTTTGATGATGAATTTTTTATCCAGAGTGACTCCCTGACGGCGGAAGGCCCAGCACATATAAGAAATGGAAACAAAAAACGAAGCTGGAACTCGGTTGGCGTGAGTGATCTTGCAAGAAAGGAGTGTGGTCTTCCCACCAAAGCCCATGGGGCCGATGCCTAATTTGTTACAGGTTTCGACAACTTCTTTTTCAAGCTTGTTAAGTTCAACGTGGGCGTTATTGTCATCCACTTTACGCAGTAATTGTTTTTTAGCAAAGTAAGCTGAGTCGGCGCGATCTCCACCAATACAAACACCCAGAACTCCAGGGCCACAACCTTTTCCCTGTGCCTTGTGAACGGCATCGATGATCACTTTTCGTGCACCCTCTAGATCACGACCAGCACCAAGAGTGGTATCGGGTAGCGAGTATTGGGCCGAAACGTTTTCACATCCACCGCCTTTAAGCATGAGCTTAACTTCGACTTCTTTTTTTGAATGTTCGTAGAAATGAATTGAAGGATGTCCTTCGCCCAAATTTGTTCCAGCGTTTTCTCCTGTCAAAGAGTTTACTGAGTTCTGGCGGAGGTAACCCTTTTGAGTTGCTTTAGTTACCGATTTTTTAATCAGCTCTTTAAATGCCGTTTGATGAAAACCAGGAGGGTGATAAACAAAGAAAATCACGGTTCCGGTATCCTGACACAAGGGCTGAGACTTATATTTTGCCAGAGCAATATTATCTTTGATGATATTCATGGCGTAGGAAGCTGTGGTGTCTTTTTCTTCGCTTGAAAGCGCTTTCATGATGGAGCGCTGAACATCATCCGGCACCACTGTTGAAGTCACCCGAATAAGTTCGATGATGGATTCTATGGTCTGATCTTTCGAGTTCAGTTTCTTTTTAGGCGTAATTTTTTTTGAAGCCTTTTTAGCAGCAACTTTTTTGGTCATGGGACACTCCTGTTAATCCCACTATTTTAAAGGAAAATTTAATCTAATTAAAGTAGTAAACCGCATGGGCCGATAGTTGTTGAATGCTGAGATTAACTTTTTCGTTGGTTGAGCCATTGTACTTTTCACTGATCCAGTTCCTATTTTCATACAGAACCCAGATATCTAGCCAACGGAAGAGAGGCAGGACGATACCAGCGTTATAGAAAAGACCCTTATAGGCGCCCTGGTCGTTGTAAGAAATGTTTTGGTTAGGATCTCCACCGACATTTGTAAGGTAATAAACTTCCTTACTCTTCACGTTATTCCAGCCTATACCTGCCGTGAAAAATCGCCAGAAGTAAGTTCTTAGTAAAAAATCTATACTACTCGCTTCAACTCGGCCTTTAACGATGGTGTATTCCTCAGTGGGACCCTTGCCGGAAGTCATTGAATAGCGGTTGTATCCGACTTCCATCGCCCAATGATAAAGCCTGTAACCCAGCTGGGTTCCCATGACTGAGCCAGAGATCTGTTTTTTTCCTTTACCCGTGTCATTAGACTTACCAAAATTGAGACCGGTATAAAAACCATAATTTTCATTGGACGCCATTGAGTAAGTGAACGGAAAAAGAGAAAATAGTAAAACGAACAAAAAATTCATCTCGGTATTATTTCATTTAATGGAAAAGGTACAAGGGATTAAAACTTAAAATTGCGGAGCATACATGTCATTAATGAGCATTGAATATCAGGGAAAATACCGGACGACTGCGACTCATCATGATTCACAAAATAAAATCATCACTGATGCGCCAAAAGACAATCAAGGTAATGGTGAAGCCTTTTCTCCAACCGATCTAATGTCGACCTCCCTCGCTAGTTGTATGCTGACAATTATGGCGATGAAGGGACGGACTCTGGGTCTTGAGCTTGAAGGGGTAACGATTCAACTGGAGAAGAAGATGTCGGCAAATCCTCGGAAGGTGGCCGAGATTGTTCTTCGCTTTGACTGGAAGGGACTGGATCAGAAGATTTCGGCTGATCAGATGGAGGCGTTGAAGGAGGCCGGGTTGAATTGTCCGGTTTCATTATCTCTGGATTCTTCCGTGAAGAAGACTCTGTTTTGGTAGGAGTTTCATCCATGGATGGCCCCTCGTCTAAATCTTCGGGCCCAATCATCTGTGGGACTGAATTCATGATATCTTTTTGAATGGTCTCCGGTGAAATCGCCGGAGGTTGACCGAAGCTGACCTTGTCTTCCATTGGTATAAGATTAGAAAGAGCTAAGTTAATCGCTTCATTTAGTCCCATCTCTTTTGAAAGAAGCGCTGCTCTAATCGCCTTCTCGTTATCAACTTTATTCCCAGAGGTGAGTTTTTGTTTGAGATGAACTTCTTCCGTACCTGTTTCTAAAATAATTCTTTTGATTTCTGTCGGAGTGAGTTTTTTATTCGTATTCAGGATTTGCGCCGCTAAATTTGAGACAAAGGGCGCCGACATGGATGTTCCACTAGAGGGAGAGTACACATCCTGGCCATCTTTTGAATAAACTCGAGGGACCAGAGAAAGAATTGCGACCCCTGGAGCACCAACATCGACATTCTTTTCACCATAGTTTGAAAAATTGGCAAGATAATTACCATTCATCGCCGCTACCGCGATAGTGTTTGGAAGCTTAATTCGTGAAGGGTAGTGATGAAAACGATCGTTATCCAGACCTGAGTTTCCGGCAGAGAAGATAAAAAGCATTTTAGGATATTTGTTGATAATTTTTTCGCTCTTCTGATAAAGAGTCTCGAAATACTGATTCAATTCTATCTGTAATCTTAGATCATCAATTCTTTTTCCGGTAAGTTCTTTGTAAGACTCACGAAATCTGGTCATGGTGTTTTTATAAGTGATGCCGTAAGAAGCATTCACAATCTCAATCCCGTTTAAGGAAAGATAACGGCAGATTTTAGAAAATTTAGTTGTGACACGTTTAATCGAGTTCTTAATTTCTTCTTTGAATCTTTCTTCCGGCGTACGGGCCAGCAGCGCTTCCTTGGTTTCAGGAGTCGAACCAACGGCCACTACAGGATTAGGAATATTAAGCCCGCGAATAGGGAAGATCTGAATATTCTCACCTTCACGAAGAGCAATTCCCGCGACAAAAGTTCCATGAGAGTGTTTTTTGAAACGACGGACTTGATCCATGAAGGCCTTGTCCGAACTATGATTTTTAAACCATTCAAACTCTTGCAGTGAAAGTCCTTCCTGATGACCCTTGGCCCGAAGATTTCGGTACAGGAGAATTTCTTGTAGGGCCGATTGGTCCCTGATAACAGGAGTTTTTAAATGAGAGTTGTCATGAAAGTTCCATGCACTGAAATCCTTCAAACTCGGATTAATTCCTTCTTCATCAGTTTCTTGTTTAAGAATTTTGGGTTTGAGAAATTCATTATCCAGATCAAAACCGGTATCAATAATAGCGATGGTCGCAGCTTGCGCCTGACTTAAAACCGCGCACAAAAGTAGAAGGAGGGAGAGACGAACCATAAGAGAATTGTAGCTGTTTTTGAGGCCACAATCGAGTGAAAAAAAAAGGGGCCCGAAGGCCCCTGAAGATTACTTTTTAGCTATCAGTTCGATTGCCAGAGTGAATTCGTTGTTTATTGCCTTGTCGCCTAGACCTTTAAAGAAACTTCCAGAACCATACTTAAGGTCCCAGAGAGTACGGTCAATAACGATTGTTCCCGTACCTTTGAAGTTGTCTCCAGACTTAGTCGTCGCAAGTTCGAAAGTGACAGGCTTAGTTTTGCCAATCATCGTTAAGTCACCAGTGATTTTAAGACCAGTTTTTGTTTTTTCAGAAGACTTGATCACAAGCTTAGTCTCTGGATATTTGAGCGCATCAAAGAAATCTGGAGAAGAAAGGTGACCAACAAGTTTAGCGTTAGTTTCTTTGTTTTCTTTTGTATCAGTCGGAATGTCAGTTACAACGATAGTTTTCATATCGACAATAACTTCTCCAGCATTGATCACTTCGCCTTTGAAAGTGAGTGATCCACTTTTCACTGCGATTGTTCCATTGTGTTTACCAGTAATTTTTTTTCCTTCCCAAGCAACTTTAGTAGCAGCAGCATCTACTTTAAGAGTTTCCATGATTGGTTTGTCTTGAGCGAAAGCTATAGCAGTTGTGAACGTCAGGCATAAGGCCAAGAAAGATTTCATCGTAAGCTCCTTTAAAAGCAGTGAGGTGACCATTTTATGCTTCCATCATGAGGGAGATTTTGATTAAATAAAAGACAGATTTACTGATGAACAATATAAAAAATAATTATACATATGACTTTCGAGCAAGTCCTCGTTTTCCATAAGATTGTGCAGACTGGAAGCTTCAAAGCAGCCGCCGCCGAGTTGCATAAAACGCAACCGGCCATAAGTCTTTCTATCAAGAAACTTGAAGAAGAAATGGAAGTGGAGCTTTTTGATCGTAGTTTATACCGGCCAGAACTCACGGAGCATGGTCGGACATTTTTGGATCGATCACTCAGAGTTTATCAGGGTATGCAGGAGCTTGAAGGATTAAGTTCCAGTTTCCGGAAAAATGAAGAGCTCGAAATTTCCATTTCAATTGATGGTATTTCACCACTGCAAGACCTTCTCAAATTATTTAAAACATTCAACAGCAAGTTCTCTAATACTAAACTGAGTTTTGGATTCGAAATTTTATCAGGGGCCGAAAGACAGGTCTTGAACCGAGAATCTCAGTTTGGAGTGACTCATTTTATTACTGACTCCGCTCAACTAGAAATGCTCCCTCTTTGTACTATCCGTATGCTTCCTGTGATGAATGCTGAAGTTTATCGTGAAAATAAAATTTCAGGGGAGAAGGATCTACTCGAATTTGAGCAGATTATCGTGGGAGATAAGTCTGGTGAGAAGGGGACAACTTTTGGTCTTCTTCAGGGTGGAAAAAAATGGCGCCTCTCGGATGTGAATTTTAAAAAAGATGTCATCATTGCTGGTCTCGGCTGGGGACATATGGCCGAACATACAATCATTAACGAAATTAAAGATAAAAAATTAACAATTATGAACTTTGAGTCTATTAAACCAAGAGAACTGCCGATTTATCTCATTCGTTTGAGAAAGCAGCCCATGGGAATTGTTTCCCAGGCACTCTGGGATGAGATGAAAAACTTGAGCGGGATCAAATGAAATACATCGTCCTCTTACTTCTATTCCTGTCATTTAATACTTTGGCCGTTGTTCTTGAAGCTCCCCCAAATTCTGTTGATTATCAGCAAAATCCCTCGAAGATGGAGTGGCAAAAAATCGACACGGAACATTTTGAGATCATCTTTTCAGAAGATATTCTGGAAGAAGCTCAGCGTGTGGCCCATCTTTTAGAAAAAGCTTATCCCTATGTAACCCGTTCACTGGAAGTTGACCCTGCAAAAATTTCATTGATCCTTCAGAATCAGTCAACCATGTCCAATGGGTTTGTAACCCTCGCACCCAGACGGAGTGAGTGGTATGTGACACCAGCGATTGATCCTGAACTCTCAAATACTGAATGGCTCAAAACTCTTTCTATTCATGAGTTCCGCCATGTTGTTCAATTTCAGAAAACCCGTCGAGGGTTTAACAAGGTTCTGGGCTATCTGTTTGGTGAGATCGGACAGGCGATTGGTTTGGGGCTGACGGCCCCACCATGGTTCTTAGAAGGTGATGCTGTTGGGATGGAAACGGCCCTGACGAAGGGTGGACGCGGAAGAATTCCTTTGTTTGAAAGGGATTTAAGAACGCTTCTTCTATCTGGGAAAAGATTTGATTACGATCAGGCCCATCTCGGTTCTTATAAAAACTGGATTCCGAATCATTACGTGTATGGTTACTTTTATACGACCTATCTTCGTAATCAGTATGGAGATCTGTTCCTTTCAAAACTGATAAACAGTGCAGCCGTCAATTCTTTCAATCCTCTGACGTTTTATAATTCGTATGCTTATCACGCCGAAGAATCCTTTGAGAAATTCTATAAAAAAACCATAAAGGACATGATCCGGCAGTGGGATGACAAATTTCAACAACTCAAGCCTACTCCTTATGCGGTGACTTCCATGGCGCCACGTCCAGGTTGGACCAATTATTATTTTCCACAAGTTGAGCGTGACGGAACAGTCATCGCTCTAAAACGGGGTCTTTCTCATATCGATCATTTCGTTAGAGTCGGAAAAGAGAAAGATGACACACTCTTTTATCCCGGCGTTTTGATGAATGAGTATCCCTATAAAGTTCGTGGCGATCGTATGGCCTATTTGGAGTACGAACTGGATCCACGTTGGGGCTACCGTGATTTCGTACGCCTTCGCGTTTTTGATTTGGAAACGAAAAGCCATCGCCTCGATCTTCGAAAAACTAAATTTCGTCTGGCCGTGCTTGATCATGATGGACAGAAGATACTCGCGGTTGATTGGAACACAAAACAGCATCAATCCATTGTAGTACTGACACCTAAAGGGAAAGAGATCACTCGTATCCCTTATCCCAAAGATCAGATCATTACATCAATGGACTGGATTAATGATTTTGAAATTGTAATGGTCACTAAAGATCATGATGATCAGAAATCCCTGGTTAAATTCTCGCTGGTCAGTCAGGTGGAAGAAGTTCTTTTGCAGAAATCAATTCAAAATCTTGGATTTGTCTCAGTCGAAGAAGGGCACATCTTTATTGAAAGCCCTCAGTCAGGTATCGATAACGTCTTTTTAGTTGAAAATGGGGCCTTAAGACAGATTACTAGTGCTGCCTTCGGAGCTTACGCGCCTAAACTTTTTCAAGGCAAACTTTTCTATAACGATTACACCGCTAACGGGATGAACGTTGTGACAAAAGAGCTGCCTTGGGAAGAAGAGCAGGCTTCATCTGATAGCTTTATCCCTTTCTATGAAAAGTTTGGGGCGGGAGAAGATAAGCTCAAATTTGAAAGTGATCTCCTTGAGAAACAGGAATATAAAGTTACGCCCTACGATCAATTCAAGAAGGCTATCAATTTACACTCATGGATCCTTCTGGCCCCTCCTCTTTCATCTACTCTTACCGCGTCGGCTATTTCCCGCGATGTGATGAATAAATTCTCACTGGCCGCAGGTGGAGAGTACAACCTCAACGAAAGGGCCATGACAGGATTTGTTTCTGGAACTTGGTCTCAGAATTATACTGTTTTTGATTTAAGAGCGGCCTACGGAGGACGCAGACAGGAAATCCGTCGTGGTGGAGTTGAAGTTACAGACAAATGGGAAGAGGGAACGGCCGAAGCAGGAGTTTCTGTTCCATGGAAACGAATTACTGGTCGCTTTGTTCACAATTTTTCTTTCCGTGCTTTTTCTAAAGTCATTAAAGTTATCAACAAACTTTCCAATGATCGCACCGAAATCACTGGCGGAGCAATGTTCTCGCCTGGTGCCCATGCTCAGTACTCCGTTCTCGCTCGTACAGCGAAGAGAGATATTCTTCCACCGTGGGGACTGGTTCTTGCCGGACACGTAGAAGAGGGTAAAGATATTACTGGTAATGGTGAGAGAGGATCTCTTCAGACCGCTGATTCACGTCTCTTTCTTCCTGGATTATTTAATCACCACTCGTTTTATCACCAGTTTGCTTACGAGAGACAAAGAGATAATTTTTATCAGTACTCTAGTTATGTTTTCTATCCTCGAGGAACTCGAAACGTCTTCCTTCAGGAGTTTACCAAGTATTCCGGAAACTATATTTTTCCCCTTTTGACTCCTGATGTTCATTGGTCTCGTTACATTTATCTCAAACGGATTTCTTTGAATGTGTTCTACGATAGTTTGCGAGGCCGATACCGCACGTTTGGGTACAACGCTTCGTCGACAGGTTGGGAACTTCACATGGAAACAAACTTCTTGCGGCTTTTTATCCCGATTTCATGGGGTATTCGCGGAAACTATATTCTTGAAGGTCGAGAAGGGAATAACTACGAGCTCTTCTTATCTACCGTTGTGGGTGTCTATTAATGAATTGGCATGAACTCTTTCGAAATCATTTCAACGAGGTTGAACCAAGAGTTGCAGGTCTTAATGGAGATTATAAAGGTTCTAGTTTTGAAGCCATTTATACATCCTCGGATGATTTCACTACGATCTTTTCGGCGTTAAATAATCCGGGAGTCCTGGCAGATTTAGGAGCGGGGATGGGGCAGGGCTGTCTCATTTATTCTTTCCTCTATCCTGAATCAAAATCTATTGCCGTTGAATTCTCTGCTCCCCGTTTAGAAGCAGGGATCCAGATGGCGCAAACTCTGGGGATCACCAATATTGAGTTTCAGCACAAAAATCTCCTGACCGACGATCTCCCATTGGCCGATACTTACTTTCTTTATTTTCCGACAGGAATTGTCCTGGACCGAATTTTATCTGAACTTTATAAAAAAGATTTTTTTCAACTCGTTGTTATCGAATCTCATGGCGATCTCTTTCCCCGATTGGCCAAAGAAGATCGTCTTGAGTGCGTGCAGGAAATCGGTCTGAAGGATAAACGTCACGCAGGAGTGGCACGGGTTTACAAAAAACGTCTGAACCTTCATGACTTTTCATTTCTTCATCGCTACCTCACCGTAAGAGATCAGAATGGAGAAGAATGGATTGGAGAAAGTTTTGGACTAGAATGGCAGAGTCAGAATCTTTTCAGTTTGTTGACGCCTCCTCGGACAATTAACGCTTCACAAGTCCTG